>NZ_JBHTTU010000008.1:0-84597 GCF_042794375.1 Kitasatospora sp. NPDC056531 | reverse complement strand
TTATTCGGTTAGATACAGGGTGTGGGGAGGCCAACTCGCCGAGTCCGCCTCGATCCCGACGCGGGGTGGCCACGCCCCCCCTCCTCCCCCCCCCCCTCGACGGACCGCGGCGCAGCGGCTCAGGTGGGGTCAGCTGTGATGGATCACACCGGCTGCCACAGCGCCGGGACGATCGGCGGCTCCCAGCCGACCTGGGCGGTGTGCCCCTGGAGGCAGTGGTAGGTGACTCCGTTGTAGGTCACCAGGTCGCCCGTCCGGTAGGTGGTGCCGGGCGTCCAGGTGCCGCCGGGGTTGGGGTTCCCGTTGCCCACGACCAGGGAGAAGCTGGTGGTGTGGGTGGCCGAGCCGGTTCCGGTGACGGTGATGCTGTAGGTGCCGGCCGCGGTGGACGCCGCGGAGGCGACGGTCATCGTGGCCGAGCCGCCGGACTGCACCGAGGACGGGCTGAAGGAGACCGTCACCCCGGCCGGGGCGCCGGCGGAGGTCAGCTTGACCGCCTGGGCCGAGCCGGAGGTGGTCGCGGTGGCGACGGTCGCCGTGGCGGAGCCACCGGGCTTGACGGTGGCGGTGGCCGGGTTCACCGAGAGGGAGAAGTCGTCGGCGGGGGTGGTGCCGCCGACCGAGGTCTTCCAGATGGTGTAGGCCACGCCGTCGGCGCCGCGGTTCAGCGCGGTCGGGTCGATGTTGCCGGTGGTGTCGCAGGACTGGTGGTAGCAGGAGTCGTAGGAACGGCCCGCCGTGCCACCCCACTTGGTGGCCTGGGCGGAGGTCTTGACGGCGTCCGCGCCGGCCGCGTAGCCGGAGGTCGGGATGCCGGCCTGCTGGAAGGAGTAGTCGTCCGATCGGCCCTGGCCCTCGACGTTCTCCTCCGGCTGGAGGTTGAGCGAGTCCCAGTAGGCCTTCATCGGCGCGGAGGCCGCGGAGGTGAGGTTGTTGATGAAGTAGCCGGCGTTGGGCGAGCCGACCATGTCGAAGTTGTAGTAGGCCTTGATCGCCGAGAGCTGGGCGGAGCTCAGCCGGCCGACGTAGGACTGCGAGCCCTGCAGGCCCTGCTCCTCACCCGTCCACCAGGCGAACCGGACGTGCCGGGTCAGGCCGGGGTGCTGCTGGGCGAGCACGAGCGCGTTCTCCAGCAGGACGGCCGAGCCGGAGCCGTTGTCGTTGATGCCGGGGCCGGCCGCGACGCTGTCCAGGTGGGCGCCGAACATGGTGACCTGGTCGGACGGGCCGCCGGGCCAGTCGGCGATCAGGTTGTCGGACTGGTAGGTGCAGGAGGTGCAGGTCTGCTCGCTGACGGTGTAGCCGGCCGCCCGCAGCTTGGCCTTGAGGTAGGCCACCGACTGGCTGTGCCCGGCGCTGCCGGCCCGGCGGTTGCCGCCGTTCTGGTCGGCGATGGTGTTCAGCTGGGACAGGTGGGCCTGGACCTCGGCCACGTCGATGTCCGGTGCCGGTCCGCCGGGCGTGCCCCCGCCGCCTACGGTCAGAGTGTACTGGGCGGTGTGGGTGGCCGCGCCGGCGGCGCCGGTGACGGTGATCACGTACGTCCCGGCCGGGACGCCCGAGGAGGCGGACAGGGTCAGCGTCGCGGACGAACCCGCCTGAACGGAGGAGGGGTTGAGCGTCGCGGTGACCCCGGTCGGGGCGCCCGAGGTGCTCAGTTTGACGGTCTGCGCGGTGCCCGAGGTGACGGCGGTGGAGACCGTCGCGGTGGTCGAGGAGCCGGGCTGGACGGAGCCGGCGGCCGGGCCGAGCGCGAGCGAGAAGTCGTTGTTGCCGGACGGCGTGCAGCTCGGGTCGCCGCTCTGCGCGGGCACACTGACGGCGTCCCAGGCGGCCTTGGTCCGGTTGTAGAGGGCGCAGCTCGGGTCGAGGTTCTTGGCCGCGGTCAGGGTGGTGGTGCGGTAGCGCTTGTAGGTCATGCCGCTGGTCTTGAGCAGCATGCCGCCGTAGAACACTTGGCCGGCCTGCCTGACGCCGATGCCGGTGACCGAGGAGCCGTTGCAGGTGGGGCTGGTGGGCTTGCCGCCGCCCGGGTTGGAGCCCATGGCCAGCAGGTAGAACCAGTGGTTCAGCGGGCCGGCCGCCGCGTGCACCTCGGTGCCGGGGATGGCGGAGGAGTAGCAGTCCGGGTCGTTGTTGACCAGCGAGGGCTGGTAGAGGCTGCGGATCGGGCCCTGGCCGACCAGGTTGACCTCGCGGCCGACCTGGTAGTCGGGGTAGTCGTAGGGCGCGGGCTGGTTGACGTACTCCTTGGTGAGCGCGCCGAAGATGTCGCCGGTGCCCTCGCCGAGGCCGTTCTCGTTGTCGGCGCCGCCCGGGGTGTACTGGTCGATGCCGTGGCCGAACTCGTGGCCGACGACGTCCTGCGCGGCGATCCACGCGCCGCTCTGGTTGTGGCCGATGGAGACGGAGCTGCCGTCCCAGTAGGCGTTGACGTCGTTGAGGCCGACCTTGACCGGCCAGCTGCCCCCGTTGCCGTCGTGCCCGTTGCGGCCGAGCCAGTCGCGGAGCATGTTCCATTCCTGCTGGGCCGCCCACATGGCGTCGCCGCAGCCGGTCTCCTTGCTGGACGGGTCGCCGGTGCCCCAGGAGTCGGAGGACTTGGTCAACACCTGGCCCGAGTTGTAGTCGGAGCAGCTCAGGCCGGGCCGGTCGGGGTCGCGCAGGGAGTACGAGCCGCCGGAGCCGGTGGTGCTGATGGTGAGCGGGCCGGGGCCGTTCCACTTGCTGTTCAGGGTGCCGGCCCGGACGTCGTCGTAGCGGTCGACCACCTCGCCGGTGGCGGCGTCGACGAAGACGTGCAGCTTGCTCGGAGCGCTGTCGGTACGGCCGCTGAGCACCGTCTCCCAGGCGAGCCGGCTCGTGCCGTCCTTGACCCGGACGACCAGGCGGCGGGACTCCACCGTGTCCACCACGGGCAGCTCGGTGCGCGCGGTCTTCTCCGCGTCGGCCGGGCTGACCTGCGGGGTTATCGAGCCGCCGACCGGGCCGGGGGAGGCCGACTGCAGGCCGCGGACCTTGCCCTGCCCGTCCGCGAGCACCACCGCGTCGCCGCCGACCACCGGCAGGCCGCGGTAACTGCGCTCGTAGGAGACGGAGTAGAGGCCGCCGAGCCAGGGGGTGACGGCGCGGCGCTCATAGGTCTCGCCGGGGCCCTTGGCGAGTGCGTCCAGCCCGGCGGCCGCGGCGGCGTCTGCGGCGTTGACGGCGGCGGCCAGGGCGCTCGGCGGCGCCGGGGAGGGAGCGGGCGCGGCGCCGGCCGGTCCTGCGGTCGCGACGACCAGGCCGGCCAGTACGGTCAGGGTGGTTGCCGTGGTGAGCAACCGTCCTGGGGAAACTCTGCGTTGCATCGAGGCTCCTCGGATGTGGGGGTCCTCGACCGCGGACGGCATGGCTGGTGGCGCACCGCGGGCCGTGTCTGGGGGAACGGCCGTGCGGGCCGTCCGCGCTCGGGTGCCCGAACCCTCACATGGCGTCATGCTCAGGTCAATGGCCGGTGCGGGCTCGGCATAGGGTTGGCAAATTCCGTCAAGCCGCATCCGCGATTTCCCGTCAAGCTGGGCTTTCTTCCGAGTGGTTGAGACCACCTCATGTACGGGACGGACGCCATCGAGTACCGTCCTGCTCGTCGGACTCGTCGCAGGGCCCCGCGCGAGGGCCTGTCTCCGGGGAGGCAGCCGTGCACCGAAACCGTTCGGACTCGGCGGTGCGGGACTCGGCGGTGCAGGCGTCGGCGGCGCAGGTCTCGGCAGCTCAGGCCCCGACGGGGCGGGCTTCGGCCGGGCGGGTTTCGGCGGCGCCGTCGGGCCGCCAGGATGTGGGCGCCTGGCGGGAGTTCGGCGCCCTGCTGCGGCACTGGCGGCGCCGGGCCGGGTTCACTCAGGCGCAACTCGGCGCCGGGATCGGCTACGACCACACCGCGGTCAGCAAGATCGAGCACGGCGCCCGCCGGGTGACCCCCAGGATCGCCGAGCGGATCGACCAACTGCTCGGCGCGGGAGGGGAGGTGCGGGCGGCCTGCCTGCGCGCCGAGACCGCCGAGCTGCCGCTGCCCGCCCCCTTCCCGCCCGGCCTGATCCGGCCGCCGCTGCCCGGCGGGGTGCCGACCGGGCCGTTCCCCGCCCCCGGCCCCGCCCCCGGCCCCGGCCCCGGCCCCGGCTCCGCGCCGGCCCGGCTGCCGGACTACGGACTGCTCTGCCCGCTGCACGGCGCCGACGGTTGCGAGGTGCCGGATCGGGTCGAACTCGCCGCCCTGCAAGCGGAGTTCTGCGCCATCGATCAGACCGCCGAAGCCCCGCCGCTGGACGCCGCCACCGCGCACGCCCTGACCGGCCTGCTCGCCGCCCACCTGCGCTCCGCCGAGACCGGCACCCTCCCGGGCCTGACCGCCGCCGTCGAGCGCACCCTGCACGCGGTGCTCGCCCGACTGGCCGCCGCCCCCGCCGCGCAGCGCCGCCCGCTCGCCCGGCTGGCCGCCGAGCACGCCCACGCCGCCGGGGCGCTGCGGATGCAGGGCGGCCGCAACGCCACCGCGATGGCCTGCTTCGACCGCGCGCTCACCTGGGCCGAGTTGGCCGGGGACCAACCCACCCTCGTCGGTACGCTCAGCGACCTCAGCATCCTGGCCCGGCTGGACGGGGACCCGGTCGCCGCCCTGGGCTACGCGCGGGAGATCGACCGGGTCGCCCCGGGCCGGCACTGGGCCGGCGCGATGGGCCGGATCAGCCGGGCCCGTGCCAACGCCCTGACCGGGGACGTCCGGGCCACCGTGCGGCAGATCGGGCTGGCGCGGGAGCACCTGGAGCACATCGACGACCGGGACGAGGCGGACGTGCCCTGGCTGTCCATCGCCTCGATGCGGCTGCGGGTGGAGTCCGCCGCGGCCGCCGCCCTGCGCGATCTGGCCGCCGCCTTGGACGACCCCCGGCTGGCCCGGCGGGCGCTGGCCGCCACCGAGACGGCGCTCGGCCTGCTCGGCCCGACCCAGCTGCCGTCCAGCCGACTGCTCTTCACCGTCCGGGCGGCCGACTGCCACGCCTGCGCGCACGACCCGGGGGCGGCCGTCGAACTGCTCGGGCCCACCCTGGAGTCCGCCCCGGCGGCCGCCCTGCCCGCGCTGGTCGGGCACGAGCTGCGCGGCCTGCGCGCCCGCCTCGCGGCCTACGCACCGCAGGTCGCCCACCGGTTGGCGGAACTGTCGGGATCGTGGTGATCGGTGGCTTCGAGTGCCGGGCCCGGGAGCTCTTCCCGTGCGAGAGCGCACAGGGCGTGCAGCAGCGCCCGATCGACGACCTGACCGCACCGCGCTCCCATATCTCGTGCGCCTGCTGACGAATGCGCCCCCTTCGCGCCGACCTGACGTCAACTTCGTGCGCTAATGTTCCTTAGATCGGGTCATTTGTGGCGTTAACACGTCGAATGACTGCCTGGATCCGTGGCTCCCGCTAGAGTCTCTGACGTCTCCAGTCGTTAGTCCGCGAAGAACGAGGGGGGAGCGTGCTGACCGCCATCGCATGTCGGCGCGCCCATCCGCTTCGGATCTTAGGGGGGAATTCCCGGGTGTCTTTGCCGTGCGGTCCGGGATGCAACTGATCCTGGGTCCGATTGGCTTATCGGCATGTTCAGTGTTCGTGGTCGGAATGCCAATTTCGGCGCGGGTGTATTCGATTCACGCCGCCCTCGATGCCCACCGGGCAGTCCACCTGAGCCCGGCCCGCGAAGCCGCCCCTCCCGCGTTCGCGCCGTCCCGCCACCGACCCCGGATTGGATCATGATCACCTCGCCCTTCGCCGTGCCCTGCGACCGGATCGCGATCACCGGGATCGGCTGCCGCCTGCCGGGACACGCCAACGACCACCGGACCTACTGGCGCAACCTGATCGAGGGTCGGGACTGCCTCACCGACACCCCCGCCGACCGGTACGACACCGGCACCCTGGGCAGCCGCGACCGCGCCAAGCCGGGGCGGCTGATCGGCGGCCGGGGCGGCTACATCGACGGCTTCGACACCTTCGACCCGGACTTCTTCGGCATCAGCCCGCGCGAGGCCGAGCACATGGACCCGCAGCAGCGCAAGCTCCTGGAGGTCAGCTGGGAGGCGCTGGAGGACGGCGGGCTGTGCCCCGGCGAGCTGGCCGGGCGGGACGTCGGCGTCTACATGGGCGCCTTCACCCTGGACTGGAAGATCCTGCAGTTCGCCGACCTCGACTTCGGCACCATCGCCGCGCACACCGCCACCGGCACGATGATGACGATGGTGTCCAACCGGATCTCGCACTGCTTCGACTTCCGCGGCCCCAGCGTCTCGATCGACACCGCCTGCAGCTCCTCGCTGGTCGCGGTCCACCTGGCCTGCCAGAGCCTGCTCCGCGGCGAGACCGAACTCGCCCTGGCCGGCGGCGCGTTGCTGCACATGGCGCCGCAGTACACGATCGCCGAGACCAAGGGCGGCTTCCTCTCCGCGGAGGGCCGCTCGCGGGCCTTCGACGCCTCCGCCGACGGCTACGTCCGGGCCGAGGGCGTCGGCGTGGTGGTGCTCAAGCGGCTCTCCGACGCGCTGCGCGACGGCGACCCGGTGCACGCCGTCATCCTCGGCAGCGGCGTCAACCAGGACGGCCGCACCAACGGCATCACCGTCCCCAGCGCGGACGCCCAGGTCGCCCTGATCGAGCGGGTCTGCGCCGAGGCCGGAGTGCTGCCCGGCAGCCTGCAGTACGTCGAGGCGCACGGCACCTCCACCCCGGTCGGCGACCCGATCGAGGCGGCCGCGCTGGGCCGGGTCCTGGGCATCGGCCGCCGTGCCGGGGACCGCTGCTACGTCGGCTCGGTGAAGACCAACATCGGGCACACCGAGGCCGCCGCCGGCGTCGCCGGGCTGATCAAGACCGCGTTGGCCCTCAAGCACCGCCGCATCCCGCCGCACCTCAACCTGGAGAGGCCCAACCCCGGTATCGACCTGGCCGCGCTGCCCTTCGAGATCCCCACCGCCCCCGCCGACTGGCCCGAACACCAGGGCCCGGCCCGTGCGGGCGTCAACTCCTTCGGCTTCGGCGGCACCAACGCGCACGTCCTGCTGGAGGAGCCGCCGCTCCCCGCCCCGGTCCGGCCGGTGCCGCAGCCGGCCCGTGCGGTGCTGCCGCTGAGCACCAGGGACGCCGCCGGACTGCCCGAGCTGGCCGCCGCCGTCCGCGCCGAGCTGGCCGCCGGGACGGCGCTCGCCGACCTCGGCCACACCCTGGCCCACCGCCGCCAACACCTGCCCGAGCGGCTCGCCGTGGTCTACTCCGGGCGGCAGGACCTGGACGAGGCGCTGGCCGCCCACGAGCGCGGCGAGGCGCACCCGAGGGTGGTCCAGGGGCGTGCCCGGGAGCGCCGACACCGGCGGCTGGCCTGGGTGTTCACCGGCATGGGCCCGCAGTGGTGGGGGATGGGCCGGGGGCTGTACGAGAGCGAGCCGGTCTACCGGGAGGCCGTGCGGGCCGTCGACCGGGAGATCCGCGAGCAGGCCGGCTGGTCGCTGCTGGAGGAGTCGGGCCGCGACGAAACGGACTCCCGGATGGCCGAGACCTGGCTCGCCCAGCCCGCCAACTTCGCCCTCCAGGTGGGGCTTTCGGCACTCTGGCGGAGCCACGGCCTGGTGCCGGACGCGGTGGTCGGGCACAGCACCGGCGAGGTCGCCGCCTTCCACGAGGCCGGGGTGTACGACCTGGCCGACGCCGTCCGGGTGGTGCTCGCCCGCAGCGGGCTGCAACAGCGCCTGGCCGGGACGGGCTCGATGCTCGCCGTCGGCCTGCCGGAGGCCGAGGCGGAGCGGCGGATCCGTCCGTACCGCACCCGGGTCTCGCTCGGCGCCGTCAACAGCCCCTCCGCCGTGACCCTCGCCGGGGACACCGAGGCGCTGCGCGAACTGGCCGAGGAGCTCAGGCAGCAGGGCGTGTTCGCCCGCTTCCTGGACGTCGAAGTCCCGTACCACAGCGTGCGGATGGACCCGATCCGGGACGAGCTGATCGCCGCGCTGGCCGGGATCAAGCCGCGCGAGGCGCAGCTGCCGCTCCACCTGACCGCCGACGAGGGGCTCGCCCGGGGGCCGGAGCTGGACGGCGAGTACTGGTGGCGCAACGTCCGCAACCCGGTGCGCTTCCGGGCCGCCGTCGAGCGGATGGCCGAGGACGGCCACCGGCTGTTCCTGGAGCTCGGCCCGCACCCGGTGCTCGGGCACGCGATCCGCGAGTGCGCGGAGCAGGCGCACGTCCTGCCCTCGATCCGCCGACACCAGGACGAGCCCGAGCGCTTCGCCCGCACACTGGCCGAACTGCACACCCTGGGCGTCGAGGTGAGCTGGGACGCGGTGCAGCCGGCCGGGCGCCCGGTGCCGCTGCCGACCTACCCGTGGCGGCGCGACCGGTACTGGGTCGAGCCGAAACCGGTGGAGCAGGTCCGGCTCGGGCGGGTCGACCACCCGCTGCTCGGCCGCCGCACCGCGAGCGCCCAGCCCTGCTGGACCACCGCGCTGGACCCGGAGCGGATGCCGTACCTGGACGACCACCGGATCGAGGGCCAGGTGGTCTTCCCGGCCGCCGGGTACCTGGAGATGGCCGCCCAGGCCGTCCGGGCGCTGACCGGCGGCACCGAGGTGGTGCTGGCAGAGGTCGAGCTGAACCGGGCGCTGTTCCTCTCCGAGAGCGAGCCGGTCCCCGTCCAGCTCGGCTACGCGCCCGAGGACGCCCGCTTCACCATCGTCTCCACCCCGGCCGGCGGCGAGCCCGCCGTGCACGCGAGCGGCCGGGTCCGCACCGGTCAGCGCCGCGCCCACCGGCCCGCACCCGACTTCGACGCACTGCGCTCCCGAGGCAGGCACGTCGACGGCCCCGACTGCTACCGGCGCCTCGCCGAGCGCGGCTACCACTACGGGCCCGCCTTCCAGGCCATCGCCGAGGCGTGGACCGGGCCCGATGAGGCGCTCGCCCTGATCCGGCCCACCCCGGGGCTCGGCCCCGGGGACGCCGACCACCACCTGCACCCGGTGCTGCTGGACGCCTGCTTCCAGACTCTGCTGGCCACCCGGCTGCACGCCCCCGAGGGCGGCAGCGTCCGGCTGCCGGTCTCGATCGAGGAGGTCCGGCTCGACCAGGCCGGCGACCGGCCGCTGTGGGCACACGCCACCGTCACCCGGGACGGCGGCGGGGAGCTCGTCGGCGACCTCGCCCTCTACGCCGAGGACGGCACCCCGCTCGGCCGGATCACCGGCTTCAAGGTCGCCGACGTCGCCCGGGCCTCCGCCTCGGTGGGCCTGGCCACCATCGACGGCTGGCTCACCGAACTCGCCTGGACGCCGGCCCCGGCGGCGCCGCTCGACCGGCCGACCGGCGACCTGCTGCTGTTCGCCGACGGCGGCGGCCTCGCCGAGCGGCTGGCCGCCCTGGCCACCGGGCGCGGTGCCCGCTGCCACCTGGTCCGGCCCGGCTGCTCGTACGCCGTCGCGGACGGGGAGACGACGGTGCGGCCCGACTCCGCCGAGGACCTCCGGCGGCTGTTCGCCGACCTGGACCCGGCGTACCGGACCGTCGTCCACCTGTGGAACCTCGACCTGCCCGCCCTCGACGCCACCGACCCCGGGCAGCTCGACCGGCTCGCCACCCTCGGCGCCTACTCGTTGATCACCCTCGCCCAGGCGCTGCCCGCCGCCCGCCCGGACGGCCGGCTGCACATCGTCACCCGGGGCACCCAGGCCACCGGGCCCGGCGACCGGGTCGAACCGCTCGGCGCCCCCGCCTGGGGCATCGGGCGGGTGCTGTGGCAGCAGGAACTCGTCGCCCAGCGCGGCAGCCTGGTCGACCTCGACCCCGCGCTCGGCGCCGGAGAACAGGCCGAGGCGCTGCTCGCCGAACTCGGCGCCGGGGACGAGCAGGAGATCGCCCTGCGGGGCGGCAGCCGGCTCACCAGCCGGCTGCGCCGGGCCGAGGGCCTCACCCGGCCGCTGCCGCCGGTCCTGCGCCCCGACGGCAGCTACCTGGTCACCGGCGCCTTCGGCGCGCTCGGCCGACTGCTCTGCCGCACCCTGGTCAAACGCGGCGCCCGGCGGCTGGTCCTGATCGGCCGCACCGCCCTGCCGGAACGCGCCGAGTGGCGGGGCGTCGACCCGGCGAGCCCCGCCGGGGAGCGGATCGCCTTCCTGCGCGAACTGGAGGCGCTCGGCGCAGCACCGCTGCTCGCCCCGGTGGACGTCACCGACGAGACCGCCCTCGCCGGCTGGCTCGCCGACTACCGCCAGCGCCAACTCCCGCCGATCCACGGGGTGTTCCACCTCGCCGGGCAGGTCCGGGACACCCTGCTGGCGCAGATGGACCGCGCGGCCTTCGACGCCGGATACAGCCCCAAGGTGGTCGGCGCCCACCTGCTGCACCGGCTGCTGAGGGCCGAACCGCTCGACCACTTCGTGCTGTTCGCCTCGGTCGCGTCGCTGCTCACCACCGCCGGCCAGACCAACTACGCGGCCGGGAACGCCTTCCTGGACGCCCTGGCCCACCACCGCCGCTGCGCGGGCCTGCCCGCGCTCAGCCTGGACTGGGGCCCCTGGGCCACCGGCATGATCGAGGAACTGGGCCTGGTCGCCCACTACCGCGACGCGCGCGGCATGAGCTCGCTGCCGCCGGAGGCCGGAACCGCCGTGCTGGAGCGCGTCCTCGGGCAGGACCGGGCCCAGCTGCTGGTCGCCACCGTGGTCGACTGGCCGACCTTCCTCGCCTGGTACCCGGCTCCGCCGCCGCTGGTCGCCGAACTCGCGGCGAGTGCCGCCGAGCAGGCCCCGGCCGAGACCGGCGGCTTCCTGGACGCCTACCGCACCGCCGGCCGGCAGGCCCGGCGGGAGCTGGTCACCGGGCGGTTCACCGCCGCTGCGGCGGCCGTCCTGCGGATCGGCGCCGAGCGGATCTCCCCGGACACCAGGCTCGGCGCGCACGGCCTGGACTCGCTGCTCGCGATGGAGCTGCGGGCCCGGGTGCACGCCGAACTCGGCTTCGCCCTGCCGGTGGTGGCGCTGCTCAGCAACGGCACCGTCGGCGACCTGGTCGACCTGCTCGCCGAGGGCCTGGCCGAGCGGCTCGCCGCCGAGGGCGGCGCGGAGCAGGCAGAGGTCGAGCTCCACACCGACGAGTCCCGCTACCCGCTCACCCACAACCAGCAGGCGCTGTGGTTCCTGCGCCAGCTCCACCCGGACGGCTTCGCGTACAACATCGGCGGCGCGGTCGAGGTGCGCGCCGAACTCGACCCGGAGCTGGTGTTCGCCGCCTTCACCTTCCTGGTCGCCCGCCACCCCGGGCTGCGCGCCGCCTTCACCGCCGATCAGGGCCGCCCGGTCCAGCGCATCCGCGCCGAAGTCAACGCCGACACCGGGCTGTTCGACGTCGAGGGCCGCCCCTGGGAGGAGATCCACGAGCTGATCGTCCGCGAGTACCGGCGGCCGTACGACCTGGCCGAGGACCCACTGGTGCGGCTGCGGCTGTTCCGGCGCGGGCCGGACCGCTGGGTGCTGATGAAGGCCGTCCACCACATCGTCTCGGACGCGATCTCCACCTTCACCTTCATCGAGGAGCTGTTCGAGGTCTACGAGGCGCTGCGCCGGGGCCGCGCCCCCGAACTGCCCCCGGTGGCCGCCCGCTACCTGGACTTCCTCAATCACCAGAACCGCTTCCTGGCCGGGCCGCAGGCGCAGCGGATGCTCGACTACTGGCGCGGCCACCTGCCGGCCGGGGTGCCGGTGCTGGCCATGCCCACCGACAAGCCGCGCCCGGCGGTGCAGACCCACAACGGCGCCTCCGAGTTCTTCCGGCTGGACGCCGAACTTTCCGCGCGGGTTCACGAGTTGGCCCGCGCGAACAACGCCACCCCGTTCATGGTGCTGCTCAGCGCCTACTACCTGCTGCTGCACCGCTGGTCCGGGCAGCCGGACATCGTGGTCGGCAGCCCGGTCACCGGCCGCACCCAGGAGGAGTTCGCCTCCGTCTACGGCTACTTCGTCAACCCGTTGCCGCTGCACGTGAGCCTGGCCGGGGAGCCGACGGTGGCCGAGCTGCTGGCCCGGGTGCGGGAGAGCGTGCTCGGCGGCCTGGACAACCAGGAGTACCCGTTCCCGTTGCTGGTCGAGCAGTTGGGGCTGCAGCACGATCCGAGCCGCTCCGCGGTGTTCCAGGCGATGTTCATCCTGCTCACCCACAAGGTCGCCGTGGAACGCTTCGGATACCGCCTGGAGTACATCGAACTCCCCGAGGAAGAGGGGCAGTTCGACCTCACCCTGTCCGCCTACGAGGACCGGTCGGACGGCTGCTTCCACTGCGTGTTCAAGTACAACTCCGACCTCTTCGAGCCCGCCACCGTCCAGCGGTTGGCCGCGCACTACCGCAACCTGCTGGACGCCATGACCGGGGCCGCCGAAGGCGAGCCGGTCGGCCGGCTGCGGATGCTGGACCCGGCCGAACGCCGCCGGATCCTCGACGAGTACAGCGGCGTCGAGCGGCGGATCGACGACGCGGTGCCGGTGCCCGAGCTGATCGCCAAGGCCGCCGCCGAGCACCCGGAGGCCGTCGCGGTGGCGGCCCCCGGCCGGGACACCGTCCGGCGGGTCACCTACGGCGAGCTCGACCGGCGCGCCCAGCGCACCGCCGCACGGCTGCGCGAACTGGGCGTCGGCGAAGGCTCGGTGGTCGCGGTCTGCCTGGACAAGTCACCCGAGCTGATCACCACCCTGCTGGCGATCTGGCGGGCCGGCGCCGCCTACCTGCCGCTCGACACCGGACACCCGGGCGACCGGCTGGCGTACCAGGTGGTCGACGCCGGGGCCACCCTGGTCGTGGTGGACGAGCGGCGCCCGCTCCCGGCCGACCTGCCCGCGCCGCTGATCACGCTGAAGGAGCTGGACCGACCGGCCACCGCCGCCGGGCCGCTGCCCGCTGCGGACCCGGACCGGGCCGCGTACGTGATCCACACCTCCGGCTCCACCGGGCGCCCCAAGGGCGTGCGGGTCGACCACCGCAACCTGGCCGCGGTCACGGCCGGCTGGCGCGAGCAGTACCGGCTGGACACCGAGGCCCGGGTGCACCTGCAGATGGCCGGGACCGCCTTCGACGTGTTCTCCGGCGACCTCGCCCGGGCGCTCGGCACCGGCGGCACCCTCGTCCTGGTCGACCGCGAACTGCTCTTCGACACCGCCCGGCTGCATCGGGTGATGCGCCAGGAGGCCGTCGACTGCGGCGAGTTCGTCCCCGCAGTGGCCCGCGCCCTGCTCGCCCACTGTGAACGCGAGGGCCTGCGGCTGGACTTCCTGCGGCTGCTGATCGTCGGCTCCGACTCCTGGAAGGCCGCCGAACACCAGCGGTTGCGCGCCCTGTGCGGGCCGGACACCAGGCTGGTCAACTCCTACGGCCTGACCGAGGCCACCGTCGACTCCAGCTACTACGAGGGCACCGCCGAGGAGCTGGAACCGGGCCGAATGGTCCCGATCGGCCGGCCCTTCCCGAACAGCGCGCTCTACATCCTCGACCGCTACGGCGAGCCCGTCCCGGCCGGGGTGGCCGGCGAGCTGTGGATCGGCGGCGCGGGCGTCGCCGCCGGCTACCCGAACGACCCGGAGCAGACCGAACGGCGCTTCACCACCCTGGAGTTCGACGGCACGCCGCTGCGGCTCTACCGCACCGGCGACCTCGGCCACTGGGACACCGCGGGCACCGCGCACCTGCTCGGCCGGATCGACAACCAGGTCAAGGTGCGCGGCCACCGGATCGAGCTCGGAGAGATCGAGGCCCACCTCACCGCCCGGCCCGAACTCGCCCAGGCCTGCGTCGCCGTCCGGCAGGACTTCTCGGGCGAAGCCGTGCTGGCCGCCTACCTGGTGGCCGCCGAGGGCGTCGAGCTGAACCGTCGCGAACTGCGCCGCCACCTCGCCGAACACCTGCCCACCGTGATGATCCCGGCCTACCTCACCGAACTGCCCGCCCTGCCGCTCACCCCGAACGGCAAGGTCGACCTCGCCGCCCTGCCGGAGCCCGAGGCCGACACCGGCGGCGAGCGGCACGAACCGCCCGCCACCCTCTACGAGACCAGGGTCGCCGAGCACTGGAGGAACCTGCTCGGCCTGGACGAAGTCGGCCTCCAGCACGACTTCTTCGAACTCGGCGGCAGCTCCATCCGGCTGATCGAGCTGATCCACCACCTGCAGACCGAGTTCAACATCAGCATCCCGGTCGGCCTGCTGTTCAAGGTCACCACCCTGCACGGCATGGCCCGCACCGTCGAGCAGATCATCACCGGGGAGGTGGCCGGCGGCGAACCCCACCTCTGGTTCAACTCCGAGGCTCCCGAAGCCCGTACGGTCTTCTGCTTCCCGCCGGCCGGCGGCCACGGGCTGGTCTACCGGCAGCTCGCCGCGCACCTGCCCGAGCACCGGATCGCCGCCTTCAACTACCTGACCGGCGACGACAAGACCGCCCGCTACGCCGACCTGGTCGAGGCGCTGCACGAGTCGGGCCCGTACGTCCTGCTCGGCTACTCACTCGGGGGCAACCTCGCCTTCGAGGTGGCCAAGGAACTGGAACGGCGCGGCCGTACCGTCGGCTCGGTGCTGCTGGTGGACGCCTACCGGAGCCTGGCGGCCTTCGATCTGGGCGAGGAGCACGTGGCCGTCTTCGAACGGGAGCTGCGCGAGCACCTGCACCGGCACACCGGCTCGCGGATCGTCGCCCGGGAGACCTTGGAACAGGCCCGGGACTACCTGGAGTTCTGCAGCCGCACCCCCAACACGGGCACCGTGAACGCCCAGCTCGACGTGGTCTGCGAGCGCGAGCGCCTCGCCGTGCACGAGGGCGGCGAGCCCGGCTCCTGGCACGGCGCCTCCACCACCGGCACCGCCGTGTACACCGGCCACGGCGACCACGCCGAGATGCTCGACGGCGAGTTCGCCGCCCGCAACGCCGAACTGGCGGGTGCCATCCTCGCCGGAGGCACCGTCGATGGCCGTGGCTGACCGCGGGCCGGACTGGTCCGCCAGGGAGCGGGCCGACGGCGGCCCGCCCCGGGTGATCGTGATCGGGGCCGGCCTGGCCGGCCTCGCCGCCGGCTGCTACGCGCAGATGAGCGGCCTGGAGACCCGGATCTTCGAGAAGCACGTGCTGCCCGGCGGCTGCTGCACCGCCTGGTCCCGGCACGGCTACCTGTTCGACTACTGCATCGACTGGCTGATCGGCACCGCCGAGGGCACCGGCGCCCACCAGGTCTGGCGCGAACTCGGCGCCCTGGACGGCAAGTCGGTGACCCACTTCGACACCTTCAACCGGGTCGTCGACGAGCACGGCCGGGCCGTCACCTTCCACACCGACCCGGACCGGCTGGAGGCCCACCTGCTGGCCCTCGCCCCCGGGGACGCCGCGCCGATCCGCGCCTTCTGCAAGGACCTGCGCCGCTTCGTCGCGATCGACCTGCCCTGGGACCTCACCCCGCGGCCGTTGCGCACCCCGGCCGAACGGCTGCGCTCCCTGCGCACCGTGCTGCCCGCCTTCCGGCTGTTCTGGCGCACCGCGACCACCCCGATGAGCGGCTTCGCCGAGCGCTTCCAGGACCCGCTGCTGCGGCGGGCCTTCCCCACCATGTTCCTGCAGGAGCCGGCCGGCTTCCCGCTGCTGCCGTACCTGTACACCCTGGCCGCCGCGCACACCGGCAACGCGGGCTTCCCGCAGGGAGGTTCGCTCGGCCTGGCCCGCTCGGTGGAGGAGCGGTACACCTCGCTCGGCGGGGTGATCGGCTACCGCTGCCGGGTGGACCGCATCCTGGTCGAGGACGGCCGCGCCGTCGGCGTCGAACTGCGGGACGGCTCACGGCACTTCGCCGACCACGTGGTAGCCGCCTGCGACGGACCGACGGTGCTCGGCCGGCTGCTGGCGGGCCGCTACTCCAGCCCGACCACCGACCGGCTGTACGGCGAACTGCTGGACCAGCCCGGCAACCTCTACCCGGCCGTGGTCTCCGCCTTCGTCGGCGTCGACGGGCCGCTGCCAGCGGGCGAGCCGCACAGCACCACCTACCTGCTCCCGCCCGAGCAGGGCGCCCGGCTGCCCGGCTCGCTCCAGCACAGCCTGGTGGTGCAGCTGCGCTCCGACTACGCCGAGGGCTTCGCCCCGCCCGGCAAGTCGGTGCTGCACTGCACCTACTTCAGCGACTACCGCTCCTGGAAGGAGCTGCGGGTGCGCGACCGCCGGGCCTACCGGGCGCGCAAGCAGGAAGTCGCCGCGTTCGTCCGGGAGTTCCTGGCCCGGACCCACCCCGGCCTCGGCGGGCGGATCGAACTCGTCGACGTCGCCTCGCCGGTGACGACCGAGCGCTTCACCGGCAACACCTACGGCAGCATCCTCGCCTGGCAGGCCTTCTCCGAGGCCGAGGACGCCGCCAACCGCCTGGTCAACCGGGACCGGATGCGGCTGCCGGGCCTCAGCGGCTTCTCCATGGCCGGGCAGTGGACCTCGCTCGGCGGACTGATCCGGGCCGCCACCAGCGGCCGGTACGCCGCCCAGTACCTCTGTCGGGAACTCGGCCGACCGTTCCGGGCCTGGCCCAGCGACAACCAGGAACCCTGGCACGCGGGCAAGTGGGGCCCGCTGCCGCAACTCGACCGGGCCACCGTGGGCCGGATGACCGTCGGAGGGCCGGAATGACGGGGGCGAGCAGCGGCCGGCAGAGCATGGTGATCATCGGCGGCGGGCTCGGCGGCCTGTCCACCGGCTGCTACGCGCAGATGAACGGCTACCGGACGCGGATCCTGGAGATGCACGAGCTGCCCGGCGGCTGCTGCACCGCCTGGGACCGCGGCGAGTTCACCTTCGACTGCTGCGTCAGCTGGCTGCTGGGCAGCGGGCCGGGCAACGAGATGCACCGGATCTGGCTCGAACTCGGCGCCCTGCAGGGCAAGCGGATGCGCAACTTCGACGTCTTCAACGTGGTGCGCACCAGGGACGGGCGGGCCGTCTACTTCTACTCCGACCCGGACCGGCTGGAGGCCCACCTGCTGGACCTCGCCCCGGAGGACGCCCGGCAGATCCGGCAGTTCTGCGCCGGACTGCGCAAGTTCCGCGTGGCGCTGACCCGTTACCCCTTCCTCAAGCCGGTCGGGCTGATGGGCCGGTGGGAGCGCTGGCGGATGCTGGCCTCCTTCCTGCCGTACGTCAACGTCATCCGGCGCTCGATCACGGTGCTGATGAGCGACTACTCGGCGCGGTTCCGCAGCCCGCTGCTGCGCGAGGCGTTCAACTTCGTGCTGTACGAGAAGCACCCCAACTTCCCGGTGCTGCCGACCTACTTCCAACTCGCCTCGCACGCCGGGCAGTCGGCCGGGGTGCCGGAGGGCGGCTCGCTCGGCCTGGCCCGCTCGGTCGAGCAGCGCTACCGGCGGCTCGGCGGCGAGATCACCTACAACGCCAAGGTGACGGAGATCCTGGTCGAGCGGGACGCTGCGGTCGGGGTGCGGCTGAGCGACGGCCGGGAGGTTCGCGCCGACATCGTCGTGGCGGCCTGCGACGGGCGGACCACCGTGCTGGACCTGCTCAAGGGCCGCTACCTGAACGACACCTACCGCCGGCTGTACACCGAGACGCTCACCGAACCGGGCATGGTCTTCCCCGGCTACCTGACCGTCTTCCTCGGCCTGCGCCGGCCCTTCCCGGCGGGCGACCCGTGCACCACCTACCTGCTGGAGGAGGAGTTCGCCGCGCGGCTCACCGGCATTCGGCACCCCAGCATCAACATCCAGTTCCGCAGCCGCCACTACCCGGAGCTGTCGCCCGAGTCGACCACCGTCCTCTACGCCAGCTACTTCTGCGACATCGCCCCCTGGCGGCGGTTGAGCACCGGCCCTGAGCAGGCGCCCCGGCTGCGGCGCGGCGAGGAGCTGCACACCCTGCCGGTCGGCCGGGGCCGGGAGTACCAGCGGGAGAAGCGCCGGGTGCGCGACGCCGTCATCGAGTTCCTGGACGGGCACCACCCGGGGCTGAGGGACGCGGTGGCCGTCAAGGACGTCTCCACCCCGCTCACCCAGGTCCGCTACACCGGCAACTACGACGGCACGGTGCTCGGTTGGCAGCCGTTCGTGGAGAGCGGCGAGACCTTGGAGGAGGAGATCAAGCGCAACGGCCCGGGGCTGCCGGGCCTGGCCGACTTCTACCTCTCCGGGGTCTGGGCGACCACCGGCGGCCTGATCCGCGCGGCCGCCGCCGGCCGGCACGTCGTCCAGTTCATCTGCCGCGACGACCGCAGGCCGTTCACCGCCGAGGTGGACGACAGCGCTCCGCCGCCCACCCTGATCACCGAACCGGTCGGACCCGACGACCGGGAGTTGGGAGTCCCTTCGTGAGGATCGAGAAGTGGGTCGTCCGGGAGCACCTGGACGGCGTGCCGGACGTGGACCGGATGTACCGGAAGGTCGTGGAGGAGGTGGACGTCCGGCTCGCCGAGGACGAGATGCTGCTGCGCACGCGCTACGTGTCGGTGGACCCGTACCTGCAGGGCATCGCGCTGGACACCCCGATCGGCGACCACATGGGCGCCGACTCGATCATGGAGGTGCTGGAGGCCGGGCCGGCCGCGCGCTTCGCGGTCGGCGACCTGGTCCAGGGCTTCGGTGGCTGGCGCACCCATGTGGTCAGCGACGGCGCTCCGATGCTCTGGCAGACCGGTACCTTCCCGATGGTCTTCCCGGCCTACCGCCGGCTGGACCGCTCGGACTACGACGAGCGGCTGCCGGTCACCACCGCGCTCGGGCTCCTGGGCGGGCCCGGGATGACGGCCTGGGGGACGGTGGAGAAGTTCCTCGACGTGCGACCCGGCATGACGGTGGTGGTCAGCGGGGCCAGCGGCGCCGTCGGCTCGGTGGTCGGGCAGCTCGCCAAGCACCGCGGTGCGCGGGTCGTCGGCACCACGGCGACCCCGGCGAAGGGGGACTGGCTGCGGGAGCTGGGCTTCGACGAGGTGCTGCACTACCGCGACGGCGACGATCCGGAGCGGGTGGCCAAGGAGCTGGCCGGGTTCGCCCCGGGCGGTGTCGACCGCTACTTCGACAGCCTGGGCGGCACGCTCACCGACGTGGTGTTCGGGATGCTCGCGGTGGACAGCCGGGTGGCGGTCTGCTGGCAGTGGGGGAGCCAGGTCGGCGGCGAGTGGGCCGGGCCCCGGCTGCTGCCGATGATCATGTTCCCGCGCACGACGATCCGCGGCGTGTTCTCGCTGGAGTGGTTCACCGAGGAGAACTGGGCCGCGCTGCGGCGGGACCTCGGCGCGCTGGTCCGCAGCGGGGACCTGCGCTACCGGCAGACCGTCCACCAGGGGTTCGACGGCATTCCGGCGGCGTACCGCAGCCTCTACGAGGACCGCTCGGCGAGCCGGGGCAAGGTGCTGGTCGAGCTCTGACGCACCGTCGGATCTGAAAGCGTTTCAGTGTAGTGATTGACTAGTGTTCTACTGGACCATAACAATTCAGGGGCAGGCCTCAACGATGCGAGGAGATGCCCCGTGATCGAATTCCATGTGGACCGGGCGGACGGCCTCCCGGCCTACGCGCAGCTCGTGCGTCAGGTGCGGGAGGCGCTCAGGCTGGGAGTGCTCAAGCCCGGGGACCGCCTCCCGGCCGTGCGGGACGTCGTCGTCTCGTGCACGGTCAACGCCAACACCGTGCTCAAGGCCTACAGGGAGCTGGAGCACGTCGGCCTGATCGAGGCCCGCCAGGGCTCCGGCACCTTCGTCACCGGCTCGCTCGGCGCCGTCGACCCGCACGACATGGCCCGGCTGCGCAGCGGCCTCGCCCGCTGGGTCGTCGAGGCCCGCCGGGCCGGGCTGGAGGACGAGGACGTCAAGGCCCTGGTCACCGCGGTGCTGGTCGAGGAGCCGGCCGCCGCCGAGCGCGCCGCGCGCCGTCGCTCCTGAGACCTGTGGCGCAGAGCGCCGCAGTATCGCCTTGAACAGTCGGACGGCTGTTTGTCGGTGGCGGCTGTTACGGTCCGGCCGTGAAGCTGGTGACGCGGGTGAAGCTGCTGCCGGAGGCCGACCAGGCCGCCGCGCTGCGCCGTACTCTGCGCATAATCAACGACGCGGCGTGCTGGGTGTCGGTGGTGGCGTTCGAGCGCGGTGTGCCGCGTGAGTACGAGCTGCGCAGGCATACCTACGCCGAGTTGAAGGCGCGGGGGCTGGGGGCGCAGGCCGCCCAGCACGTGATCAAGAAGGCCCGCGATGCCTACACCACGTTGAAGGCCAACATCCGCGCAGGACACCTCGGCAAGCCGGGTTCCAAGCGGCGGATCAAGGCGGAGTCCAAGCCAATCACGTTCCGGCCCGAAGCCGCACAGCCCTATGACGACCGCTGCCTGTCCTGGCAGTTGGACGCCCGAACGGTGTCGATCTGGACCACGGCCGGACGGCTCAAGGGTGTGCGCTTCGCGTGTTCGCCGGAAGCGCTCGCGATGCTGCGCGAGCACCGCAAGGGCGAGTCCGATCTCATCGAGCTAGGCGGCGAGTTCTACCTGATCGCCACCTGTGAGGTGCCGGAGAAGCCGCTCAACCAAAACCCGGCCGCCTTCATCGGCGTAGACCTCGGCATCGCCAACATCGCCACCACCAGCACCGGGTACCGGGCCGCCGGGCGCGGCCTGAACCGGCACCGCAAGCGGCAACTCGACCTGCGCAGGAAGCTCCAGGCTAAAGGCACCAAGTCCGCCAAGCGCCTGCTCAAGAAGCGCTCCCGAAAGGAAGCCCGGCACAGCGCCAACGTCAACCACATCGTCGCCAAGACCATTGTCACCACCGCTGAACGCACCGGATGCGGGATCGCCCTGGAAGACCTCACGGGCATCCGCGACCGGGTACGGCACCGCAAGGACCAGCGGACCCAGCTGCACTCGTGGAGCTTCCGCCAGCTCGCCTCCTTCGTGGAGTACAAGGCGCGCCGGGCCGGAGTGCCGCTGGTGTACGTCGATCCCGCGTACACCAGCCAGCTGTGCTGCCAGTGCGGTCATATCGAGCGGAAGAACCGCGTCGATCAAGCAACGTTCGCGTGCCGGTCCTGCGGGACCGTCATGCACGCGGACGACAACGCGTCCCACAACATCGCCCGCAAGGGCGAGACGGTGTGGACGGCGGGGCGTGAGTCACGCGTCCCAGCACCCGCATAGGTGCTCAGACGGAGGAGGCCACGCAACAGCCAGTTGCGCCCTACCTCCAAGCCCGGTCCTCCAGAACCGGGTCAAGTTGACCGTCGCCGACATGCTGGACTTCCGGCCGGCGGCTGGATGCCGCTCACGCTCGGCCTCGGTTGGGGGATGTTCGGCGTCGCGGTGGGCGCCGCGCTGCGCCGGGTGCTGCCCTCGCTGGTCGTGGTGCTCGGCGCCTTCGGCGGGCGCACCACGCTGATGGAGCAGCTGCGGCCGCAGCTGATGGACCCGGTGACGCGGACCATCCCGCTGGGGCCGGACCGGGGCGCGGGCGGCGATCCGTTCGCCGCGGTGCCCAACGAACTGGTGCTGGACGGCGGCAAGGCGCCGTTCGTGGACGCGGCCGGGCAGGTCCACCCGTACAGCGAGGTGATGTCGCACGCCTGCGGCAGCATCCCGGACGGGCGGGGGGACGCCTTCTTCTCCTGTCTCAAGCAGCAGGGGTACGTCGGGATACAGCAGAGCCTGCAGCCGGAGGGCCGGCTGGGGACCTTCCACCTGATCGAGAACGGGATCAACCTGACGCTGTTCGTGGTGTCGCTGGCGGTCACCTGGTGGCTGGTGCGGCGGGGGCGGGCCGCGGCGTAGCGGGGCCGGGGTCCGGCATCGGCTGATCGGGTGCTACCGCTGCGCCGTCAGTGTTCGGTTCGGGCGGTTCGGGCGGTTCGGGCGGTTCGGGCGGCGCGGGTGGCGAGGAGCGGGCCGAGGACCTGGGTGCCGGGGCCGGTTCGGCCGCCGGGGCCGGGCAATTCGGTGGTGTTGGCGGCGGTGAGCGGCCTGCCGCAGTGGCCGCAGGCCGTCACGGGCGTGGTGTCCCGCCCGCAGTCCAGATGGCGGATCCGGGCCGGCGGGCCGGCCTCGCCCGCGTACCAGCGGTCGCCCCAGGCCATCAGCGCCATCAGCACGGCGTGCAGTTCGGCGCCCTTCTCGGTGGCCCGGTACCCCTCGCGCGGCGGGTGCTCCTGGTAGCGCTCGCGCACCAGCACGCCCTCTTCGACCAGCCGGGCCAGCCGGGCGGCCAGGATCTTGCGGGAGATGCCCAGGTCCTGGGCCAGGTCGTCGAAGCGGTGGATGCCGGTCAGCACGTCCCGCATGATCAGCGCCGTCCAGGCGTCGCCGAACAGGTCGGTGGCGCGGGCGATGGAGCAGGCGACGTCGGCGAGCGAGGTGCGGGTCATGCGGCCAGCGTAGACGGGTTCCCCGAGGAAACCCATCCTGATAAGTTCCCTCAGGGAACCTGAACGTTCGAGTGAGTCCTGAGGGAGTTCAGCCATGCGCACAATCCCGCACATCGAGCTCGACGCACCGTCCCCGGAGGCGATCGACGGCAGGCACATCCGCGCCCTCGCCTTCCAGGCCGTCCGGATGGCCTACCTGGCCGAGGTCGCCCCGCGCGGCGAGGGCCGTCGCGCGCTGGTCGTCGGCGGCGGGCGCGGTCTGGTGGCCGGCGGGCTGGCCGGGCTCGGCTACCGGGTGACGGCCGTCGACCCGTCCCCGGTGGCCGCCTCGTACGCCCGGTCCGCGCAGGGGAGGGGCGGCCCCGCGGTCACCAACCTGGTTGCTCGCGGGGAGGAACTACCGTTCGGCAGTGCCGAGTTCGAGCTTGTCTATGGTGCCGACACCTTCGAGGTGACCGACGACCTGGACGGCGTCCTCGGTGAGGCCGCCCGGGTGCTCGCCCCCGGCGGCACCCTGGCCTACGACACCGTCAGCCGCACCGTGCTCTCGCGGCTGGTCTACCTCGGCGCCTTCCAGGCCATCCCGATGACCCGGATCATGCCGCCCGGCCGCTACACCGCCGCCCGGCTGCGCACCCCGGACGAGCTCACCGCCGCACTGGCCCGGCACGGCCTGCGCAACCAGGACATCCGCGAGTTCAAGCCCCGCAACCCGCTCAACCTGGTCCGGGCGGTCCTGGCGCGCCGAAGCGGCCGGATCACCGACGAGGGGATTCCGTCGCTGGTCGACTTCGTCCTGTCCCCGGCCGTCCGGCCGCAAGTGACCTACCTGGGGTATGCGGTGAAGCGCTAACCGGTGATGCCCGCGGCGCGCAGGCGGCGTTCGACGTCCGACCACTCGGGGGTGACCGGGGTGGTCGGGCGGCTGCCCACGGCCTTGTCCTTGAAGCCGCTGGAGGTGGAGACGCAGACCACCGGGCCCTCACCCAGGGCCTCTTCGCCGAGGCTGCGCAGGCCGGCCAGGCCGGCCGCCGAGGACAGCTCCGTCCACAGCCCGGCGCGGGCCAGCTCGCGCTGGGCGTCGACGAGTTGGCCGTCGTCCACGGTCAGTGCCCGGCCGCCGCTCTCACGTACCGCGACCACGCCGCGGTAGCCGCTGACCGGGGAGGCGATCGAGTAGGCGTCGCTCGGGCCGACCGTCACGCGCGTGGCCGGGACACCCCGGGCGATCGCCCGCCGCAGCGGGCCGGAGGCCGCGGACTCGCAGGAGAAGACGCGCGGCACCCGGTCGGCCAGGCCGAGTCGGCGCAGCTCGGCGAAGCCCTTCCAGACACCGAACAGCAGCTCGCCGTACCCGGTCGGCACGAACACCGCGCTCGGCACGCCCACGTCCTGGAAGATCTCGTACGCCACGGTCTTGTAGCCCTCGGGGCCGTAGGCGTGGCCGGTGTGGGTGGTGGTCAGGTTGCTGACCGGGTGCAGGCCGAACCGCTCGACCACCTGCCGCAGCAGCGGCCAGCGGGCCTCCCACGGCACCGGCAGCACCACCGCGCCGTAGGCGTTGAGGAACGCGTCCACGGCCGGCGGCAGGTCGGGGCCGGTGAAGACGACGCAGGGCAGTCCGGCGCGGGCGGCGTAGGCGGCGGCCGAGGCGCCGTGGTTGCCGGAGGACGCGACCGCGATGCCGGGCGCGCCGACGCCCACGGCGGCGCCGGCGGTGCAGCGGTTCAGCCGGTCCTTGTGGCTCCAGGTGGGGTTGCGGGACTCGTCCTTGATGTGGACGCCCGGCTGGATCTCCACCAGCGGGGTGGCGCCCTCGCCGAGGCCCGGCGCGAGCAGCGGGGGCAGCAGCGGCGCCCACCGCTCCAGGCCGCCGCGGGCCTTGACGGGGGCGAACAGGCCGGCCGGGTCGGCCTTGTCGTAGGCGTAGTCGACCTCGACGGGGTAGGAGACGTCCTCCGAGCTGGTCCGCGGGCAACCTGCGGTGAGCGGGGGCCAGAGCGGGTAGTGGAGGTCGGGGTCGCCGAGCGAGCGCTGGCCGGTCGCGAGGGAGTCGTCTGCTGCCATGTAAGTACCATAGCTGTGTTTCAGGTGCTACAGGGTGGGGTTTTTGATTCCCCTGCGGGCGGGCACACTCACCGGGACGTCGGAGGGCGGGCAGGAGCTGGAGGCGCGATGGACAGCGGTGTACGGGCGATGGTCGACGCGGTGGGTGAGGCGCGGCGGCAGTTGCGGGAGAACGCGCTGCCGAAGGCGCGGGACACCAGCCGGGAGAAGGTTCCGGAGACGGAGGAGGCGGCGCTGTTGGGGGCGCTCGCCGCCCTGGTGGAGAGCGCGGGGGAGTTGGCCTACGCCGTCGCCGATCGGATCTCCCCCGACAATTCCGAAGCGTACGTGCATGCGTACCGGCGCTTGGAGCGCGAGGCCCGCAACCTGCGGGACGAGGAGCGGAAGGCCAACGGGCGGACGAAGTGACGCCGCCGGCGCCCTCTGCGTGGGCGCCGGCGGACGTGGGTCAACCGCTCAGCGGTGGCCGGCGAACTGCACCACCTGCTGGTACGTCGGGCGGTTCTGCCAGGTGGTCTTGTCGTCCGTCACCCCGCCCAGCGGCCGCTGGATGATGGTGTCGGCGCACCACTGGTCGCCCGCCGAGCAGTCGCCGTCGCCCGGGTAGACCTGGGCGGGGGTCTGGGCGGCCGCCTGGCTCAGGGTGTTCAGCAGCACGTTCCGGCAGGCCGTCAGGTCGCCCCCGCCGCAGAACGGGCGGGCCAGCGGTCCGGCGACCGGGTCGCCGAGGACGGACCGCAGGTCCTTGTCCAGGTAGCTCCACCAGCCGTACTGGAAGGACGAACCCTTGTGCGGGATGGACTCGTTGGCACTCACCGGGCCGCCGGCGGCGCCGGTCTGCCCGCCGGAGGGCGATTCGTTGATCTGCAGCGCGCCGGTCAGGGCGGTGAACAGCTGGTCGCCGAGCCCCGGCCGCATGACGCCGTCGGCGACCAGCGGCCACCAGGCGTCCATCACCCGGATCGCGGCGGCGTCCGCGTAGGTGTGGCTGCCGGCTGAAGTCTCCTTCCGCTGGCCGCCGTCGGCGAGCCAGGCCTCCAGCTGTTGCAGCGCGGTGAGGGTCGCCGGGTCGGTGACCGGCCCGCTGCGCAGGACCCGGATCAGGTCGGGGAGGACGTCCTCGGCCCGCAGGTCGGTGAGCGCGGCGCTCTCCATGGCCTGGGTGAGCGAGACCCGGCTGACCGTGCCGCCGTTCTTGAGCAGCGCCTTGACCCGGTCGTCGAGCAGGTTGGCGCGGTGCACCGATCCGTTGCCGAAGCCGGCGGTGGTGTAGCCGTCGGCCTGCTTGTTGTTCCAGGAGACGTAGTAGTCCTGGTTGACGGACTGCGGGTGCTCGGCGGGCGGGGTGTACCGGGCGGTGTTGGTGGCCGGGTCGAAGTCGGCCCACTCGTAGGCGGGTTGGGCGAGGACGGGCAGGCCGGCGTCGACGCCGGGGGCGCGCACCGGGTTGCTGCCGGAGTTGTAGTACGCGATGTCGCGGGAGTCGGCGTAGAACCAGTTGAAGGTGTAGTTGATGTCCCCTGCCGCCTGCTGGAAGCTCGGTGCGTCGTGGACCGCGGAGGGGTCGTTCAACTCCTGGAAGCCGATGATGGAGTCGGCCTCGTGCCGGTAGGTGGAGCGCAGCGAGGTGAACGCGACCGGGGTGCCGCCGACGGTGCCCCGGGCGGTCACCAGGCCGTAGTCGGAGCGGTACATCACCAGGGTGTACGAGCCGGCCGGGGTGGAGTCGGCGGTGGTCGGGCTCCACGCGTCCTTGCGTTCCAGCCGGTCGAAGGGCAGGCACTGACCGTGCCAGAGGTAGGAGTTGGCGGCGGTGGTGACCGGCGAGCCGTCGGTGGTGCAGAGCGGGACGGCGTAGGTGTCGGTGATGTCCTGCCCCGCCGAGGTGGCGCTCCAGGCGTAGTCCTGGCCGCGGCCGAGCTGCACGTAGAAGCTCAGGCCCGCGAAGGCCGCGCCGCGCGCGCTGATCCCGGGGCCCTGGATCTCCTCCAGCATCAGCAACTGCGGGGCGAAGTAACCGGTTTGCGGGCCGAACACGGCGACCGGGTGGCCGTCGTCGGTGTGCGCGCCGGAGACCAGCAGGGCGTTGGACATGCCGTGCTTCGCGGTGAGCAGGTTGCCGGGCAGGACGCCGTTCGCGGTGGTCGTGGTCGACCCCGCCGAGCCGGTGGTGTCGTAGATCATCCGCTCGGGCACCACCGAACCGGGGTCGGGCAGTGCCTGGCCCTGCGGCTGGTCGGGCACGGTGGCGTACGGGAAGCTCTGGCCGTCGTGCAGGGTCCGCACCGCCTCGGGGTCGTCGGCCTCGCGCAGCGACTTCCAGAGCGCGTCCCCGGCGTCCTTGCCGTAGCGGGCCTCGGCGGCCGACTTGACCTGGGCGGAGGCGAGTTCGTTGCCGCCGCCCGCGCCGAACAGCGCGCCGACCACGGAGGCCAGGGCGACCAGGTCGGTCAGCTTGAACGGTTCGATCGAACCGGCGTTGGTGATCGGGTCGATGTGCCCGGTGAGGTCGTACTCGCCGGGGAAGGTGCGGCCGTTGTACGCCTGCGTGACGTACTGGTTGATGCCGTCGAGGTAGGCGTTGGCGTCGGCCAGCGCCTGGGCGGCCCGGCCGCCGCGGGCGGCGAGCGCGTCGATCTGCTGCTGCAACTCGGCCTCGGTGTACGGCGCGGCCTGCCAGAAGCTCTGCTCCAGCTGGCGGTTGGCGGCGGCGCCGCCGGCGAAGCCGGACAGCTCGCCGCGGCCGACGTGCCGGAACAGGTCCATCACCCAGAGCCGGTCCTGCGCGGCGGCGTAGCCCGCGCCGAACTCGGTGCCGTAGCGGGTGGTGCCGGTGATGTGGGGCACGCCGGCGGCCTTGTCGCGCACGATGGTGACGTCCGGGCGCGGGGAGGTGGTGCTGGCCACCTGGTCGGCGGGGACGCCGAAGGAGGCGTCGTTGAAGAAGCCGCGCAGTCCGGCCTCGGTGAGCCCGGGGTAGCCGGAGGCGAGCGCCGCGTACGGGCCGAGCTGGTCGTCGGTGTGCGCGGGGCGGCTGCCGAACATCCGGTTGAGCAGGATCTCGGCGAGCGTCGCGTTGCCGTTCTCGCCGGGCGGGAGGATGTCGGTGCAGTGGCCGCCGCAGTAGTCGGCGGCGGCCGTCGTGGTGCCGGTGGGGACGGCGGTGGCGGTGGTGGGGGTGGTCAGGGCGGCGGTGACGAGTAGGGCCGACGCGAGGGCGGCGGCCGGGAAGCGGAGGCGGTGGGGGCGTGGGCGCAAGGCGAGCTCCTCCGTCGAAGCCACGGGGAGTCGACGGTAGGGGTGCTACTGGACGGTTGGCTAGTGGCGTGCATGCCATTTCGTGGTTTCTGCGCCGGAGTTGACGGTCGGGCGGATCCGGGGTGGGCGGATTGTCAGTGGTGTCGGCTAGGGTCGCTCGCGTCGGTGGAAGATCGTCCGTCGTGAGGGACGGGGCAGGGGGGCGAGCGGTGACGGGGACTGGTGTGGACGTCGGCAGGCTTCGGTTGGTGCCCGAGGGCATCACCCACGGGCCGAGCCGGGAGCTGCTCGCCGCCGGGGAGCTGTGCTGGTCGCACGCGTACCTGGACTTGGAGGCCTCGGGGGACGAGCCGCTCCAAACCGCTGCGTCCTGGTACGAGCGGCAGGGCATTCAGGGCACCGAGGGGCTGTACGTGCTGGGCGAGGCCCGCTACGACGCCTGGACGGTCCACGGGCCGGTCACCGTGCTGTTGGACGGTGCGAGCGGTGAGGTCTACCTGGCCCGCCCGGACGGTGACGACGTCCTCCAGCGGGATCTGCTGGCCACCGGTCCGGACCGCCTGATCGCGCTGGCGACCGAGATCGAGGCGGTCAGTTCGGCCGCCGCCGGCGAACACGACCTGGCGGAGGGTGGGGCGCGGCCACACGGTCCGGCGACCGTCACCGAGATCGGGCGGTTCGTACGGCGGCTGCTGCGCGAGGCCGACCCGGAGCTGTTCCGGCGGACGGGAGACCGGCCCGCGCACTGGGACACGGCGCTGGCGATCCGCTCCCTCGCCTGGGGCGCCGAGCCCGGTGATCCGGGCGAGTTGGCGTACGCCGTCGATCCGGCCCTGGTCGAGGACCTCGCGACGCTGGCCGGCGAGGGCGGCGTTCGCCGGTTCGAGGACGCCGACCTGCCCGCGAGCCTCACTCACGTCCCGACCCGGCGCCTGCTCACCGAGATCGGCCTGCCCGTCTCCGGCCGGTGCATGCTCGACGTCGACGCCGAGGGCCCGCTGAGCACCCTGGCGGAGGACTACCCGGAGAACTTCGACCCCGACGACGAGGGCGAGTTGTCGACCCGCCCGCACCAGGGCGAGTTCCTGGTCGTCGGCGGGTGGATGTACGACTTCGTGGCCGTGCTCGACGGCGCCACCGGCCGGGTCGAACTCCCCGACTGGTGGGACGACGGCGACCCGGCCGCCTACCTGCACCGCGACCTCTCTGCCCTGCTCTACGTGCTCTGGACCTTCGAACGCCTGCGAGCCGAACGGCGCGAGGCGGAACACCCGCGGACCCCGGCGCCGTGGTCGGTGTTCGAGCCGTCCGAACTCCTCGACAGCGCGGCCGAGGCGGTGATGCGGGCCCTCGACCCGGAAGCGTTCGCCACCGAGAGCCACTTCTGGCCGATACGGGTGGACGACGGGCACATGGGCAGCCTGCTGGAGTAGCGGACGAGCGACGCAGCTGCGGACGGTGGAGGGCGCCGGACAGCGGTTGCGGCGCGGGCCGGCAGCCGGGTGCCGGGCTGCCGGTCCGATGCCGCGCCCCGGTCAGGTGGGCAGGTGCAGTGCGGTGTCGGCCGGGCTCTGGGTGAAGCGGGTGAAGCGGACCTGGAGGCCGTCGCGCTCGGGGGAGCAGCAGAAGGGGCCGGCGGTCGCGGTCGCGTCGGGGGCGAGGGGCGCGAGGCGGACCAGGCGCCAGGGGCCGTCCTCGCAGCGGGCGCGGATGGTGATGGCGTCGCCGGTGCGGCTGGCGCGGACGGTGACCGGGCGGGCGTGCCAGTCGGGGACGGGGGCGAGGGACCAGTCGGAGAGGCCGCGGGTGACCACCGCGCCGAGGTGGGGGAGGCCGTCGCTCATCTCGACTCCGGCCTTGATCCAGGTCCGGGGGTCGACCCGGATCAGCAGGCCGGCCTGGTCGTAGAGGGCGGCGAAGTCGGCGACGAAGGTGACCTCGGTGGCGCTGCCCGGCGGGAAGTCGGCGAGCAGTGCGTGGCCGTCGTCGCGGACGAAGCCGTAGCTGGTGGTGCGCCAGAAGTCGCTGCGGGCGCGGGCGGTGACCAGGAGGTCGGTGCCGTCGGTGCGGGTGTCCGCCGGCGGGTTGAGCCAGCTGCCCTCGTGCCAGGGGATGTCGCGGGGCGGGTGCATCGGGCGGTCCTTTCCGGCGGTTGCTGCAAATTTCTGAAAGGACATCCAATCACCCGCCCCGCAGCCCGGGCAGGGGCGGTCAGGGCTTGAGCACCAGCCGGATCGGGTTGCCTTCCTTGCGCTCCAGGGCCTCCACCGCGCGGGCGGCCTCGGCCAGCGGGAAGGTGCCGCTCACCGAACGGGAGAACTCCAGGCGGCCGCCGCGTACCAGGTCGACCAGGTCGATGACGTCCTGGCCCTCGGAGCCGTAGTGGCCGAGGATCTGCTGGCGCAGGTAGCTGACCAGGGTGCCGTTGGTGACGGTCAGCGGCTTGTCGGTGAGGCCGACGAGGACCAGTCGGCCGCGTTCGCCGAGGGTGGCCATGGCCTGCTCGCGCACCGGGGCGACGCCGGCGAAGTCGAAGGCGGCGGAGAGCGGGCGGCCGCCGGTGGCCGCCCGCAGGTGCTCGGTGAACTGGGGGTCGGCCGGGTCGAGGGCGGCGTCGGCGCCGAAGGCGAGGGCGCGCTCGCGGGCGGCGGGGAGCGGGTCGACGGCGACGATCGGGAAGGCACCGACGGCCCGCAGCAGCTGCACGCCGTGGGCGCCGAGCCCGCCGACGCCCCAGACGCCGACCGCCTCGGCCGGGCGGACGGCGCCGGTGGTGGTGATCGCGACCCAGGGGGTGGAGACCGCGTCGGGAATGAAGCAGGCCTGCTCGAAGGGGAGGTCGTCGGGGATCGGCACCAGGGTGGTGGCGGTGGCGAGCGCGTACTCGGCCCAGCCGCCGTCGTAGTCCACGCCCCGGGTGTACACCACGCCGCCGCGGGTCTCGCCGGCCTGCAGCAGGACCCGGTCGCCGACGGCGGCGCCGGTCACGCCCGTGCCGAGGGTGTGGACGGTGCCCGCCACCTCGTGGCCGAGGGTGACCTTGTCGCCCTCGAGGTGGAGCGGCTTGAGCATGCCCTCGATCAGGTGGACGTCGGAGAGACAGACGCCGGCGGCCTCGACCTTGATCAGCACCTCGCCGGGGCCGGGCGACGGGACGGGCACCTCCTCGACGGCGAAAGCACCCTTGGTGACGTCGAGTCGGCCGGCGAGCATCGTGGCGGTCATCGGGACTTCCCTTCTGCCGGGGCGGCGAGGCCGGGAAGCGCCTCGCCGTATCAAACTTGCTTGTTGTCCAACAAGCAAATTCAACCCTAGCATGGTGATATGTCCACGCACGATGAAGCGGTCGCCCCGATGAAGGCACCGCAGGACGCCGTCCGGCAGGAGTCCCCGCCGCAGGAGCCGCCGCCGCGCCGCACCCAGGCCGAGCGGCGGGCCCGCGCCGAGGCGGCGCTGCTCGCCGCCGCCGCCCGGCTGATCGCCGAGCACGGCAGCACCGGGGTCACGCTCGCGAAGGTCGGGGAGGAGGCGGGCTTCAGCCGCGGCCTGGCCACCCACTACTTCGGCTCCAAGGCCGCCCTGCTGGCCCGGCTCCAGGAGGAGGCACTGGCCGAGGCGATGGCGGCGGCCGCGCCGGAGCGCAGCGGCGCCGGGGCGGTGGCGGAGCTGTGCGCCTTCGCGCGCGGCTGTCTGGAGGGGGTGCGCAACCCGACCGACCTGGGCCGGGCCTTCGTGGTGCTGGGCGCCGAGGCGCTCGCCGGCTCCTCGGAACTGACCGCTGCGGTGGCGGAGTTGGACGAGCGTACGCGCGGCTGGGCGGCGGAGGTGGTGGGGCAGGGGCTGGCCGAGGGCGAGGTGCGCGCCGGGGTGGACCCGCGGGCGTTCGCACTGGCCTTGGTAGGCCTGATCAAGGGGCTGGTGGTGCAGGCGGCGGCCGCTCCGGAGGCCTTCGACGTGCCGGTGGCGGTGGGGGAGGCCGAACGCTGGATCCGGTTGGCGCTCACCGGGGTCTGACGGGGCGTTCCAGCGGCCTTGTTGAGCCAAGTGCCCGCTCGGGGGCGTCCCCGGGACGCACTCTCCGGCCCGGGATCACAGCAGCGAGTCGCCACCGACCGGCTACGCGCGTCAAACTGAGGGAACCCTTCCGATTCAGTTGACGTCATGGACCTTGGAGAACATGCAGTTGCAGTCGGGGGGAGTGGCCGTTGATGGACTTCAAGGCGCGCATGGGGAAGCTGGGCAACCGTTCGAGGGTGGCCCTTGCTGTAGCGGTCGCCGTCGTGGCGGCGACCGCCTGGGGGGTTCCGACGGTCACCGGGTCGATTCCCGCCTCCCACCAGAACGCCGCACACGGGCAGGACGGGACCGCCGACGGCCACGGCGGCCAGGACGGCTCCCAGGACGGCTCCCAGGGCAGCTCCCAGGGCAGCTCCCAGGGCAGCAGTGGCGGTACGCAGCAGGGCGGCATACCGGACGGCATAGCCCACGCCTCCGAGGCCGGAGGCAACGCCGTCAACATCACCATCGACGACGGACCTGACCCCGTCTGGACCCCGAAGGTCCTCGACGTGCTCAAGCGGTACGGCGTGAAGGCGACGTTCTGCATGATCGGACCGCAGGCCAAGGCCCACCCCGACCTGGTCAAGCAGGTCGTCGCGGGGGGCCACCGGCTCTGCGACCACACCGTGGACCACGACACGTCCATGGACAAGAAGCCCGTCGCCTACCAGGAGAAGGAGATCCTGGACGCGAAGAAGATGATCGAGGAGGCCGCGGGCGGCGGCGCGAAGGTGATGTACTACCGGGCTCCCGGCGGCTCGTTCACCCCCGACAGCCGGCGCATCGCCGCCGCGAACGGCATGCGTCCGCTCGGTTGGAACGTCGACTCGAAGGACTTCACCAGGCCCGGCACGGCTGCCATCGTCGACACGGTCAAGAAGGAGATCGGCAACGGCCCGACCATCCTGTTCCACGACGGCGGCGGAGACCGTCAGCAGACCGTCGACGCCCTCGGCCAGGTGCTCGGCTGGCTGAAGGAGCAGGGCCGCCCCACCGGCTTCCCGGTCCAAACCGCACCGTGACACACCGTCCGGCGGCGAACCGCGAAGATGAGCGCATGCCTGTCGTGCCCATCGAACCTCGTCCGCTGAACGACTCCGAGCGAGCCGTGCCGGAACACCTCCTGGCGGCCGACTTCGTCGGTGCCTCGGCGCTGCGCAGCCAACTGGACCGGACCGAAGTGGTGGCCACCTGGGGAGCGGAGTCGGCGAGTGTCGACCTTCGGGTGCGCGGTTCGGTGCGCCGGCCCGCCTTGGCATCCACGCCCCTGCCGGTCGATGCTCCCGTCCACGACGGCTCCGGCGAATACATCGGCGAACTGCTGGTGTGGGCCGAGGGCGGCACGACCCTGTCGGCGCTGGAGTACGCCTGGGTCACCGACGAGATGCCGACCTCCCTGCCGTCCGTCGACCGGATCCGGCTCACGGCCGAGTGACCTCGTAGGGGCTGGTCAAGCTTCGTCGGGATCGGTGAAACCTCAGCTGGACGGGTCACCCTTCGACCATGCGCGATGCCGCACGTCAGCCCCGGTCCGCCTGGGACAGGGCCTCGGCGATCAAGCGGGTGGCGAAGCCGGGGTCGTCGCTGCCGGACACCCGGTTGACGTGCTCCGCGAGCAGGACGGTCACCGCCTCCAGGGGATTCATCTCGGCGGCGGTCCAGTCCCCGTACTGCGCGCGCCACAGGTTCGGGCTCAGGCCGGTGCCCGCGGCGATGAGCAGGCCGGCCATGGTGGGGATGACCTCGGGACGGAAGGTCTTGGGCATCATGCGCATCGTGGCCACCAGGGTGGGCACCACGTACTCGACGACGTCCTCGTCGTGCTGCTCGAACGCCGTCCGCAGCCAGTTCATGTACATGTAGATGAGCGTGCACGCGCCGTCCAGGAGCGCGGTGAGCCCGGCGGCGCCGCCCAGGGAGGCGGCGAGCTCCTCGACCATCCGCTGCTGTTCGGGGTCCGACTCACTCCTGCTGTCGTGGATGGCCTTGAGCCGGGAGTCGATCATCATGAGCGCTGCGCTCACGTCGCCGGCGGGAGCGAATTGGGGATCACAGGGAGACGACACGGGACTCCTTCTCAGTTGGCTACAGAAAGTAGCGCGGTACGTCCGCAGGGTAGTCCGTCGATCCGGGCGGCGTCAGGCGAATCGGGTGGATCCGGTGGCTAGCCGACGGTGGGGCCGGCCTGGCTGACGGCCGTCAACAGGTGGGCCACCAGGGGGTTCCGGTCGTTCCGGCGCCAGGCGACGGCCACCCGGGTGCCGTCGGTGGCGGGCTCGATCCGGCGGAACGCGACGCCCTTGAGCCGGATGCGGCGGATGCTCGCCGGGGCGAGCGAGACGCCGAGGCCGGCCTCCACCAGCGCGCACACGGTCTGCCACTCCACCGCGTGCTGCCCGATCCGCGGGGTGAAGCCCGCCGCGGTGCACAGGCCGGTGATCCGGTCGTACAGCTGCGGGCCGACCGCGCGGGGGAGCAGCACGAACGGTGAGTCCGCCAACTGGGCGAGCAGGACGCTCCGTTGGGCGGCGAGCGGGTGGGTGGAGGGGAGTACGGCGACGAAGCTCTCGCTGAGCACGGTGCGGAAGCAGAGCTCCGGCTCGGTCTCGGGCGGTTCGCGCAGAAGGCCGAGGTCGATGCCCCGGTCGTGCAGGGCGGCGAGCTGCGGCGCGGTGGTCATCTCGCGGATGTCCAGATGCACGCCCGGGTGTCGCTCCCGGAAGGTGTGCAGCAGGCCGGGCAGGACGGTGAGCGCGAGCGAGGCGGAGAAGCCGATCCGCAGCCGGCCCGTCTCGCCGCTGCCGACGGCGCGGGCGGAGGCCAGGCCGTCCGCGAGCTCGGTCAGTACCCGGCGCGCGGTGGGCAGCAGCTCCCGGCCGGCCGCCGTCAGCGTGATGCCGCCGGGTTCGCGGTGGAACAGCGGATGCCCGACCTTCTCCTCCAGGCGGCGGATCTGCTGGCTCAGCGGCGGTTGGGCGATGCCCAACCGGGCGGCCGCGTGGCCGAAGTGGAGTTCCTCGGCGAGGACGGTGAAGGCGTACAGCTGGCGGAGGGGGAGTTCGGGGAGCTGCTCCATACGCTCAGGGATATCATGTCATGCCCAATCGCGTATTGGACGTATCGGTGCAGGCCACCTAGCGTTCCGCGCATGACAGAGCGACGTGCGATCCTCAGCGGTTCGATCTTCGAGGAGCAGATCGGTTACGCCCGTGCCGTGGTGGACGGTGACTGGGTGCATGTGTCCGGCACGACCGGGTTCGACTACGCCACCATGACGATCTCCGAGGACGTGGTGGAGCAGGCCGAGCAGTGCCTGCGCAACATCGGGGCCGCGTTGGCCGAGGCGGGGTGCGGCTTCGGCGACGTGGTGCGGGTGCGCTACCTGCTGCCCGAGCGCGCGGACTTCGAACCCTGCTGGCCGGTGCTGCGCCGCTGCTTCGGCGACGTCCGGCCGGCCGCCACCATGATGGTGTGCGGTCTGGCCGATCCTCGGATGAGGATCGAGATCGAGGTGTACGCGCGGCGGGCCGCCTGACCGCAGGCCCCGGTTTCGGCGACGTCGACGACGGGCCCGGATCCGACGGCTGTCGTCGGATCCGGGCCCGCGGTCGGGGTGCCGTCAGGCGCGGCCCGTCAGGCGGGCGGCGAGGGCCTCGGTGTCCGGGAGGAACCAGATGTGGTCGGCCGTGTTGGACTCCTGGACCAGCGAGCGCAGCGCCGAACTGGCCTCCAGGTGGCGGGAGATGTCGCCGATGACGGCCAGCCGGACATGGTAGTTGACGAACTTCTGCATGACCTCGCCGGCGAACCCGGTGCTCAGGACGAAGAACTTGTCGTCCAGTCGGTCGACGGGCACGGCGACGATCCCGGCGCCGACGTAGGTCGCGCCGATGAGATCCAGTGCGTCCTGCACGGTGGTGATCGCGGGCCCGGCCGCGTCGCACACGAGCACCTTCACCCCGCTCAGTTCCTGCACTGTGTCTGCCATGGCGCTCTCCTGCCGGTCGGGCGTGACGATCCGGATGTGATCATCCGTGTACGAGCCCCAATGTAGGTGGAGGGGCCCGGCGCCCGGAACCGATTTACCGGCCCGCCGCGGGTCGCGTACCGGGGGCCGCCGCGGCTACCGCCCGGACCGGCTGCGGCCCGTGGGCGCGGAGATGCGCACCCGCTGGGTGGCGGGAGCCTTCTCGATGTCGTCCAGCTGGGCGAGGATGGTGGCGCGCAGCTCCTCGTCGCTCTCGAAGCTGTGGTCGTTGAACAGCGTGTAGCCCGTCCACATCAGGTTGGCGCACACCCGTGCCGGGACCCGGCCGGTCTGGGCTCCCATGCCGACCAGTGCCACCGACCGGATGCTGCCCGGCGCCAGCCGGTTCTGCCGGTGCACGGCCTGGAAGGCGGCGGCGCAGGCGAGCGCCACGTTCAGTGTCTCGCTCACGTTCTGCGAGGAGGCCTGCATCGTGGGCGCCGAGATCAGGAACTTCGGGTTGACCGCTCCGGACGGCACGCAGACCGCGCTGCCGACCGGCAGCGTGCCCGCGTAGCGGTCGCGTATCGCCCGCTGCACCCGCAGCTGGATGCCCGCCCCCAGGTGCCGCTTGATCGCCGCGTCCGTCCCGCCGTCCATCCGGCCACGGGAGTTGGTCGGGCTGACCCAGGCGTCGACCTCCTCGGCGAGGATCGAGCCGTGCCGGATCTCGATGCCGGGGGTGTCGGCGAAGGCCGCCCGCCACGACTCGACCACCGTCGTGTTGAGGTCGGTCAGCACCACCCTCAGCGGGGACTGCGCGCGGTCCGTCGTCATGTAGGAACTCCTGTCGTTCGTCGAGCTGTTTCCCGCTGTCGATCAGGACGTTAGCGCGCACCACTGACAATCCGTCCGCCGCCGACCGGCGGCCCGGGACTGTCGGTCCCGGCTGCTAGGAATGTGCTGTCCGCCGGAAAGCTGACGGACAGTCATCTCCATTTTTCCGTGATCCGATCCAGCCGGAGTACCACCATGAGCGCTGCCGACACCACCGCTGCTGCCCAGTCCGAGCCGAACGACCCGAACGACCCGCTGGCCCTCGCGGAGCTGTTCCGGGGCGGCGGCGAGCCGTGGCTCCCGCTGCTGAAGCCCGTCATCGAGGCGCAGCCCGGCGCGGCCTCGTTCATCGGTCCGGGCCGCAGCCCGGAGGTCGTGCCCGTCCGTGAGCTGACCTTCCAGGCGCTCAAGCCGCACGCGCCGCACAAGTGGAAGGTCGTGGTCTTCGGCCAGAACCCCTACCCGCGGCCGGAGAGCGCCACCGGCATCGCCATGTTCGACAACACCTTCCACGACTGGAAGGACAGCCAGTTCGGCCGGGTGATCAGCATCCGCTGCCTCATCAAGGCCGCGGCGATGTGGAAGTACGGCATCCCCAAGAAGACGCCGATCGCCGACATACGGGCGCTGCTGAAGGAGCGGGAGACCGTCCAGCCGCCGGAGTGGTTCCAGGCGATGCTGACCCAGGGCGTGCTGTTGCTGAACGCGGCCCTGACCGCCAGCGCCGACGGCGCGATGGGGCCGGACCAGCACACCGGGTTCTGGCGGCCGGTGGCCGAGCGGATCATCGAGGAGATCCTCCGGGCCAAGCAGCAGGCCGACGAGGAGGACCGGGGCGTCGTCTTCGCCTGGTGGGGCGCGCACGCGCGCAGCCTGAAGAACATGGTGCTGCGGCTGCAGAAGAAGTACCCCGAGGTCGAGGTCCGCCACATCGACCACGCCAACCCGGCCGCCCAGGGCGACATCTTCTGCGACGGCGACCACTTCGCCACGGTGAACGCCGCGCTCGCCTCGCTCGGCTCCGAGGAGGTCGACTGGCTCCCCAGCACGGGCTGGAACGCCGGTGCGGCGCAGGGCGGGGGTGCGGACGGCGGGGTCGCCGAGCGGATGGGCGCGTTCATCGCCTCGACCATGGAGCTGCACCAGCTCTACCTGGACCGACTCGCGAGCGTCAAGGACGAGGGCCTCGAACTCCCGGCGATCAGCGGGGTGTTCGACACGCCGCTGATGGACTTCCGGGGGGCCGTGGCCCCGGTGGCCGAGCTGCTCCGGGGCCTGGACCGGCACGTCGCGCTGTCGCACGACTTCGGCAAGCGGCGCGCCGACGAGGGGGAGTCCGGCCTGTCCGCCGACGCGATCGCGGCGCTCTACCTCTACACCTGCGAGTCCGCGTTCTACCGGGAGATCAACGCGGTACTGCGCTCGCCGGACCGCGGCCGGCTGGTGCCGTACCTGCCGTACCTGCGGCTGCTGTTCGCGGCGGTGTCGCAGCTTCCGGTGCGCACCGAGCCGCTCTGGCGCGGGGTCTCGCTGGACCTGCGCAAGCAGTACCCGCTCGGGCGGACGGTGACGTGGTGGGGCGTGTCCTCCTGCACCTCCAAGCTCGGCGTGGCCCAGTCCTTCCTGGGCAGCCGGGGCAAGCGGACGCTGTTCGAGGTGCGCCCGCTGCGGGCCACGGGCATCCAGCGGTTCTCGGCGTTCACGGGGGAGGAGGAGTTCATCCTGCTGCCGGGCACCCAGCTGAAGGTCACGGACGTGCAGGCCCAGCGCGGCGGGCTGTGCACCGTGACGCTGACCGAGGTCGAGGAGGCGCCCCTGGTGTCCTGAGCCGACCACAGCGCCCCCAGTGTCTTACCCGGTTAGGGCTCCGCCTCGGCGATGGCGGCGGGCTCTACGTGGTGCTGACCCGGGCGGTGTTCCGGCTGGACGTCCTGCACTCCCGGCCGCTGCCGGTCCACCTGAGCTGACGAACCGGCGGTTCGGCACTGTGCTTGTAGTCAGATGACTTGACGTCAGAGGAAGTAGAGCCGGCTCAGGGCGACCTCCTGGGCGGGCTCGGAGCGCAGCGGGGTGCCGTCGAGGGTGACCAGCCCGGTCCGCGCATCGACCAGGACCTCACCCAGGCGGCTGTTGCGGACCATGTCGGCGGGCCCGATGCCGCGGGTGTTCCGGACGGCGACGCGGCGGCGGCGCGTCGTCATGCTGTCGTACGGGCGGTCGCCGCTGCCGGACTCGGCCGCGGCGCGGCTGGTGAAGGCGACCGAGAGGTCGGCCGGGGTCGCGCCGTGGGCGCCGAACAGTGGCCCCAGGACCAGGGGCTGGCAGGTTTCGGTGGCCGCGTTCGGGTCGCCGGTGACGCCGTACGCGGGGAACCCGGCCTTGAGGACGAGCTGCGGCTTGGCGCCGAAGGAGGCGGGGCGCCAGAGCACGATGTCGGCGAGCTTGCCGACCTCGATCGAGCCGACCTCGTGGATGAGCCCGTGCGCGATGGCCGGGTTGACGGTCAGCTTGGCGATGTAGCGGAGCACCCGCTCGTTGTCGTCGTCCGGCCCGTCGCCCTCCAGCGGCCCGAGTTCGGCCTTCATCTTGCCGGCCATGGCGAAGGTGCGGCGCACCGTCTCGCCGGCCCGGCCCATGCCCTGGGCGTCCGAGGAGGTGATGCCGATGGCCCCCAGGTCGTGGAGGACGTCCTCGGCCCCCATCGTCCCGGCCCGGATCCGGTCGCGGGCCATCGCGGCGTCGCCGGGCAGGTCGGTCTTGAGCCCGTGGACGGAGACGATCATGCCGTAGTGCTCGGCCACCGCGTCCCGGCCGAAGGGCAGGGTGGGGTTGGTGGAGGAGCCGATGACGTTCGGCACGCCCGCCATCTTCAGCACGTTGGGGACGTGCCCGCCGCCGCAGCCCTCGATGTGGAAGGCGTGGATGGTCCGGCCCTCCAGCACCCTCAAGGTGTCCTCCACCGACAGGCACTCGTTCAACCCGTCCGTGTGCAGGGCCACTTGGACGTCGTGCACCTCGGCCACGGACAGTGCGGTGTCCAGCGCGCGGGTGTGGGCACCCATGTCCTCGTGTACCTTGAACCCGCAGGCGCCGCCCTCGGCCAGGGCTTCCACCAGCGGAGCCGGGTGCGAGGACGAACCCCGTCCCAGGAAGCCGATGTTGACGGGCCAGGCGTCGAAGGCGTTGAACGCGTGGCGCAGCGCCCAGGGGGAGTTGACGCCCACGCCCCAGGCCGGGCCGACCTCCTGGCCGATGATGGTGGTGACGCCGGAGGCCAGCGAGGCCTCCATGATCCGCGGCGACATCAGGTGGACATGGGTGTCGATGGCGCCCGCCGTGGCGATCAGCCCTCCGCCGGAGACGATCGTGGTGCCGGTGCCGACCACCACCTCCACCCCGTCGAGCGTGTCGGGGTTGCCCGCCCGCCCGATCGAGGTGATCCGGCCCTCCCGGATGCCGATCGAGGTCTTGCGGATGCCCTGGACCGCGTCGATCACCAGCACGTTGCTGATCACCACGTCGCAGGTGTCACGGACGGCGGCGGCCTTGAGGTGCAGGCCGTCCCGGGCGGTCTTGCCGAAGCCCACCAGGAACTCGTCCCCCGGCCGCTGGGAGTCCGACTCGACCCGGACGACCAGCCCGCTGTCGCCGAGCCGGACCCGGTCCCCGGCGCGCGGGCCGTGCACGGCCGCGTACTCGGACGCCTCGATGCTGCTGCTCATCGCTCGGTCTCCTCTGCGTCGTCGTCACCGCTGACCCCGAGGTAGCCCTGCACGGCGGCCCGCCGCAGGGCCTCCCGCCGGACCCGGGGCGAGTCCAGCGGGCCGTCCACCAGCCCCGCGAAGCCGATCGCGACCCGCTCGCCGCCGATCGGCACCAGGCCGACCTCGACGACGGCGCCCGGGTCGAAGCGCACCGAGGACCCTGCCGGGACGGCCAGGTGCATCCCGTACGCGGCCGCCCGGTCGAAGTCCAGCCGCGGGTTGGCCTCGAAGAAGTGGAAGTGCGAGGTGACCGAGACCGGCACCTCGGCGGTGTTGCGCACGGCCACCGTGCGCTCCGGCCGCGGGGCGGGGTCGCAGTGGTCGGCGAGGAGGACGGCGCCGGGTGCCGCCTCGCCGAGGCCGCCGCCGCCGAACGGGTCGGCGATCACGGCGAGGCGGGTGCCGTCCTCGAACACCGCCTCGACCTGGATCTCGGTGACCAGGTCCGGCACGCCGGGCAGCACGTCGTCGGGGGAGAGGACGGACCGCCCGCGCGCCACGGCCTCGGTCAGTCGCAGGCCGTCGCGGGCGGCCTCGCAGACGGTGTCCGAGATCAGCGCGGTGGCCTCGGGGATGTTGAGCCGCAGGCCGCGGGCGCGGCGGGCGCGGGCGAGTTCGGCGGCGGTGAAGATCAGCAGCCGGTCGCGTTCGGTGGGGGTCAGCTGCACGGGGGTGGGCTCTCCCTCGGGGTGCGGGGTGGTCGGTGTCAGCCGGCGGGCTGGTCGTGGGTGGAACAGTGGATGCCACCGCCGCCGGACGCGATGGTGTCGATCTGCAGCGGGACGATCTCGCGGTCGGGGAACTGGTCCTTGAACACCTCCTGGGCGTGCCCGTCGGCCCGGGAGTCGCCGAACAGCGGCAGGTAGACGCCCTTGTTGCCGATGTAGAAGTTCATGTACGAGGAGACGAAGGAGTCGCCACGGCCGGTGATCTTGTCCGGGTCCGGCTGGCTGATCTCGACGACCTTCAGCTTCTTGCCGGTGGCGTCGGTCGCCTCCGCCAGCACGGCCCGGGCCTGGTCGGCCGAGCGGGACCAGACGTCGGCGGGGGTGCCGGGGAAGGCCCGGTCCAGGAAGACCACGCCGGGCGCGGCGAAGCGGGCCAGGCAGTCGACGTGGGCGTCGGTGATGTCCTTGCCCTTGACGCCCGCCAGCCAGATCACCTTGGTGACGCCCAGGGCCTGCTTGAGCTCGGCCTCGACCTGGTCGCGGTCGCGGCCCGGATTGCGGTTGTCGTTGACCACCGAGCTCTCGGTGACCAGCAGCGTCCCCTGGCCGTCGCTCTCGAAGGAGCCGCCCTCGGCGACCAGCTGGGTCGCGACCCGCTCGATCCCGTACTTGTCCAGCACCGCCCGGGCGATCCGGGCGTCATTGCCGTGCTCCTGCTTGCCGCCCCAGCCGCTGAAGTTGAAGTCGACGCCCTTGACCTTCCCGCTCTCCTCGACGAACACCGGAACGGTGTCGCGGGCCCACAGGTCGTCCACCGGGACGGACAGCAGCTCGACGTCCTTGCCGCAGGCGTTGCGGGCCGAGTCCTCCTGGCCGGGACGGACCAGCAGGACCAGCGGCTCGCGCTGACCGATGGCCCGGGCCACGGCGGCGATGTCCTTCCGGACGGCGCCGAGCTGCTCGCCCCAGACGTTCTCGGAGGCGGGCCAGGCCATGAAGGTCCGCTCGTGCTTCTCCCACTCGCCGCCGAGCCGGCGTCCGCGCGTCGGGGCGGGCGCCGAGGGGTTCGCCGAGGCCGGCCCGGACGGCTGCTCGGCGGCACCGGAGGACGGGGCGGCCGGATCGGCCGGGTCCTGGTCGGCGGCGCAGGCGGTCACGCCGAGGGCGAGCACACCGGCACCGGCGAGCGAGCGCAGCACCGTGCGGCGGGCGAGGGAGGACTGGGACACGGTGATCTCCGGTGGGGCCGAGGGTGGATCGAGGTGCGGTGGCGGCGTGCCGGCGGCGGTCGATGGCGGATCGGCGGACGCGAGTGGTCGGGGGCCGTGAGTCGACGGGAGTGGTCGGCAGCGCCGGGAGTGAACTCTCGCATTGACTGAAAAATCAGTCAAGCTCTACGGTGAAGCCACCCAAACCACCCCGAGACGACCCGGGCCGCCCGCACGCGGCTCCGGTCCCGACGATGAAAGGCCGGGTGAGGCGGCGATGCTGCGCAATGGTCTGGAGCCCTGGCACCTCCTGATAGTGCTGGCGGTCGTGGTGCTGCTCTTCGGATCCAAGAAGCTGCCCGACATGGCGCGCGGACTGGGCAAGTCGATGCGCATCCTCAAGGCGGAGACGGCGGCCATGCGGGAGGAGGACCCGCCCGCTGCCGGAACGGCGGCCACCGGGACGTCTGTCGGAACGGCCACCACCGGAACCCCCGCGGCCGGCATGCCCACCACTGGAATGTCCGCGGCCGGAACGGCCGAGTCGGCCCGGCGGTCGGCCTGACCGGTCGCGCAGCGACCCCGGAAGCACCGAGAGCCCGTCGGCCCCCCACCAGCCGGTGGAGGGACGACGGGCTCTCGGCCGTGCCGACCGGGTCAGCCGTTGCGGTGGTAGTGGTCCAGCGACACCCTGACCGGCCCGTCCGCGCCGGCCGTCGACAGCACCCGGACCACGGCCAGCTCCCGGCCGTCCGCGGTCAGCTCCTCGAAGACAGGCTGGAGGGCGAAGGGTTGCCAGCTGTTGTCAATTTGTTGACGACCGCGCTGGCTCGCGAGTACGGCACGGTCGTGGTGGAAGACCTGAACGTCGCCGGGATGGTCAAGAACCGCACACTTGCCCGTGCGGTCTCCGATGCCGGGTTCGGCGAGATCCGCCGCCAGCTCACCTACAAGACGGTGTGGAACGGTGGCCGTCTTGAGGTCGCCGATCGGTGGTTCCCCAGCTCCAAGACGTGCTCCGGATGCCAGGCAGTGAAACCCGAACTGCCGCTGCGGGTACGTACGTTCAACTGCGGGGCGTGCGGACTGGTCATCGACCGGGACGAGAACGCCGCGCTCAACCTCGCCGCGCTGGTGAAGTGGCACGTCGCCGGGAGTGGCCCGGGGACGGTAAACGGACGTGGAGCCGACCGTAAGACCGGGCCTCGCCCGGCAGGTGGCAGTGAAGCGTCCATCCCGCACCGGGCGGCCCCCGCCCGGATCAGACGGGGACCTTCGCCCAGCAATGGGCGAATCACTGGGATTCACTGAATCCCAGTGCAACGGGATCGGTCAGCGGACATGCGGGCTGCCTCTCTCGGCGGACAGGGACGGGACACGGAGCCGTCCGGGCCCTGGGTGGGCAGGCGACGGCCCGCTGGCGCCGCAGAGTTTAGAGGCTTCGTCAGGATCCGCTGAATCCGACCCCGCCGGGGCACCGGAGGGCGCGCTCCCGGCCGCGCTCCGACTCCGCCTCAGCCGCGTGCCAACTCCGTCTCGACGGCGCCGCGCAGCAGGCGGCGGGCGTGCTCGATCGGCAGCGAGCCGCTCAGCCAGCGCACGCTGAGGCCCTCGACCAGGGCGGTGAGCCGTTCCGCGGCGGCCGCGTGCGCCGGGGCGGTGCCGCTCGGGTCGGCACGGGCGAGCAGCTCGGCGACGTCGTGCACCCAGCTGTGGGTGCTCCGCGCCAGTTCCTCGCGCAGGTCCGGCTCGAACACGGCGGTGGCCCGCAGCTCACCCCAGGCGGTGCTGTTCTCGCGCACCTCGACGGTGTCCTGGAGCTCCAGCAGCAGGACCTGTTCGAGGTCGGCGCGCGGGTCCCTGGCCTGGCCGGGGGCCCGGTCGGGGGCGGGGCGGTCCTCGGCGGTGTAGTGGTCGGCGCGGTCGCCGATGTACTCCAGCGTCTGCCGCAGGATCCCCGCCCGGTCGGTGAAGTGGTAGTAGATCAGTGCGGTGGACACGCCGGCCTCGGCGGCCAGCTCGCCCATCCGCAGGCCGCGCACGCCGCGTCGGGCGATGACGCGGGTGGCGGCCTGGAGTATCCCTGTCCGGCGGTCTGACATGGACGCTCACTCTACCCGTCCTGGATGCGGTCTTGACGAAATCCTGATCAGTTTGTCAGGTCGTTTCGCTTTACCCGGCTCACAGGGTTGACTGGATTTTCAGTGAGGTACAGGATGCGGGGCAACCCCCACACCTCCCACCTCTTCCAGGGAGCGTTTCATGACCACCTCCACGCCTTCCGAGGCCACCCCCATGCCCTCGCGTCGAAGGCTGCTCCAATACGGCGCGGCGGCCCTGCCGGTGCTGGCACTCGGTGCGGCCCCGCCGGCCGCCGCCCACGCGGCGGCGGCCGACGCGGCGACCACCGACTGCGCCCCGAGCGTCGATTCCCAATCAGTCTCGGCCGCCCCCGGGCTGCGGATGCCGGCCGAGACCGACCGGCACGACCGCACCTTCATGGCCTGGCCCGCCCTGTCCTCGATCTGGGGCAGCCAGCTGTCCGCCGTCCGCGACGACATCGCCCGGGTCGCCTACGCGATCTCCCGGTACGAGCCGGTCGTCGTGGTGGCCCGCCCCGGCCAGGCCGCCGATGCCCGGTACTGGCTGGGCCGCGGCGGCGCCTACGGCATCACCGTCCTGGAGATCCCCAACGACGACCTGTGGATCCGGGACTTCGGCCCGACCTTCCTCACCGCCCCGGGTGCCGTCGCCGGGCTCGACACCAACTTCAACGGCTGGGGCAAGAGCGGTACGTCCTACTACCAGCCCTACGCCGAGGACGCCGCCGTCGCGGCCACCCTCCTCTACGACTATGGCGTCGACCGCGTCCGCGCGCCGTTCACCGGCGAGGGCGGCGCACTGGAGACGGACGGCCAGGGCACCCTGCTGGCCACCGTCAGCTCGCTGGTCAACCCCAACCGCAACCCCGGCATGACCCAGGACCAGGTCGAGCAGGCCCTCAAGTCCAGCCTCGGCCTGAGCAAGGTCATCTGGCTCCCCGGCCTGGCTGGCCAGGACATCACGGACGACCACATCGACTGCCTGGCCCGCTTCACCGCGCCCGGCCGGGTCATCCTCGACCAGCCCGGCCCGGGTACCGCGCAGATCTGGATCGACGTCTACCAGCAGTCCAAGCAGATCCTGGCCAACGCCACCGACGCGCAGGGCCGCCCCCTGGTCGTCACCGAACTCCCCGGCCCCGACCGACAGTTGATCAGGGGCAGGGGCAGGGGCAGGGGCAGGGGCAAGGACTTCCTGTCCAGCTACACCAACTACTACACCGCCAACGGGGCCGTGTTCGTGCCCCAGTTCGGCGACGGCTACGCCGATGGCACGGCCTACGCCATCCTGCAGGCCGAGTTCCCGGGCCGCGACATCGTCCAGGTCAACATCGACAACATCGCCTCCGGCGGTGGCGGCATCCACTGCGCCACCCAGTCCCAGCCCAGCGTCCCGCCGGTCGTCTGAGCCACCACCCGAGACCCCCGGCGGCCCGCGGGCCAACCCCACGGAGGCGGGCCGCCGGGCCCACCGCTCCACCCGCACACCCGATCCCGAAGAGGTATCCCGTGACCGTCACGTACCGCATGCCCGCCGAGTGGACCGAACACGAGGGCTGCCTGATGGCCTGGCCCGTCCGTGCGGACCTGTGGGGCGACACGCTCGCCGAGGTGAAGCGGGAGTACGCCGAAGTCGCCCGCGCCATCGCCGAGTTCGAGCCGGTGACGATGGTCGCCCCGCCCGGCCACAGCGAGGAGGCGCGCGCCCTGTGCGGCGCGGGCGTCGCCGGCGTCACCGTCGTGGAACTGCCGCTGGACGACTCCTGGTTCCGCGACTCCGCGCCGATCTTCGTGCTCGACGCCGAGGGCCGCCGGGCGGGCGTGGACTTCCGCTTCAACGCCTGGGGCCGCAAGCACCACCCCTGGGACACCGACGACCGGATCGGCGCCCTGCTGCTGGAACACCTCGACGTCCCGGCGATCCGCTCCGAGATGATCCTCGAAGGCGGCGCGATCACCGTCGACGGCGAGGGCACCCTCATCACCACCGAGCAGTGCCTGCTGCACCCCAACCGCAACCCCGGCATGAACCGCGAGGAGATCGAGGCCGAGCTCAAGCAGCGCCTCGGCGTCACCAAGGTGATCTGGCTGCCCTACGGCGGCTTGCTGGACACCGAGACCGACGGCCACGTGGACGGTGTCTGCGCCTTCGTCGCCCCAGGCAAGGTCGTCGTGCAGTTGCCCGCAGACCCCGGGCACCCGGACTACGTGCGGATGCGGGCCAACCGCGCCGTCCTGGAGCACTCCACCGACGCCCAGGGCCGGCCCTTCGAAATCGTCGAGGTCCCGCAGGCCGCGTTCGTCGAGGTCGACGGCAGCCGCATCGAGGTCGGCTACCTGAACTTCTACCTGGCCAACGGCGGCGTCGTCGTCCCGGTCGCCGACCACCCCGAGGACGAGGGCGCGCTGGCCGTGCTCGCCGCCGCGTACCCCAACCGCAAGGTGGTCGGCGTGCGCGCCCGCGTGATCGCCTACGGCGGCGGCGGTGTCCACTGCATCACCCAGCAGATCCCGGCCGCCCGCGCCTGAACCGGGCCGGTGCCCGCGCCCGACCCCGGGTACGAACCCTCGCCCGAACCCTCGTCAGTGAACGGAAGACAACCCTCATGAATCCCGCCGTCCCCGCGAGACGAACCCCACCCCGGCGGCGCCGCGCCCTCGCCACCGCCGCCCTGCTCTCCGCCGCGGCCCTGGTCGCCGCCTGCTCCGGCCCGCCGCACGGCGGCGGCTCCGGCCAGGCGGACTTCCAGCTGTCCGCCACCACCCCGCAGGCCAAGGGCGAGATCGACTCCTTCACCTGGGCCACCTACGCCGAGCCGCCCACCCTGGACTACATCCAGGCCTTCGACTACCCGCAGAACACGATCCTCTCGAACGTCTGCGAGAGCCTGATGCGCTGGACCCCCCAGCTCACCCTGGCGCCCGGCCTGGCGGAGAAGGCCTCCAACCCCGACCCGACCACCTGGGTCTACGACCTGCGCTCCGGGGTGCACTTCCACGACGGCACGGTGATGACCGCCGACGACGTCGTCCACAGCCTCGGCCGGCAGACCAACCCCGACAACGCGGCAGCCTGGGCCCAGGTGTTCCAGAACGTCGACTCCGTCACCGCGACCGGACCGCTCCAGGTCACCGTCAAGCTCAAGCAGCCCGACTCCCAGTTCCCGCAGTACATGGCCACCGCCGCCGGCGTCGTCGCCGCCAAGTCCGGCGTGGAGGCCGCGGGCAAGGACTACGGCACCACCGGCAGCCTCGACTGCACCGGCCCCTTCAAGCTCGGCACCTGGGCCAAGGGCCAGTCGATCGGACTGGAGCGCTTCGACGACTACTGGGGCACCAAGGCCAAGGCCAAGAAGGCCGTCTTCCGCTTCCTCACCGACCCCTCCGCCCGCACCAACGCGATGCTCACCGGTGACGTCGACGGCGGCTACCTGATCCCCACCGAGAGCTACGACCGGCTGAAGAAGAGCGGTCCGGGCACGCTCTACTTCGGCGAGGGCCTGAGCACCGTCAACGTCAACGTCACCAACATGCGGGGCGCGCTCGGCGACGTGCGCGTGCGCCAGGCGCTGTCGCTGGCCCTGGACCGCTCCGGCTTCATCAGGACCGGCCTGGCCGGTGCCGGCACCGTCACCGGCTCCCTCACCACCAAGGCCGCCTGGGGCAGCGCCCCCGACGACGTCCGCAAGACGGCCTTCGACGGCCTCACCCCCACCGCGCAGGACATCGAGAAGGCCAAGGCCCTCGTCAAGGAGGCCGGCGCGAACGGCAAGACGCTCGTCATGGCCACCAGCACCATCGGCCAGGACGTCTCCCTGCTCGCCACCGCCGTCCAGGCAGCCGGGACGAAGATCGGGCTCGACATCCAGCTGAAGACGATCGCCCCGAACGCCTTCACCGCGCTGTTCACCGACGCCAAGGCGCGCGAGGGCATCGACATGTTCCCGGAGACGTACTACGACTCCATCACCGACCCGCTCGACCTGCTCGTCAACTTCCGCACCGGCGCCTACCAGAACTTCGCGGGCTACAGCGACAAGGCCTACGACGACCTGGTCGACCGGGCCACCGCCGAGTACGACCCGGCCAAGCGCGGCGCGATCGAGGCCGAGCTCCAGCAGGCCGCCTCCCAGCAGCTGCTGTGGATCCCGGTCGCCGAGTGGCCCACCGCGGTCTTCCTCAACAAGCGGATCACCGGCGCCCCGACCACCATCTCGTACATGTACTACCCGTGGGCCGCCGACGTGGGGGCCGCCCGGTGAACTCCCCCGGAGCGATGGGCTTCCTGAGGTTCGCGGCCCGGCGCCTGCTGGAGATGGCGGTCACCCTGCTCGGCGCGTCCTTCGTGGTGTTCGGCGCGATGTACCTCGCGCCGGGCAACCCGGCGAGCTTCCTGCTGTCCGGCCGGTCGGCCTCCCCGGAGGCCCTCCAGGCGATCAACGAGCAGTACCACCTGGACGACCCGTTCCTGGTCCGCTACTTCCGGTGGCTCGGTCAGGTCCTCCAGGGCGATTTCGGACGCTCCATCACCTACCGCACCGACGTGTCCCAGTTGCTCGCCGACCGGCTCCCGGCGACCATGCTGCTGGTGGCCATGGCCATGGCCCTGGTGGTCGTGGTCGTCGTCGGCCTGGTGCTCGGCCGGCTCGGCGCGGTGCGCGGCGGCGCGACCGACTCCACGATCCTGGTCACCACCACGCTGGCGCTGGGCACGCCCTCCTTCGTCGCGGCCGTCCTGCTGCAGGGCCTGTTCGCGGTGAAGCTGGGCTGGTTCCCGACCAGCGGCGCCGGCGAGGGGTTCGGTGACATGCTCTGGCACCTCACCCTCCCGGCGATCGCGCTCGCGCTGTACCTGATCGGCATGCTCGCCCGGGTCACCCGCTCGGCGATGCTGGAGGCCCTGGAAGGCGAGCACGTCACCGTCGCGCGCAGCCGCGGCGTCCCGGAGCGCGAGGTGATCCGCCGTCATGTGTTCCGCAACTCGCTGGGCACCGTGCTGACCACCGGCGGCCTGATCGTCTCCACCCTGCTGGTCTGCACGATCCTGGTGGAGTCCGCGTTCAGCATCGGCGGGCTCGGCCAGCTGCTCGAACTGTCCACCACCACCAAGGACTTCCCGACCGTCCAGGCCATCTCGCTGATCATCGTCGCCCTGTTCATGACCGTGAACCTGATCGTCGACCTGCTCCACCCGCTGGTCGACCCCCGGGTCACCCTGGGTTCCAGGAGGTCCGACGCATGAGTGTCGCCCTCACCCGCCGCCCCGGCCTCGCCCGGATCAAGGCCGCCGGTGGCCCGCTCCACCTGCTCTGCCTCGGCTTCGCCGCGCTGGTGGTGCTCGCCGCACTGCTCGCGCCCTGGCTGGCGCCGTACGACCCGAACGGGGTCGACCTCGCCAACGCGCTGGCGGGGCCCTCGCCCGACCACCTGCTCGGCGTCGACGCCGCCGGGCGCGACACCCTCTCCCGGCTCCTGCTCGGCGCCCGCACCTCGCTGCTCGGCCCGCTCGGCGTGGTCGCCTTCTCCACGGTCGCCGGCATCGCGGTCGGCCTCGCCGCCGGCTGGCGGGGCGGCTGGCTCGACTCCGTCCTGTCCCGCAGCACCGAACTGGTCTTCGCCTTCCCCGGCATGCTGCTCGCCATCCTGATCGTCTCCGTGTACGGGGAGGGCCTGCTCGCCCCGGTCGTCGCCCTGGCGATCGCCTACCTGCCCTACGTCTCTCGCCTCACCCGCTCGCTGGTGCTGGCCGAACGGACCAGGCCCTACGTCTCCGCGTACCAGGTCCAGGGCCACTCCGCGGTGCAGATCTGCCTGCGGCACGTCCTGCCCAACATCGCGCCGATCGTCCTCGCCCAGTCCGCGGTCAACTTCGGCTACGCCCTGATGGACCTCGCCGGCCTGTCCTTCCTCGGACTCGGCGTCCCCGCCCTCACCCCCGACTGGGGCCGGATGGTCTTCGACGGCCAGACCGCGATCCAGCACGGCTACCCGCTCTCCGCGATCCTGCCGTGCGCCCTGATCGTGCTCACCGTCGTCGCCTTCAACGTGGTCGGCGAGCGCTGGGCCGACCAGGTCGCCCGGAGGTCCGCATGAACGACCGCATGAACGACCGCATTATTGGAAGGACCGCGTGAACGCCCTCGACATCCAGGGCCTCCGGCTCCGACTGCCCGGCACCGCCCGCCCCGTCCTCGACGGCGTCGACCTCACCGTCGGCGTCGGCGAGACCGTCGCGCTGGTCGGCGAATCCGGCTCCGGCAAGACCCTCACCTCCCGCACCGCCCTCGGCCTGCTGCCGCCGGGCGCCGAGACCGAGGGCAAGGTCCTGGTCGACGGCCAGGACGTCCTGACCATGGACCCCGACCGGCTGCGCGCCCTGCGCACCGGCCAGGCCGCGATGATCTTCCAGGACCCCCGGGCCGCCATCAACCCGCTGCGCCGGATCGGCGACTTCCTCACCGAGAGCGTGCGGCTCACCGGCACGATGAGCGCCACGGACGCCGACCGGCGGGCCGTGGAACTCCTCGACGCCGTCGGCCTCGGACCGGAACTGCTGCGCCGCTACCCCGGACAGCTCTCCGGCGGCATGCTGCAACGCGTCATGATCGCGGCCGCCCTGATGGGCGATCCGGTCCTGCTGCTCGCCGACGAGCCCACCACCGCGCTCGACGTCACCAGCCAGGCCGAGGTGGTCGCCCTGCTCGGCCGGCTGCGCGAACGCTTCGGCACCGGCCTGCTGTTCGTCACCCACGACCTCGGCCTCGCCGCCGCGATCAGCGACCGGGTCTACGTGATGTACGCCGGGCGGATCGCCGAACACGGCCCCGCCGCAGCGCTGTTCGAGCGGCCCCGCCACCCGTACACCGCCGCCCTGCTCGCGGCCACCCCCGCGCTGGACGCCCCGGCCGGCCGACTCGCCGCCATCGACGGCCAACCGCCCGACTTGCGAAGGGAGTTGACCGGCTGCGCGTTCGCCGAACGCTGCCGCCACGCGACCGGGATCTGCCGCGAGCAGGTGCCCGCCCAGCAGGGCGAGCACCCGGCCTCCTGCCACCACCCGCTCGAAGGGGGCCGCACCGATGGCTGAGCCCGTACTGCGGGTCAGCGGACTGCGCCGCACCTTCGGCAGCGTGCAGGCCGTGGACGACGTCTCCTTCACCCTCGACGCCGGCGGCTCGCTCGGCATCGTCGGTGAGTCCGGCTCCGGCAAGACCACCACCGCCCGGATCGTGGTCGGCCTCGAACAGGCCGACGCGGGCGAGGTCCTGGTCCACGGCCGAGCCCGGAGCGGCCGGGCGCGCGGGAGGGCCGAACGGCTGGCCCGCGCCCGCGAGGTCCAGATGGTCTTCCAGGACCCGTACCTCTCCCTGGACCCGCGCACCAGCGTCGAGGCCGTGCTCCGCGAGACCCTGCGGCTGCACTTCCCCGACACCGACCACCCGGCCCGGATCCGGGAACTCCTCGACCAGGTCGGCCTGGGCACCCGGGCCGCCGAGGCGCTGCCCCGGCAGCTCTCCGGCGGCCAGCGCCAGCGCGTCGCCATCGCCCGGGCGCTGGCCGTGCGACCGGCGGTCCTGGTCCTGGACGAGGCAGTCGCCGCCCTGGACGTCTCGGTCCAGGCGCAGGTGCTCAACCTGCTCGCCGACATCCGCGAGGAGACCGGCATCGGCTACCTCTTCATCACCCACGACCTCGGCGTGGTCCGCTGCGTCACCGACGAGGTCGTCGTGATGCGCCACGGACGGATCGTCGAATCCGGCCCCACCGCCCACGTCCTGGACTCCCCGGAGCACGCCTACACCAGGCTGCTGCTGGAGTCCGTCCCCCGGCCCGGCTGGGATCCCGACCGGATCGCCGCCGCGCGCCGCGCACTGTAAGACGGCCCGGGCCCCGGCAGGTGGTGGGACCTGCCGGGGCCGGGAGAACGAGCATGTACGAGGGCACCAAGACCGACTATCCGTTCGACCGCTACCGCACCGAGGCCGGGTTCAGCGCCACCAGCGCAGGCACGGCCGTCCCGGTCGGCCTGGTCTTCACCGACACCGACCCGTTCTTCGTGGTGCGCCCGCAGGCCAAGGCCTCGGCCACCGGCAGCGTCACCCTGGACGCCAGGATCACCCGCTCCCGCAGCACCTTCATCCTCTCCTGGTTCATGATCGCCGCGATGTGGGCCATCGCGCTGGCCGTCCTCGGCGCCACCGAGGTGCTCTTCCGCAAGCGCGAGGGCCTGGTCTGGCCCTCCCTGGGCTGGATGGCGGCGAGCCTCTTCGCCCTGATCGGCATGCGCAACGCCGCCCCCGGCTCGCCGCCGATCGGCTCGCTGATGGACTACGTGGCGTTCTTCTGGGCCGAGGGGATCATCGCCGCGAGCCTGGCCTGCACCGCCTGGTCCGGCATCCGCACCGAACACCGGCTGCGCCGGGAGCGGGAAGCGGCCACCGACGGCGTCTGAGCGGATTCCCACGAACGGCGGAGGCGTGCCGCTCCGGATCCTGACCTTCCTGTCAGTAGCCTGCGGAGCCGAACCCCGGCACCTACCGGAACGAGGCTCCATGGCTCACCCCCGGCCGTCCCGCCGCGCCCTCCTGCAGTCCGGGGCCGCGCTCGCCGCCCTGGCGCTGGCGGGCGGCTGCTCCTCCGACGGCGGCGGCGCGGAGGAGCAGCCCGGCCCCAACGCTACGGCGTCGGGCGGTTCGGCCGCCTCGGGCAGCCCGGCCGCCAACGCCCGGGCGATGCCCACCGAGTCCGGCCCGCACACCCGCACCTTCATGGCCTGGCCGGCCCTGGAGGAGGTGTGGGGCGACCAGCTCCCCGGCGTCCGCCAGGACATCGCCTCGCTGGCCCAGGCCGTCGCGGGCTTCGAACCGGTCGTCCTGCTCGCCCGCCCCGACCAGGCCGACCAGGCCCGCCAGGCCTGCGGCTCCTCGGTCGAGGTACTGGAGCTGATGGTCGACGACCTGTGGGCCCGGGACACCGGCCCGACCTTCGTCACCGGCTCCCAGGGCCTTGCCGGGGTCGACTTCAACTTCAACGGCTGGGGCGGCAAGCAGACCCACGCCAACGACGCCAAGGTCGCCCGCACCCTCCTCGACCACTACGGCATCACCCGCCTCCAGGCCCCGATCACCGGCGAGGGCGGCGGCATCGAGGTGGACGGCGAGGGCACCCTGATGGCCACCGAGAGCTCCTGGGTCAACGACAACCGCAACCCCGGCAAGAGCCGCGACCAGATCGAGGCGAGCCTCAAGGAGCTGCTCGGCGTCGAGAAGGTGATCTGGTTCAAGGGTGTCGCCGGACAGGACATCACCGACAGCCACGTCGACGCCCTGGCCCGCTTCGCCGAGCCCGGCACCGTCGTGCTGCACCGCCCGGCCGCCGACACCCCGCCGGACGTCTGGACCACCGCCTCGGCGCAGGCCCTTCAGGTGCTGCAGTCCGCGACCGACGCCAGGGGCCGCACGCTCAAGGTGGTCGACCTCCCCGAACCGGACCTCGACCTGATCCCGGGCGCGGGCAAGAACTTCCTCGCCACCTACATCAACTACTACGTCTGCAACGGCGGCGTCATCGTCCCGCGCTTCGGCGACAAGGCCGCCGACGACCGCGCGGCCGGCGTCATCGGCGACTTCCACCCCGGCCGCAAGGTCACCCAGCTGACCATCAACCACATCGCCGCGGGCGGCGGCGGCATCCACTGCGCCACCCAGCAGCAGCCCGCCGCGGCGGCCACCCCGACCTGAGGGGTCCCGCCCGGCGTCACGCCCTGGCGGACAGCGAGTCCAGCAGGGTCCGCAGCACCCGGCCGGCGTCCACCGTCCCGTCCAGCGAGCCGATCGCGGCGAGCCCGTCCACGGCGGCGGCGAAGGCCTCGCCGAGCGGCACCGGGTCGGTGCCGGTGCCGCTCTCCTCGACCAGGCACCGGAACAGCCGGACGAAGGAGGAGCGCCAGCGCGCGTACTCGGCCTCCAGGGCGGTGCGGACGCGTTCGTCGTTCAGGGCCAGCCAGTGCAGGGCCGCGTGCAGCCGCGCCAGGTCGGGGCTCTCCGGCCGGGTGAGCAGCGCCAGGACCCGGTCGGCGCGCTCGGCGTAGCCGCCCGGTTCGGCGACGGCCTCCTCGAGCGGCGTGATCCACTCGGGCCGGATGTCCTGCACCACGGCGACGATCAGCTCGGTGCGGTCCGCGAAGTGGTAGTGGCACATCCCGTGCGAAACCCCGCACAGGGCAGCCACGTTGCGGGTGGTGAACCGCCCGGCGCCGTCGCCCGCGAGGAGGGTGCGGGCGGCCGCGATCAGTCGGGCCCGGGTCTGCTCGCCCTTGGCGGAGGCGCGCGCCCGGCCGCCGCCCGGTCCGGAGCCCGGTCGCGGGGCCGCGCCGGTTGCCTGTGTCGCCATGGTCGTCACTGTAGCCACCCCGGGGGCGGCGGCAGGGCGGATCGGTGCGGATGCCTGCGCGAAGTATTGACCGAGCGCTTGGCCAGTTTTATCTTTCCGGTCAACTCATCTACCCCAGAAGGATGTTGACAGGGAGGCAGTGATGGAGGAAGGCTTCAGAACCCACACCACCGACGACCCCCAATCGACCGTCGAGGCCCGACTCGGCCGCCGCGGGTTCCTGACGGCTGCCGGGCTCGCCGTCGCCGGCACCGCGCTGACCGCCGCGACCGCCGGCCGGGCCCGGGCCGCCACCCGGGCCCGCGGCACCGCGGCCGCCCTGCGGGTGCCGCTGGACACCGTCCCGCACACCCGGACCTGGATGGCCTGGCCGGACAGCAGCACCATCTGGCGCGGCAAGCTCGGCGGCGCCCAGTCCAACATCGCCCTCGTCGCGCGGACCATCGCGAAGTACGAGCCGGTGACCATGTGCGCCAACCCGGCCAGCGTCGCCAAGGCACGCTCGATGTGCGGCTCGGCCGTCACCGTCATCGGGGACATCCCCGTCGACGACTGCTGGATGCGGGACACCGGCCCGGTCTTCCGCACCGACGGCCTGGGCGGCCTCGACACCATCGGCCTCAACTTCAACGGCTGGGGCAACCATCAGAACCCGCACGGCAACGACGCCCTGGTCGCCCAGCGCGTCGCCGCCTACCTCGGCCTACCGTTCACCGCCGCCGGACTGGTCTCCGAGGGCGGCGCCATCGAGACCGACGGCTCCGGCACGCTGATGGCCACCCGGAGCAGCATCATCAACGCCGACCGCAACCCCGGCATGTCCCAGGTGGCGATCGAGAACGCCATGTGCGCCGCCTACGGTGCCACCGAGGTGGTCTGGTTCCCCGGCATCGCGGGCCAGGACATCACCGACGACCACGTGGACGCCACCTCGCGCTTCCTCGGCGCCGGTACGGCCGTCGTCCAACTGCCGCTGCCCGGCGACACCGACGTCTGGTCCCAGGACGAGCGCCAGCAGTACGCGATCCTCGGCTCCGCCACCAGCGCCCAGGGAGCCCCGATCTCGGTCAGCACCATCCAGGGCCCCGACTACTACCGGATCCGCTCCACCGACCCGAACTTCGTCGGCTCCTACGCCAACTACTACCTCTGCAACAACGCGGTGATCTCGGCCCAGTTCGGCGACAGCCAGGCCGACGGCGCCGCCCGCGCCGCCCTCGCCCGGCTGTTCCCCGGCCGCACCGTCGAACAGCTCAACATCGACTACCTCGGGGCGGGCGGCGGCGGCATCCACTGTGTCACCCAGCAGCAGCCCGCCGCCTGAAGCCGCGCGCGAGCCCGACGGGGCCGGGTCCGGTCCGCCGACCGGACCCGGCCCCGAACGGGTCCCGGGCCGGCCCGTCGTTGCTCCTCCGCTCGCCTCCGGCCGCTCCGGATCCGACGCCGACGGTCGTCGCTCCGGCGCTCCCTCCTTCGTCGGTCGCTTGTCGCTCCTCGCTTTCGGGGTCGGCGCGGCCTCCGGCTCGGGAGGCGGCGGTCAGCCGAGCGCGGGGATGTCGTGGGTGGCGCAGTGAATGCCGCCGCCCCCGGCCGCGATGGCGTCGATCTTGACCGGGACGATCTCCCGGCCCGGGAAGTACTGCTTGAGGATCTGCTGCGCCCGGTCGTCGGCCCGGGCGTCGCCGAACTTCGGCAGGTAGACGCCCTTGGAGCCGATGTAGAAGTTCATGTACGAGGAGACGAAGGCGTCGCCGCGCCCGGTGATCTTGTCCGGGTCGGGCTGCTGCAGCTCCACCACCTGCAGCTTCTTGCCCGTCGCGTCGACGGCGTCCTTGAGCACGCCGCGGGCCTGGTCGGCCGAGCGGGACCAGACGTCCGCCGGGCTGCCGGGGAAGGCCTGGTCGAGCAGGACGACCCCGGGGGCGACGAACCGGGTCAGGCAGTCGACGTGGGCGTCGGTGATGTCCTTGCCCTTGACGCCCGCCAGCCAGATCACCTTGGTCACGCCGAGGACCTTCTTCAGCTCCGCCTCGACCTGGTCGCGGCTCATCCCCGGGTTGCGGTTGTCGTTGACGACGGAGCTCTCGGTGACCAGGAGGGTGCCCTGGCCGTCCGTCTCGAAGGAGCCGCCCTCGGCGACCAGCCGGGTCTCGACCCGCTCCACGCCGTACTTGGCCAGCACCGTCCGGGCGACCTTGGAGTCGTTGCCGCGCTGCTGCTTGCCGCCCCAGCCGTTGAAGTTGAAGTCGACGCCCTTGACCTTGCCGCCCTCCTCGACGAACACCGGCAGGGTGTCCCGGGCCCACAGGTCGTCGACGGCGATCGGTACCACCTCGACGGCCGAGCCGCAGGCCTTCTGCGCGGCGTCCTTCTGTTCGGGGCGGGCCATCAGCACGACCGGCTCGCGCGCGGCGATGGCCTGGGCGAGCCCCGCGACGTCCCGGCGGACGTCCGGGAGCTGGTCGCCCCAGACGTTCTCGGAGGCGGGCCAGGACATCACCGTGCGCAGGTGCTTCTCCCACTCGGCGCCGAAGCGGCGGGCGCCGGCGCCGCCCGGAGCGGTACCGCCGGGCTGGGGGGAGGCCGAGGCGGCGTCCCCGGCGTCGAGGTCGTCCAGGTCGTTGCAGGCGGTCAGGCCGAGGGCGAGGACGCCCGCGCCAGCCAGGGAGCGCATCAGGGTACGGCGGGACACGGCGGTGGTCATACGGCTACTCCTGCTGTGGTCGGGGTCTGCGGAAGGAGGGGGCGGGGCGGCTACGGCAGCGGCTCGTGCATGGTCGAGCAGTGGATGCCGCCGCCCCCGGTCATCAGCCGGTCGACGTCGAGCTGCACCACCTCCCGGCCGGGGAAGGCCGCGGCGAGGGTGTCCCGCGCGGCGGCGTCCTTGTAGGCGTCGCCGAACTGGGCGGTGATGACCCCGCCGTTGACGAGGTGGAAGTTGAGGTAGGAGTCCACGAACTTGGAGCTGCGGGAGCGGACGGTGTCCGGGCCGTGCACCACGATGACGTGCAGCCGGCGGCCCCGGGCGTCGGTCGCGGCGGACAGGATGGCGAACTGCTCGCGAGCGTCCCGCGCCCAGGCGTCATTGCGGTCGGCGGGCGGCAGCTGCACCATCACCACACCGGGACGGATGAAGCGGGAGGTCACGTCGACGTGGTCGTCGGTGATGTCCTGGCCCTTGATCCCGGGCAGCCAGATCATCTTGTCCGCGCCGTAGGCCTCCAGGACGGCGTCCTCGATCTCGTCCCGGCTCATGCCGCGGTTGCGGTTCTTGTTGACCAGGCTGCTCTCGGTGGCCATCACGGTGCCGTCGCCGTCGGTCTCGATCGCGCCGCCCTCGCCGACGAAGTCCGCGTAGGAGTAGCGCAGGCCCCGGCGGGTGGCGAGGCGTTCGGCGACCCGGGCGTCGTCGTAGTGGACCTGCTTGTTGCCCCAGCCGTTGAAGTTGAGGACCACGGCCTCCAGACCGCCGTCGCCGTCCCGGCGGAAGACCGGGGCGGTGTCGCGCATCCACAGGTCGTCGGTGGGGATGGCGGTGATCACCTCCACGGAGGGGCCGCACCACGAGCGGGCCTTGTCCGCGGTGTAGTCGTCGGGGGCGCACATGACCACTGGCTCGAACCGGGCGACGGTGCGGGCGATCAGGGCGATGTCCTCCTGGACGCCGCCCAGGCGCAGCCCCCAGACGCCCCGGCGGGAGGGCCAGGACATCCAGGTCCGCGCGTGCGGGACGTCGTCCGCCGGCACCCAGGGGCCCGACTCGGTGGAGTGGTCGTCGTGGTAGTAGCTCATGAGGGTCTCCAGATCGTGCGGCGGCGCCGGGAAGGGCGCACAAGGCCGCCAGGTCCACTCTTCGCGCCGCAACGCACCGGCGCACCACGGGTACGGGCCGGCGGCAGCGCCCTGCCCGCGGTTCAGGCTCCGGGTTCAGGCTGGCATTGACTGAAAAATCAGTCAAACTCATCGGCGCGCCATGACTCCCATGCCGGGGAGTCTGTACGGAGCGTGACCGTTCGCCCGGGGGTGGGCTCGATCAGGAGCCGAGTCGGGCCACCTCGGCGTCGATCGCGTCGACCATCAGCGTGCGGGCGTGCGCCAGCGGCAGGCTGCCGCTGAGCCAGCGCGTGCTCAGCCCCTCCACCAGTGCGGTCAGCCGTTCGGCGGCGCCGGCCAGCGCGACGGCCGAGGACATCGGTCGTACGGCGCCGAGCAGTTCGGCGATCTCCTGCACCCAGATCCGGGTGGCCCGCGCGAGGTCCTCGCGCAGGGTCTCGTCGAACACCGCGCTCGCCCGCAGCTCGCCCCAGGCGGTGCTGTTCTCCCGCACCTCGACCGTGTCCTGGAGCTCCAGCAGCAGCGTCTGCTCCAGCTCCTCGCGCGCGGTCGGCGGCGGTGCGTCCGCCGCGCGCTCGGTCGTGTAGCGCCCCGCCCGGTCGTTGATGAACTCCAGCGTGTGCCGGAGGATCCCCGTGCGGTCCTTGAAGTGGTAGTAGATGAGCGCGGTGGACACACCCGCCTCCGCCGCGAGCTCCTCCACCCGCAGCCCGCGCACCCCGCGCCGGGCGATCACCCGGGCCGCTGCTTCCAAGATCGACGTTTTACGACTGGCCACGATCCACCACCTTACCCGGGTACCCCCGGCCAAGATCGGGCCGGTCGCCTGAAGGGCCCGTAGGCCCCGGCGGCGCCGGGTGGTCCGACCGGTGGAGACCAAATCCGATCAACCATCAAATGCCGTGTGAAGGCATTGCTTTGCCGAGATGAATCCTGCCGGCTTCGCCGTGTGTCATCGCCCTGCCGGTCGATCCTCGCGGAGCGCCGGCCCTGCCGGCCGCGACCTCGCCCGTACCGCCCTCATGGGACCGGGCCCTGCCGCTCTCCTGAGGTGTCAGGAGAGCAGCGGTTCCGTTACAGCGGCTCCGTTCACAGCCGCTCGGGAACCGGGTTGCCCACGGCCTCGATGGCCCGGCGCAGCGGCACCTTCACCAGCACCGCGAAGCCGATCACGAAGAACACCAGCAGCGAGATGATCGCCGAGCGGTAGCTGCCGGTGACCTGGTACGCGAGGCCGAAGACCAGCGGGCCCATCCAGCTGGTGCCGCGGTCGCTGACCTTGTACAGGCTGAAGTACTCCGCCTCCCGGCCCGCCGGGATCAGGTGCGAGAACAGCGAGCGGGAGAGCGCCTGGCTGCCGCCGAGCACCAGGCCGATCATGCAGGCCAGGGCGTAGAACCAGGCCGGCTGGTGGGCGGGCATGAAGTAGCCGAGCGCCAGGGTGACCACCCAGCCGACCAGCGAGCCGAGGATGGTCCGCTTGGCGCCGTACCGCTGGGCGATCCGGCCGAGCAGCAGCGCGCCGCCGATCGCCACGACCTGGACCATCAGCACGGCGGTGACCAGTGAGGTCTGGTCCATGCCGAGTTCCTCGCTGCCGAACAGCGAGGCCTGCGAGACGACGGTCTGGATGCCGTCGTTGTAGCAGAGGAAGGCGGCGAGGTAGAGCAGCGTCAGCGGGTGCTTGCGCATGCCCTTCAGGGTCCGGCCGAGTTCCCGCAGGCTGCCCGCAGCGGGTTGGTCGGCCGCGGCGGCGGCGCGGCTGGGCGCGACACCGGCCCGGGAGGGCAGCCGCAGCAGCGGGACGACGGTGAACAGCGCCCACCACAGTCCGGCCGAGGCCAGGCAGATCCGCACGGCGGTGCCGGAGGACAGTCCCAGCGAGTCGCAGTTCTGGAACAGCGCCAGGTTGGCGATCAGCAGCAGGCCGCCGCCCGCGTAGCCGTAGGCCCAGCCCTTGGAGGAGACCTTGTCACGCTCGTCGGGGGAGGCCAGGCCCGGCAGGTAGGCGTAGGAGAGGGCGACCGACACCGCGTACGCGATGTTGGCGACCACCAGCAGCGCGCCGCCGAGCAGGTACTTGTCGCCGTCGAGGAAGAACATCCCCATCGTGGCGAGCGCGCCGACGTACGCGAAGCCGCACATCAGCTCCTTGTGCCGTCCGGTGCGGTCGGCGACCGTGCCGGTCAGCAGCATCACCGCGACCGAGATCAGCACGGAGAAGGAGACGGTGTACGGGAAGAACGATCCGGCGCGGATCGACAGGCCGAGCGGGTGCACGTCGCCGGACGCGTCGGCGGCCCTCTTGGCCACCTCGGTCAGGTACGGCCCGAGGAACACCGTCAGGACGGTGGCGGAGAAGGCGGCGTTGGCCCAGTCGTTGATGTACCAGCCGAACTGCGCCCGGCGCAGGGCGCGGCCGTCGTCGGTGGCGCGTGGCGGGTCCTCCGCCACGTGGTCCTGCAGGTGGTCCGTGGTGCTCATACGGCCCTATCTCCCCGTGCTGGAGCCGGTGCTGCCGTCCGTCCAGCAGCCGCGCTCGCTGAGGACGTCCCGGAGGACGTCGATGCGATCGGCCATGATGCCATCCACACCGAGGTCCAGGAGAGAGCGGATCCGTGTGGGATCGTCCACAGTCCACACGTGAACCTGCAGGCCGAGCCGGTGCGCGGTCCGGACGAAGGCCCGGTCGACCACCGGAACGCCCCGGTGCCGCTCCGGCACCTGCGCGCACACCCCGAGGTACGGCGCCGCCCCGCGCTCCGGCCGCGGCGACCTCGGCAGCACCAGCTCGCCCAGCGAGCGCAGCCGCAGCCGCGCCACTTCGCGGGGCCCGAGCGAGGTGGCCAGCCGGGGCCCGGCGGCGGCCCGGACGGCGGCCAGGCGGCTGTCGGAGAAACCGCCGACGCAGACCCGGTCCCAGGCGTTCGTCCGGCGGATCGTCTCGACCAGCGGACCGACGGCCGGCGCCGCCTTGACGTCGATGTTGAACCGGGCCGCCGGGAACGCCCCGAGCAGGTCCTCCAGCAGCGGCACCGGCTCCGTCCCGCCGATCCGGGCCCGCCTGACGCTCTCCCAGGGCAGTTCGGCCACGGCCCCGCCGCGGTCGGTGACCCGGTCGAGCCGGGAGTCGTGGAAGGCCACCAGCACCCCGTCGGCGGTGGCGTGCACATCCGTTTCGAGGTAGCGGTACCCGAGCGCCACGGCGGCCTCGAACGCGGCGAGCGAGTTCTCGGGATGCCCGAGCTCACCACCCCGGTGCGCGAAGGCGAGCGGCCCCGGATGGTCGAGGAAGGCGTGCATGTGGTGCTCCGAGCTGCGGGGAACAGGAGGCAGCGCTGCCCGTTCCGCGGCCGTCCCGGATCGCGCGCGTTACAGTATTACGCACCCTGTCAAGCAGTAACGATCACTGCCTCGCCCTCCCCGGGAGAGCGGCGCGGTACGGGCCGGCGGCGTGAGGGCTACCGTCCCGTAAACCCGATTTTGTGATCACCGGGTTCTCGCATATGGTGGTCACACCGACGCGGGGTGGAGCAGCTCGGTAGCTCGCTGGGCTCATAACCCAGAGGTCGCAGGTTCAAATCCTGTCCCCGCTACTACGGAGGCCGGGGCCGACGCGTGATCGCGTCGGCCCCGGCCTCGTTTCGTTCCGTGTGGCCGCCGTGAACCGCGGGTCGCATGTCGTTCGTATGAGGCGCCGTCAATCCGCCACCGGCATCTAGGCTGACCCCCGTGTGCCGGGTGGGCCGACCCGTTCGCCCCCCGATGGCCCCGGCGAGAGGTGGGCTGACGGCATGACGACGGCCGTGGTGGTCGGCAGCGGACCCAACGGGCTTGCCGCCGCGATCCGCCTCGCCCAGCAGGGCGTCAGGGTGCGGGTGCTGGAGGCACGGGAGACGATCGGCGGCGGCACCCGGTCCGGTGAGCTGACGTTGCCGGGGCTGATCCACGACGACTGCTCCGCCTTCCATCCCACCGGCGTCGCCTCGCCGTTCCTGCGGTCGCTGGGCCTGGAGGAGTACGGGCTGCGGTGGCTCTGGTCCCAGGTGGAGCTGGCCCACCCCCTGGACTCGGGAGCCGCCGGGGTGTTGTGGCGCGACGTGGACCGGACGGCCGAGCTCATGCCGCCGGCGGACGGCAGGACGTGGCGGCGCGTGTTCGGTCGACTGTCGAGCCGCTTCGACCGGCTCGCGGAGGACGTCCTTCGTCCCGTCCCGCACGTGCCCGGTTCGCCGCTCGCCTTCGCCGAGTTCGGCGCCCAGGCCCTGCTGCCCGCCTCGTGGACGTCCAGGAGGTGGAGCGGTGAGCAGGCCCGGGCCCTGTTCGGCGGTGCGGCGGCCCACGCCTTCAGCTCGCTCCGCACGCCGTTCAGCAGCGCCATCGGCCTGATGCTGATCGCCGTCGGTCACGCCCACGGGTGGCCGGTGGCACAGGGCGGCTCGCAGGCGATCACCACCGCGATGGCACGGCTGCTGGAGCGGCTGGGCGGCACCGTCGAGACCGGAGTGGAGGTCCGCGAGCTCGACCAGCTCGACCGGCCCGACCTCGTCCTGCTGGACACCGGCCCGCAGGCCGCCGTCCGGATCCTGGGCAACCGCCTGCCGCACCGGACCGCCCGCGCCTACCGGCGGTACCGGTACGGCCCCGCGGCCTTCAAGGTGGACCTGGCGGTCGAGGGCGGCGTCCCGTGGGCCGACGAGCACTGCCGGTCCGCGGGCGCCGTCCATCTCGGCGGGACGTTCGAGGAGGTCGCCGCCGCCGAGGAGGCGACCTTCCGCGGCAGGATGCCCCGCCGGCCCTTCGTGCTCGTCGGTCAGCAGTACCTGGCCGACCCGTCCCGCTCGGTCGGGGACCTGCACCCGGTCTACGCCTACGCCCATGTCCCGCACGGCTATCGGGGCGACGCGACCGAGCCGGTCCTCGACCAGATCGAGCGGTTCGCCCCCGGCTTCCGGACGCGCGTCCGCGCCCGGTCCGTCCGTACGGTGGCACGGATGCGGTCGGACAACGCCAATCACGTCGGCGGCGACATCGTCGGGGGAGCCAACACGGTGCGCCAGCTCGTCCTGCGCCCCCGCCTCGCCGTGGACCCGTACGCGACCGGGGTGCCCGGCGTGTACCTGTGCTCCGCCGCCACCCCACCGGGCGCGGGGGTGCACGGGATGGCCGGCTTCCACGCGGCGGAGTCGGCCCTGAGGTGGCTGGCGAAGCGGTGACGGCGAGTTCCCGGATGACCGGGGCGTTCCCGGATGGTCGAGGCCGACCTCGAACCGGCGAAGTGGAGAGGGCAGGCAAAGCTGAGTATGCTTCAAACTCAGCGAACGCAACTGAAAACCATCTCGCCTCATCTTAGCACGGAGGGCTGGTAGGTTGTCAAATCCCGACGCGGAGACCCGGCGTGAGCAGGAGTACGTGTCCATGCTCTACGGACGGCTCGACGAACTCAGGCAGCAGTTGTCCGAGCGGATGGCGGCGGTCCTCAAGGCCTCCGGCGGCACGGACCAGGCGAGGCTGGAGCGCAACGTCACCCACACCGTGTACTCCGGCCGCCTGGCCCAGCTCGAAGCCGCCGACCACGGGCTGTGCTTCGGCCGGCTGGACCTGCTCGACCACAGCCGGCTGTACGTCGGGAGGGTCGGCCTGTTCGAGGACTCCGAGGAGTCCGAGGAGTCCGAGTCACTGCTCGTCGACTGGCGGGCGCCGGCCGCCCGGCCGTTCTACCTGGCCACCGCGGTGAACCCGGACGGCGTGCGGCTGCGCCGGCACATCAAGGAACAGGGCCGCGTCGTGGTCGACGTCCACGACGAACCGCTCACGCTGGACGGACTCGACACCGCGACCGCCGGGGCCGGCTCCGGCGGGCTGACCAGCGAGACCGCCCTGTTCTCCGCGCTCAACACCGGCCGCACGGGGCGGATGTCGGACATCGTCGAGACCATCCAGGCCGAGCAGGACCGCATCATCCGGGCCGAGCACGGCGGGGTCCTGGTCGTCCAGGGCGGCCCGGGCACCGGCAAGACGGCGGTGGCGCTGCACCGCGCGGCGTACCTGCTCTACACCCGCCGTCAGCAGCTCACCCAGCGGGTCGTGTTGGTGATCGGGCCGAACCCGTCCTTCCTGCACTACATCGGCGACGTGCTGCCGGCCCTGGGCGAGACCAGCGTCCTGCTCGCGACCGTGGGCGACCTCTACCCGGGGGTCCGGGCCGACGCCCCGGAGCCGGCCGAGGTCGCCGAGGTCAAGGGGCGGCTGGTGATGGCCGAGGTCATCCGGGCGGCCGTCCGGGACCGCGAGTACGTGCCCGACGAGCCGATCGAGATCGACTACGAGGGGCAGGCGCTGACGCTGGACCCGGCGACCGTCGCGCGGGTGCGCGACCGGGCCCGTGGCGCACTGCTCCAGCACAACGTGATCAGGCCGCTGGTGGTCCGGGAGATCACCTCGGCGCTGGCCGACCAGTACGCCGACATCATCGGAGCCGACCCCTTCGGCGGGCCGCGCCTGCTGGAGGACGAGGAGGTGGAGGACATCCGGCGGTCGATGCTGGAGGACTTCGCGGTGCGGGACGTGCTCGACCTGCTGTGGCCCGAACTGACCCCGCAGCAGCTGCTGGCGGACCTGTTCTGCTCGCCGGAGCGACTGGAGTCGGCGGCTCCGGGCCTCGACCGGGAGGACCGGGCGTTGCTGCTGCGGGACGAGGACGGGGAGGGCCCCTGGTCGGCGTCCGACGTCCCGCTGCTGGACGAGGCCGCCGAACTCCTCGGCGAGGACGACCGGGCGGAGCGCCTGCGCGAGGAGGCGGCCCGGCGGCAGCGGATCGAGTACGCCCAGGGCGTCCTGGACGTCGCGGCGGGCTCGCGGTCCCTGGAGGCGGAGGAGGGAGCGGTACTGACCGCCTCCGACCTGGTCGACGCCGAATGGCTGGCCGAGCGGAACGAGGAGACCGACCGCCGTACCCCCGCCGAGCGGGCCGCGGCCGAGCGCACGTGGACCTTCGGCCACGTGATCGTGGACGAGGCCCAGGAACTGTCCGAGATGGCCTGGCGGTTGCTGATGCGACGCTGCCCGACCAAGTCGATGACCGTCGTGGGCGACACGGCGCAGACCGGAGACCTGGCCGGCACCGGGTCGTGGGCGCGGGTCCTCGACCCCTACGTCGCCGGCCGGTGGCAGCTCGAACAGCTCACCCAGAACTACCGGGTGCCGGGCGAGATCATGGCCGTCGCGGCCGAAGTGCTGGCCGAGCTCGACCCGGAGCTGGACGCGCCCTCCTCCGTGCGGGACTCGGGCGAGCGGCCCTGGCGCCTGCGGGTCGAGCCGGGGCGGCTCGCGGAGCGGCTGGCCGAGGTGGTCGCCGAGGAGGCGGCGGGACTCGGCCAGCGGCGGCTGGCGGTCATCGTGCCGGACCAACTGCTGCCGGACCTCGCGGAGGCGGTGGTGGCGGCGGTGCCGAAGGCGTCCGTGGGTGAGGACCCCGCGGCGCCGAGCCCGGTGGCGGTCGTGGACGTCAAGCAGGTCAAGGGCCTGGAGTTCGACTCGGTGCTGATCGCGGAGCCGGGCCTGATCGTCGACGACTCGCCGCGCGGACTGAACGACCTGTACGTCGCGCTCACCCGCGCCACCCAGCGGCTGGGCGTCGTGCACAGCGGCGAGCTGCCCGCCGCGCTGTGGCGGCTCGCGCCCAGGGCCGGGTGATCACCGGTTCACCGCTGCAGGATGCGTCGTAGCCAGCGGGTGCGGGCGGCGTGGGCGTCCCGGCTGAGGGTCGCGTGCGGGGCGAGGGTGTCGAAACCGTGGCAGGCACCGGGCCACACGTGCAGTTCGGCCTCGCCGCCGGCCCGCCAGATCGCGTTGGCGTAGGCGACCGCCTCGTCGCGGAAGGTCTCGGCCGACCCGGCCTCGACGTAGGCGGCGGGCAGCCGGGCGAGATCGGTGGCGCGGGCCGGGGCGGCGTAGGGGGAGAGGTCGGCAGCACCGTACCGGTCGCCGAGCAGGGCCTGCCAGGCGGTGGCGTTGGAAGCGCGGTCCCAGGTGTCGTGGCCGACCATCTGGCGGCTGGAGAAGGTGTCGCCGCGGTCGTCGAGCATCGGGCTCAGCAGCAGCTGGCCGAGCGGCGCCGGGCCGCCACGGTCGCGGCTCAGCAGGGCCAGGGCCGCGGCGAGCCCGCCGCCGGCGCTCTTGCCGCCGACGATCAGGCGCCGCGCGTCCACGCCCAGCGCACCCGCGTGCTCGACCGCCCAGTCGAGTGCGGCGTAGCAGTCCTCGACCGCTCCGGGGAAGCGGGTGCGCGGCGCCAGCCGGTACTCGACGGACACGACCGCCAACCCCAGCGGCAGCGCCCACCCCCGCAGCAGCCGCGGCAGGACCGACCACGCGTTGCCCGTCACCATCCCGCCGCCGTGCAGGTAGTACAGCAGCGGCAGCGCCCCGCGGACCCCGGCGGGCCGCGCGCTGACCAGCGTGACGTCGCCCTCGCCGTCGGCCCGAGGAACGCTCAGCTCCGCCACCTCGAACCGGCCGCCGTCGCGTAGCCGTTCGAGCGTCGGGCGGGGCCGGTCGGCGCGATCCCGCTCCTGCCACGCCGCCAGGCCCTCCGCGGTGAGCACCTCCCGCGCCCCCGCGCCGGCGGCCGCCACCGCCGCCGCCACCTGCGGGTCCAGCGGAGGCACCTGCCGCGCCGCCGATCCATCCGTCATCGAAGACCCCCTTCGCCCGATCAACGCCCGGCCTCACCCCCCGGGCCCCTGCCACTGCGGCAAGTCTCTCGCGCCTGGACCAGCCGGTAGCTGAAGAGGGCCTGGCGAAGGCGGGCCGATGGGGCCATCCCAGTGATCTTGGCGCCCGGGTTCCGTTGGGTCGGTGGTAAGTTCTCGATTGGCCGGAATTCGCCGACGCGTCGGAAGGTTTTCACCTTTGAATTCCGCCAGGCGTTCGAACGGATGGGAATTCAGCATTCCGGTCGAGGTGGGATCGCTTCATCGAGTGACAGGAGTGACTCCAGTGAATCGATGTCGAACGGTCTTTCGATTTCTGATGGTTTTTTCGCATCGGAATCGGACGTGTGGGTGCGATGTTCGCGGTGGCGAAAACCAGACCGGTGATCTCGTCGGGTGATCGCATTTCTGCAGTTCCAGGCCGTGTTCCAGGAGAGCATCGAGTGGCTTTGGGTGATTTCGGTGCCCTTCTGCGGCGTCGGGCTGGCCGAAAGCCGGTGCTTGCGGATCATCGATCTCCCGATTCAGAGTTCTGCTGCCTGCGCTCGCCCGTGCTAATCGACTCTGGACGTGATGGAACGGTATGCCCGATTCGGATGCTGTCGCGATCGTCGGTTTCGCCTGCCGTGTGGCGGGAGCCGACACCCCGGACGGGTTCTGGGAACTCCTGCGTACCGGCGTCGATTCCGTCCGGGAATTCCCCGACGGTCGCCGCACTGCGACACCGCCGGAACGCCCCGGCGCCACGGGCGCCGTCGGCGGGTCGGACCGGCCCCGGCGCGGCGGCTACCTGGACGAGGTCAGTGGCTTCGACCCGGAGTTCTTCGGCATCGGTCCGGGCGAGGCGGCGCTCATGGACCCGCAGCAGCGGCTCATGCTCGAACTGTGCTGGGAGGCCCTGGAGCGCGCGGGCATCCCGCCGCACGGGCTGAGCGGCGCCCCGGTCGGTGTGTTCGCCGGGGCGATCTGGGACGACTACGCCGTGCTGCTGCGCCGCGCGGGCATCGCGGCCGGTGCGCGCCAGGTGACCGGCCTGCACCGCAGCATGATCGCCAACCGGGTCTCCTACACGCTCGGCCTGCGCGGCCCCAGCATGACGGTCGACGCGGCCCAGGCCTCCTCGCTCGTCGCGGTGCACGTGGCGTGTGAGAGCCTGCGGCGCGGCGAGTCCGAACTCGCCCTGGCCGGCGGCGTCAACCTCGACCTCGTCCCTGACGCCCCGGACGACGCGGGCAAGCTGGGAGGCCTCTCTCCGGACGGGCGGTGCTTCACCTTTGACGCCCGCGCCAACGGCTACGTGCGCGGCGAGGGTGGCGCGGTCGTCGTGCTCAAGCCGCTGGCCCGAGCGCTCGTCGACGGCGACACCGTGTACTGCGTGGTGGCGGGCAGCGCGATGAACCACGACGGCGGCGGCGCGGCGCTCACCTCGCCCGAGGCCGCGGCCCAGGAGCAGGTGATTCGCGCGGCCCACCGCCGGGCCGGGTTCCGCACGGCCGACGTGCAGTACGTCGAACTGCACGGCACCGGAACCCCCGTGGGCGATCCGGTGGAGGCGGCGGCCCTCGGCGCCGCGCTGGGCACCGGCCGCCAGGCCGGGGCGCCGCTACGGGTCGGCTCGGTGAAGACCAACCTCGGGCACCTGGAGGGTGCGGCGGGAATCGTCGGGCTGGTCAAGACGGTCCTCGCCATCCGCCACCGGGAGCTGCCGCGCAGCCTCAACTACGAGACCCCGAACCCCCGCATCCCGCTGGGCGAGCTCGGCCTGCGCGTCCAGGACGTGACGGGCGCCTGGCCGCAGCCCGAGCGGCGGCTGGTCGCCGGGGTGAGCTCCTTCGGCATGGGCGGCACCAACTGCCATGTGGTGCTGGCGGAGCGGCCGCCCGGTGGGAGCGGGCGGGCCTGGGCGGTGCCGGCCGCCGCCGGTCCCGCCGCGCCGGTCGCGGATCCCGGGGCCCCGGTCCTCGTCCCGCTCTCCGGCACCACACCCGAGGCGGTGCGTGCCCAGGCGGACCGCCTGCACGACCACCTGCTGCGACACCCCGATGTCGAGCCGGCGCACCTCGGCTGGTCGGCCGCCACCACCCGGAGCCACCTGTCCGCCCGCGCCGTCGTCCTCACCCCCGACCGCGCGGGGCTGCTGGCCGGCCTCGACGCGCTACGCACCTCGGGCGCCGCCCCCGGCGTGGTGAGCGGCGAGGTCAGGCCCGGCCGCACCGCCTTCCTGTTCACCGGCCAGGGCAGCCAGCGCCCCGGTATGGGCCGCGAACTGCACCACCGGTTCCCCGAGTTCGCCGCCGCCTTCGACGAGGTCTGCCGCCACCTCGACCCGCACCTCTCGCGCCCGCTGCGCGAGGTGCTGTTCGCGCCCGGGGGCAGCCCGGAGGCGGAGCTCGTCCACCGCACCGAGTTCACCCAGCCGGCCCTGTTCGCCGTCGAGGTGGCGCTGCACCGGCTGCTGGCGCACTGGGGCGTCGTCCCCGACCTGCTGCTCGGCCACTCGATCGGTGAACTCACGGCCGCGCACGTGGCCGGCGTCCTCGACCTGCCCGACGCCTGCGCCCTGGTGGCCGCCCGAGGCCGGTTGATGCAGCAACTGCCCACGGGCGGCGCGATGGTGGCGGTCCGCCTGGGCGAGGCGGAGGTCGTGGAGGCGCTCGCCGACCTCCGGGACCGGGTCTCGATCGCGGCCGTGAACGGGCTGGCGGCCACCGTCGTCTCCGGCGACGAGGAGGCCGTGCTCGCCCTCGCGGAGCAGTGGCGGGCGCAGGGCCGCAAGGTCCGGCGACTGCGGGTCGGCCACGCCTTCCACTCGCCGCGGATGGAGCCGATGCTCGACGCCTTCGCGGAGGTCGCGCGGGGGCTGGCCTTCCGTCCGCCGACGACGCCCGTGGTGTCGAACGTGACCGGCCGCGCGGCGACCAGCGAGGAGCTGTGCTCGCCCGACTACTGGGTGCGGCAGGTGCGCGGGGCGGTGCGCTTCGGGGACGGCGTCGACCGGCTGCGCGAGGCCGGCGTGACCGTCCTGGTCGAACTCGGGCCGGACGGCAGCCTGTCCGCGCTGGCCCGCGAGTGCCCGGTACCCGAGGGCGGCGAGGCCTTCGCCACCGCCGCCACCCTACGGGCCGGCCGGCCGGAGGCGGACGCCCTGGCCGAGACCGCCGCCCGGCTGCACACCCTGGGCGCCGCGCTCGACTGGACCGCGCTGTTCGAGGCCCCGGCGCGGCGCCGGGTCGAGCTGCCCACCTACGCGTTCCAGCGCACCCGGCACTGGCTGCGCGCCGCCGCCCCCGAGGACGTCGCCCCCGGGGACACCGTGCTCGGGGACGTCGCGCCCGAGGACACCGCGCCCGGGGACACCGTGCTCCGGGACACCGCGCCCGGGGCCGCGGGCCCGGTGCCGTCGTCGCCGCTCGCCCGCCGGATCGCCGGGCTGCCGGAGGCCGACCAGGCGCGGGTGGTGCTGGACCTGGTCCGCTCGCACGCGGCCGCCGTGCTCGGCCACGCCACCAGGGACGCCGTCCGCCCGGACCTCGCCTACCGCGAGTCGGGACTCGACTCGCTCGCCACCGTCGAACTCCTCCAGCGGCTGTCCGCCGCCACCGGCCTGGACCTGCCCGCGAGCGCCGGCTACGACCACCCGACGCCCGCCGACCTCGCCCGCCACCTGCGCTCCCGGGCCCTGGAACTGCCCGCGCGGGAGCACCGGGCCGAGCCGTCCGCGTCGGCCGGCGGGGACGGCGACCCGATCGCCGTCGTCGCCATGGGTTGCCGCTTCCCCGGCGGCGCCCACACCCCCGAGCAGCTGTGGCGCCTGGCCGCCGAGGGCGTGGACGCGATCGGACCGTTCCCCCGGGACCGCGGCTGGGACCTCGACCGGCTGCACCACCCCGCCCCGGGCGGGCTCGGGACCACCTACGTGCGCGAGGGCGGATTCCTCGCCGGCGCGGGCGAGTTCGACGCCGAGTTCTTCGGCATCAGCCCGCGCGAGGCCCTCGCCATGGACCCGCAGCAGCGCCTGCTGCTGGAGACGTCCTGGGAGGCGCTGGAGCGCGCCGGGCTCGACCCCGCCGGGCTTCGCGGCGACCGCGTCGGGGTGTTCGTCGGCGCCACCGCGCAGGACTACGGCCCGCGCATGCACCAGCCCGTCGACGGTCTGGACGGCTACCTGCTCACCGGCACCACGCCGAGCGTCGCCTCCGGCCGGATCGCCTACGAGCTCGGCCTCGAAGGCCCCGCCGTCACCGTGGACACCGCCTGTTCCTCCTCGCTCGTCGCCGTGCACCTGGCCGCTCAGGCCCTGCGCAACGGCGAGTGTGCGCTGGCCCTCGCGGGCGGTGCCACCGTGATGGCCGAGCCCGGCATGTTCGTCGAGTTCGCCCGACAGCGCGGCCTCGCCCCGGACGGCCGCTGCAAGCCGTTCTCCGCCGACGCCGACGGCACGGCGTGGGCCGAGGGCGTCGGCGTCGTCCTGCTGGAGCGGCTGTCGGACGCCCGACGCCACGGCCACCCGGTGCTCGCCCTGCTCGTCGGTTCCGCCGTCAACCAGGACGGTGCCAGCAACGGTCTCAGTGCCCCCAGCGGGGCGGCCCAGCAGCGGGTGATCCGGCAGGCGCTGGGCTCCGCCGGGCTGGCGCCCGGCGACGTCGACGTGGTCGAGGCCCACGGCACCGGCACCGCCCTCGGCGACCCGGTCGAGGCGCACGCCCTGCTCGCCGTCTACGGCCGCGACCGCGCCCCCGAACACCCCCTGCTGCTCGGCTCGGTGAAGTCCAACATCGGCCACACCCAGGCGGCGGCCGGGATCGCCGGGCTGATCAAGACCGTGCTCGCGATACGGCACGGACTGGTACCCGCCACCCTGCACCTGCGCGAGCCCTCGCCGAAGGTGCGCTGGGCGGACGGCGCGGTCACCGTGCCGACGGCCGCGACCCCGTGGCCCTCACCGGTCGGCCCCGAACGCCCCCGGCGGGCCGGCATCTCCTCGTTCGGTATCAGCGGCACCAACGCCCACGTCATCGTGGAGCAGGCCCCGGCGGACACCGAGCGGGCGGCGGAGGCCGAGGGCGCCGGATGCCCGGACCTGCCCGCGCCGCTCACCGTCTCCGGCCGTACCGAGGCGGCGCTGCGCGCCCAGGCCGCCCGGCTGGCCCGCCACCTCGCGACGGCCGGAGCCGGAGCCACGGCCGGAGCCGGGGCCGGTGGGGCGGACGGGCTCGCCGACCGGCACGCGCTCGGCCACGCCCTGCTGCGCAGCCGGACCAGGTTCGACCACACCGCCGTCGTCCTCGCCCGCACGCACGCCGACGCGCTGCGCGGGCTGACCGCGCTCGCCCACGGCGAGCCGGCCGACAACCTCGTCCGGGCCCAGTCCACCGCCCGCGGCGCGACCGCTCTGGTCTTCCCCGGCCAGGGCTCGCAGTGGGCCGACATGGCCGTCGAACTCCTCGACGCCTCACCGGTGTTCGCGGCCGAGCTGGAGGCCTGCGCGGCGGCGCTGGCCCGCTGGACCGACTGGTCCCTGCACGACGTCCTGCGCGGTCGGCCGGGCGCGCCCGACCTGTCCCGGGTCGACGTCGTCCAGCCCGTGCTGTTCGCCGTCATGGTCGCGCTGGCCGGGCTGTGGCGGTCCGTCGGCGTCGAACCGAGCGCCGTCGTCGGCCACTCGCAGGGCGAGATCGCCGCCGCGTACGTCGCGGGCGCGCTCACCCTGGACGACGCCGCCAAGGTGGTCGCCCTGCGCAGCCGCGCCCTGCTCGGCCTGGCGGGCACCGGCGGCATGGTCTCCCTACCGCTGCCCGCGGAGGAGGTCGGTGAGCTCCTCGCGCCCTGGGACGGCAGGCTCGGCATCGCCGCCCGCAACGGCCCTGCCACCACCGTCGTCTCCGGGGACGCCGACGCCCTCGACGCCCTCCTCGCGCACTGCGAACGGGCCGGCGTGCGCGCCCGCCGGATCCCGGTGGACTACGCCTCGCACTCGGCGCACGTCGAGTCGCTGCGCGAACCGCTGCTCGTCGCGCTCGCCGACCTCGCGCCCCGCGCCGCGCGGATCGCCTTCTACTCCACCGTCACCGGCGGGCTGCTGACCGACACCACGACGCTCGACGCCGACTACTGGTACCGCAACCTGCGCCAGGAGGTCCGCTTCGAGCCCGCCGTGCGCGCCCTGAGCGCGGACGGCCACCGGCTCTTCGTCGAGGCGAGTCCGCACCCCGTCCTCAAGATCGGCACCCAGGAGACGCTGGACGCCTGCGGCACCGACGGGGCCGACCGCACTGACGGCTCCGGCGGCACCGGCGGCACGGCCATCGGCACCCTGCGGCGCGACCACGGCGGCCTCGACCAGTTCCTCGCCTCCGTCGCCGAGGCGATCGTCCACGGGGCGGACCCCGCCCCCGACGCGCTGCTCCCCGGGGACCACCGCGGCCGGCACGTCGACCTGCCCACCTACGCCTTCCAGCGGCGCCGCTACTGGCTGACCGCCGGGCCCGCGCGGACCGCCCCCGCGGACCTCGGCCTCGACGCCGTCGATCACCCGCTGCTCGGCGCCGTCACCACCACCCCCGACGGCACCACCCTGGTCACCGGCCGACTCGCCGCGGACACCCAGCCCTGGCTGCCCGACCACGCGGTGACCGGCACGCCCGTGCTGCCCGGTACGGCCTTCCTCGACCTCGTCCTCCGGGCGGGCGCCCTCGCCGGCTGCTCGCACGTCGAGGAGCTCACCCTGGAGGCTCCGCTCGTGCTGCCCGCCACCGGGCGGACGCAGCTGCGGGTGGCCGTCGCCCCCGCCGACCCTGCGGGCCGGCACGTCGTCACCGTGGACTCCCGGCCGTCCGGCCCCGAGGGCGAGCCGGGCCAGGAGCCCGCCGAGCGGCCCTGGACGCGGCACGCCTCCGGCACCCTGACAGCGGCCGAGGAACCCGTCGAACCGGCTGCCCAGGGCAGTTGGCCGCCGCCGGGCAGCGAGCCGCTCGACCTCGCCGACGCCTACCACCGCCTCGACCGCCTCGGGTACGGCTACGGCCCGTGGTTCCAGGGCCTCGCCGCCGCCTGGCGCGCGGGAGACCACCTGTACGCCGAGGTCCGCCTACCCGCCGAACCCGGCCGGGGCGACGCCGCGCACGGCGTCCATCCCGCCCTGCTCGACGCCGCGCTCCACCCGCTGCTCCTGGCCGACGCCGCCGCCGAGGCACCGGTCTCCGGGGCACCGTCCTCCGAGGCACCGGCCGCCGCGGCCCCGCGCATCCCGTTCTCCTTCACCGACGTACGGCTGCACGCCACCGGCGCCACCGCCCTGCGGGTCCGGCTGTCGCCCGCGCCCGACGGCGCCACCGCATTCGCCGTCGAGGACACCACCGGAGCGCCGGTCCTCACGGTCGGCGGCCTCAGCCTGCGCGAACTGCCCGCCGACCGCCTCGAAGCGGCCGATCCGACCCCGCGCGACGCGCTGTTCGAGCTGCGCTGGACGGAACTGCCCGCCCCCGCCACCGCCGCGGACCCGGACTGCGTGGTCCTCGGCGCCGACGACCTCGGCCTCGACCCGCAGGGCGCGTTCCCGGACCTCGCCGGCCTCGACGCCCACACCGCCGCCGGGCACCCCGCACCCGCCGTGGTGGTCACCACCGTTCCCGCAGCGTTCGGCGGCAGCACCGCCGAGGCCGCGCACGCCGCCGCCCGCTGGGCCCTCGACACCGTCCGGGCCTGGCTGGCCGGTGACCGCCCGGAAGCCGCCAGGCTGGTCGTCGTCACCCGGGGCGCGGTCGCCGTCCGCCCCGGCGACGCCGTGTCGGGCCTCGGCCAGTCCCCGGCGTGGGGCCTGCTGCGCACCGCGCAGTCCGAGCACCCGGGCCGCTTCGCCCTGATCGACCTCGACGACTCCGCGCGCTCCGGCCGGGCCCTGCGGGCCGCCGTCACCGCCGACGAGCCCCAACTCGCGCTGCGCGACGGGATCCTGCACCGCCCCCGGCTCGTCCCGACCCCGGCCCCGCGCGCCGGGCGCCCGCTGGACCCGGACCGCACGGCGCTGATCACCGGCGGCACCGGCACCCTCGGCGCGCTGATCGCCCGCCGGCTGGTCACCGAACACGGCCTGCGCCACCTGCTGCTGGTCAGCCGGGCCGGGCAGCGGGCCGAGGGCGCCGAGCGGTTGCGGGCCGAACTGGCCGCGCTCGGCGCGCGGGTGACGATCGCCGCGTGCGACGTCTCCCGCCGCGAGGAGCTGGCGACGCTGATCGCCGAGCTGCCCGCCGAGCACCCGCTGGGCGTCGTCGTCCACGCCGCCGGCGTCCTCGACGACGGCACGGTGGAGACCCTCGCCCCCGAGCGCCTGGACGCCGTCCTGCGCCCCAAGGTGGACGCGGCCTGGCACCTGCACGAGTTGACCCGCGAGCAGGATCTGGACGGCCTCGTGCTGTTCTCCTCCGTCACCTCGGTCACCGGCAACGCCGGTCAGGGCGCCTACACGGCCGCGAACGCCTTCCTCGACGCGCTGGCCGAGCACCGCCGCGCGGCCGGGCTGCCCGGCAACGCGCTCGCCTGGGGGCTGTGGGCCGAGGGCAGCGGGATGACCCGCCACCTCGCGGCCGCCGACCTCGCCCGACTCGCGCGCGGCGGCATCGGCCTGCTGTCCACCGAGGACGGGCTCGCGCTCTTCGACGCGGCGCTGCGGTGCGATCTGCCGTACGCCGTCACCGCCCGCCTCGACCGAGCGGCGCTGCGCGACCTCGCGGCGGCCGGCACCGTGCCACCCGTGCTCCGCGGACTGGTCCGCGCCCCGCTGCAGCGCGCGGCCGGGGCCGCGACGGGCCCGGCGGACGCGCCCTCCTGGGCGCGCCGGATGGCCGAGCTGCCCGAGGACCGCCGCGCCCGCGCGGCACTCGACCTCGTCCGCACCCAGACCGCCGCCGTACTCGGCCACGGCGAAGCGGACACCGTCGACGTCCAACGCGCCTTCCGCGAGCTGGGCTTCGACTCGCTCACCGCGCTGGAACTGCGCAACCGGCTCAACTCGCTCACCGGCCTGCGGCTGCCCGCCACCGTGGTGTTCGACCACCCCAGCGCGACCGCCCTCGCGGCACGGCTGATCAGGGAGGTGGTCGGCGCCCCGGTGACGGCCGCCCCGGCGCCCGCGGCCGCCCCGGTGGACGACGAGCCGATCGTGATCGTCGGCATGGGCTGCCGCTACCCCGGCGGCGTCACCGGGCCCGAGGACCTGTGGCGCCTCGTCGCCCAGGAGACCGACGCGGTCGGCGCCTTCCCGAGCGACCGCGGCTGGGACGTCGACGCCCTGTACGACCCGGACCCGGACCGCACCGGCACGGTGTACACCCGGCACGGCGCCTTCCTGTACGACTCCGGCGACTTCGACGCCGAGTTCTTCGGCATCTCGCCGCGCGAGGCACGCGCGATGGACCCGCAGCAGCGGCTGCTGCTGGAGACCTCCTGGGAGGCGCTGGAGCACGCGGGCATCGACCCCGCCGGGCTGCGCGGTTCCCGGACCGGCGTCTTCACGGGCGTCATGCACCACGACTACGCCTCCCGTCTGCACCGGGCCCCGGACGGCTACGAGGGCATGCTGCTCGCGGGCAACGTCGGGAGCGTCGTCTCAGGCCGGGTCGCGTACTCGCTGGGCCTGGAGGGGCCGGCGGTGAGCATCGACACGGCGTGCTCGTCGTCGCTGGTCGCGCTGCACCTGGCGGCGAACGCGCTGCGTTCGGGGGAGTGCGACCTCGCGCTCGCGGGCGGTGTGACGGTCATGTCGACGCCGCACGTGTTCGTCGAGTTCGCGCGCCAGCGCGGGCTGTCGGTCGACGGTCGGTGCAAGCCGTTCGCGGCGGGCGCGGACGGTACCGGCTGGGGCGAGGGCGTCGGCCTGCTCGTCATCGAGCGGTTGTCGGACGTGGTGCGCAACGGGCACCGGGTGCTGGCGGTGGTGCGGGGTTCGGCGGTGAACCAGGACGGTGCGTCCAACGGGTTGACGGCGCCGAACGGTCCGTCGCAGGAGCGGGTGATCCGGGCGGCGTTGGCGAGCGGGGGGCTGGCCGCGTCCGATGTCGACGTGGTGGAGGCGCACGGGACGGGGACGACGCTGGGTGACCCGATCGAGGCCCAGGCGCTGCTGGCCACCTACGGACAGGACCGTCCCGAGGACCGGCCGCTCTGGCTCGGGTCGGTGAAGTCGAACATCGGTCATACCCAGGCGGCGGCGGGTGTGGCGGGTGTGATCAAGATGGTGATGGCGTTGCGGCACGGGGTGTTGCCGAAGTCGTTGCACGTGGACGCTCCTTCGCCGCACGTGGACTGGTCGGCGGGCGCGGTCGAGCTGTTGGCGGAGGCGGTGGAGTGGCCGGAGACGGGTCGGCCGCGCCGGGCCGGGGTGTCCTCCTTCGGGATCAGCGGCACCAACGCCCACGTGATCCTCGAACAGCCCGCCTCCGTCGAACGCGGGGGCGCTCCGGCGGAGCCGGTGACGACTGCGGGAACGGGCGGGGTGGTGCCGTGGGTGGTGTCGGCGCGGTCGGGGGCGGCGCTGCGCGCGCAGGCGGATCGGTTGCGTGGCTGGCTGGCCGATCACCCGGAGGTCGATCCGGTGGATGTGGCGCGGGCGTTGGTCTCGGGTCGGGCGGTGTTGGAGCACCGGGCGGTGGTGTCGGGGCGGGATCTGGCTGAACTCGTTGGTCGGCTGGGTGAGTTGGCGGAGGGTGAGTCGGTTGCTGCGTCGGGGTCGGGTGCGGTGTTCGTGTTCCCGGGGCAGGGGTCGCAGTGGGCGGGGATGGCTGCTGAACTCCTCGTGTCCAGCCCGGTGTTCGCCTCCGCGGTGGAGGAGTGTGCGTCGGTGATGGATCCGCTGACGGATTGGTCGTTGGTGGAGGTGTTGCGGGACGGTTCGGGCGGGTTGCTGGACCGGGTGGATGTGGTGCAGCCGGCGTTGTTCGCGGTGATGGTGGGGCTGGCTCGGTGGTGGGAGTCGTGTGGGGTGCGGCCGGCCGCCGTGATCGGCCATTCCCAGGGGGAGATCGCGGCCGCGTATGTGGCTGGTCTGCTGTCGCTGGAGGACGCGGTCCGGATCGTGGTGTTGCGGAGTCGGGCGCTGCGCGGGGTGTCGGGTGGGGGGATGCTGTCGGTCGGTGTCGGTGCCGGGCGGGTGGCTGAACTCCTGGCCGGGGATGGTCGGTTGTCGTTGGCGGCGGTCAACGGCCCGTCGAGTGTGGTGTTGTCCGGGGACGTCGAGGCGCTGGCCGGGGTGGTCGAGCGGTGTGAGCGTGAGGGTGTGCGGGCGCGGTGGATTCCGGTCGACTACGCCTCGCATTCGGCGTACATGGATGCGGTGCGTGATGAGGTCGTCGAACTGTCGTCGGGTGTGCGGCCGTTGGCGGGTCGGGTGGCGATGTACTCGACGGTGACGGGTGAGGTGGTGGATGCGCCGGAGCGGTTGGCGGGTTCGTACTGGTTCGACAATCTGCGTGGCACGGTGCGTTTGGATGCGGCGGTGCGGGCTGCGGTCGGGGACGGGCACACGCTGTTCGTGGAGTGCAGCCCGCATCCGGGTCTGGTCGTCCCGATCGCCGATCAGCTGGAGGACGTCCCGGGTGCTGTGGTCCTGGAGACCTTGCGTCGTAACGAGGGCGGTCCCGGGCGCCTGGTGACGGCGCTGTCGGCGGCTTTCGTCGCGGGCCTGCCCGTCGACTGGAGCGCCCTGCTCCCCGCCGGCCGGCACGTCGAACTGCCGACCTACGCCTTCCAACACCGCCGCTACTGGCTCGACGCGCCGCCCGTCGCGGGCGCCGCGCACGACCTCGGACTCACCGCAGTCGGCCACCCGCTGCTGGGCGCCGCCGTGCGCTCGCCGGAGGACGGCGGGACGTCGTTCACCGGACGGCTGTCCGTGCCCGCCCACCCCTGGCTCGCCGACCACGCCGTGCACGGCACCGCCCTCGTGCCGGGCACCGCGTTCCTCGACCTCGCGGCCTGGGCCGGCGCCGAGGCCGGCTGCCCGGTGGTCGACGAACTCACCCTGCACGAGCCGCTCGTGCTGCCCGAACACGCCGGCGTCCGGCTGCACGTGGCACTCGCCGCGCCCGACGCGGCCGGCGTCCGGACCCTCGCCGTCCACTCCCGACCCGAGGACGCCCCCGAGGACGAGCCGTGGACCCGGCACGCCACCGGCAGCCTCTCTGCCGCCCCACCGCAGGCCGCCGCCGACGACCTGCTGCCGTGGCCGCCCCCGCAGGCCGAGGCCGTCGACACCACCGCGCTGTACGACCGCCTCGCCGAGTTCGGCTACGACTACGGCCCGGCCTTCCAGGGCCTGCGAGCCGCCTGGCGGCACGGCGACGACCTGTTCGCCGAGGTCGAACTCCCGGACGGACCGGCCCGGGACGAGCACGGCTACCACCTGCACCCCGCGCTCCTGGACGCCGCCTTGCACCTCGCCGCGCTGGACGCGGTGGAGGCCTCGGGTCGCACCTTGCTGCCCTTCGCTTGGGCGGGTGTGACCAGGGAGAGGACCGCCGAGCCCGTCACCGCCCTGCGGGTGCGGCTGCGGAGCACCGGCGGCGATGCGGTGTCCCTGCTGGCCACCGACCACGCCGGCACACCGGTGGCGCGCGCCGAGTCGCTCGTGCTGCGGCCGCTGGCCCCCGGGCGGTTCGCGGGTCCGACCGCCGCCGACCCGGCCTGGCTGCACCGGGTGGACTGGACGCCGGCGGCTCTGCCGGAGGAGGAGCCCGACCCGCACGTGCGCTGGGCGCTGCTCGGCGCCCCGTCGCCGGACCGGCCGGCCCGCCCGGACCTCGGCCTTCCGGCCCACCCGGACCCGGTCGCAGCCGCCGAGGCCGGGACCGACGTCGCCGTCCTGCCCTGCCCGCCCGCGGACGGCACCGGGCCCGCCGCCGTCGCGGCCGCCGTCCACACCGTCCTCGGCGCCCTCCGGGGCTGGCTCGCCGAGGAACGCCTCGCCACCGCCCGCCTGGTGGTCGTCACCCGGGGCGCGATCGCGTCCGACCCGTCCGAGGACGTCCCCGGGCCGGCGCACGCGGCGATCTGGGGCCTCGTCCGCAGCGCCCAGACCGAGCACCCGGACCGCTTCGTCCTCGTCGATCTGGACCACGACCCGTACAGCGCCGACACCGCTCTCCCGGTGGACCTGCTGCGCGCCGTCCTGGCGGCGGGTGAGGCCCAGGCGATCGTCCGGGACGGCACCGTGCTGATCCCGCGCCTGGTCCGCGCCGGCGCCCACCAGGCGCTCGTGCTGCCGGACGGGCCCGCACCCTGGCGCGTCGAGTCCGGCCCGCGGCAGACCATCGACGCCCTCGCCGTCGTCGATCACCCGGCCGCGGCCGAGCCGCTCGCCACCGGGCAGGTCAGGATCGCGGTGCGCGCGGCCGGGGTGAACTTCCGCGATGCGCTGATCGCGCTCGGCATGTACCCCGGCCGGGCGGTCGTCGGCGCCGAGGCGGCGGGCGTCGTGACCGAGGTCGGACCGGGCGTCACCACGCTCGCGCCGGGCGACCGGGTGATGGGCCTGTTCGACGGCGCCTTCGGCCCGCTGGCCGTCACCGACCACCGCCTGCTGGCCCGTATGCCCGCCGGCTGGTCGTACGCCCGGGCGGCCTCCGTGCCGGTGGTCTTCCTGACGGCGCTGTACGGGCTGCGCGACCTCGGCGGGCTGCGGTCCGGCGAGACCGTCCTCGTCCATGCGGCGGCCGGCGGCGTCGGCATGGCCGCCGTCCAGCTCGCCCGGCACTGGGGTGCCGAGGTCCTCGCCACCGCGAGCCCCGCGAAGTGGCCGGTCATGCGCGGGCTCGGCGTGTCCGACGAGCGGATCGCCTCCTCCCGCGACACCGGCTTCGAGCAGCGCTTCGCCGGGCCCACCGGTGGCCGGGGCGTCGATGTCGTCCTGAACTCGCTCGCCGGGGAGTTCGTGGACGCCTCGCTGCGCCTGCTCGCGGACGGCGGCCGGTTCGTCGAGATGGGCAAGACGGACGTGCGCGGCCCGGAGGCCGTCGCGGCCGACCGCCCGGACGTCCGCTACCGGGCCTTCGACCTGATCGACGCCGGCCCGGACCGGATCGCCGAACTGTTCGCCGAACTCGTGGAACTCTTCGAGGCGGGCGCCCTGCACCCGCTGCCCGTCCGCACCTTCGACCTGCGCCACGCCCGCGAGGCGGTGCGCTTCGTCAGCCGCGCCCGGCACATCGGCAAGGTCGTGCTGACCGTGCCCCAGCCGCTCGCCGACGACGGGACCGTGCTGATCACCGGCGGTACCGGGACGCTCGGTCGCCAGCTCGCCCACCACCTGGTCACCCGGCACGGCGTCCGGCACCTTCTGCTGCTCGGCCGGTCGGGTGCGGACGCCCCTGGCGCGGCCACCCTGGCCGCCGACCTCGCCGACCTGGGTGCCGACGTGCGCATCGAGGCCTGCGACGCGGCCGACCGCGAGGCCCTCGCCCGGGTGCTCGCCGCGATCCCCGCCGAGCACCCGCTCACCGCCGTCGTCCACGCCGCCGGCGTGCTCGACGACGGGCTGGTCGAGGCGCTGACGCCGGAGCAGGTCGACCGCGTCCTGCGCGCCAAGGCCGAGGCCGCCGCCAACCTGGACGACCTCACCCGGGGCACCGAGCTGTCGGCCTTCGTGCTGTACTCCTCGGCGGCCGGCGTCCTCGGCACCGCCGGCCAGGCCGGCTACGCCGCCGCCAACGCGTACCTCGACGCCCTGGCACACCACCGCCGCGCCCGGGGCCTGCCGGCCACGTCCCTGGCGTGGGGCCTGTGGGCCGAGCGCACCGGACTGACCGAGCACCTCGCCGCCGCAGACCTCAAGCGGCTCGCCCGCGGCGGGCTGCTGCCCTTCTCGACGCCGCAAGGGCTCACCCTGTTCGACGCCGCGTGGCAGCGCCCCGAGCCGGTACTCGTCCCGGCGCGGCTGGACCTCGCCGCGCTGCGCACCTCCACCGGGCCCGTGCCGCCGCTGCTGCGGACGCTCGCCGGTCCGGCGTCACCACGCCGCGGAGCGGCCATGGACGGCGCTCTGCCGTGGGCCCGGAGGCTGGCCGGCGCCTCGGCCGAGGAGCGCCTCGACCTCGCGCTGCGCCTGGTGCGGACGGAGGCGGCCGTGGTGCTCGGCCACGACTCGGCGCAGAGCGTGCGCCCCGAGACGGCCTTCCGCGACCTCGGCTTCGACTCGCTGACCGGTGTCGAGCTGCGCAACCGGCTCAACGGCGCCACCGGTCTGCGGCTGCCGTCCACCCTGGTCTTCGACCACCCGACACCGCTCCGGCTCGCGGGCCACCTCCTGGAACGGCTGACCGCCGCCGCGCCGGGCGGGACCGCGTCCGCCGAGGCGCCCTCCGCCGCGAGCACGGCGGTCCGCGCCGACGACCCGGTGGCGATCGTCGCGATGGGCTGCCGCTTCCCGGGCGGCGTCGCGTCGCCCGAAGACCTCTGGGAGCTGGTCGCCGCCGGGCGCGACGCGATCGGCGACTTCCCGACCGACCGGGGCTGGGACGTCGAGTCGCTGTTCGACCCCGACCCCGAACGGCCGGGCCACAGCTACGTTCGCCGCGGCGGATTCCTGTCCGGCGTGGCCGAGTTCGACGCCGAGTTCTTCGGGATCTCGCCACGCGAGGCGCTGGCGATGGACCCGCAGCAGCGCCTGCTGCTGGAGACGGCGTGGGAGACCTTCGAGCGGGCCGGGATCGACCCGCGGTCGCTGCGCGGCAGCAGGACCGGCGTCTTCGCCGGGATGGCCGGGCACGACTACGCGACGGGCGGGATGCCGTCCAGCGTCGAGGGACACGTGCTCACCGGCAACGCCACGAGCGTCGCCTCGGGCCGCGTCGCTTACACGTTCGGGCTGGAAGGCCCGGCGCTGACCGTCGACACGGCGTGCTCGTCGTCGCTGGTCGCGCTGCACCTGGCGGCGAACGCGCTGCGCTCCGGGGAATGCGACCTCGCTCTGGCCGGCGGGGTGACGGCGATGTCCACCCCGGACTTCTTCGTGGAGTTCTCCCGCCAGCGCGGCCTGGCACCGGACGGGCGGAGCAAGGCCTTCTCCGCGGCGGCCGACGGCATGGGCGCGGGTGAGGGCGTGGGACTGCTGCTCATGGAGCGGCTGTCGGACGCGGTGCGCCACGGGCACCGGGTGCTGGCGGTGGTGCGGGGTTCGGCGGTGAACCAGGACGGGGCGTCCAACGGGTTGACGGCGCCGAACGGTCCGTCGCAGGAGCGGGTGATCCGGGCGGCGTTGGCGAGCGGGGGGCTGGCCGCGTCGGACGTCGATGTGGTGGAGGCGCACGGGACGGGGACGACGCTGGGGGACCCGATCGAGGCCCAGGCGTTGCTGGCGACGTACGGGCGGGAGCGGGCCGGTGAGCCGTTGTGGCTCGGGTCGGTGAAGTCGAACATCGGTCATACCCAGGCGGCGGCGGGTGTGGCGGGTGTGATCAAGATGGTGATGGCGCTGTGCCACGGGGTGCTGCCTCGGACGCTGCACGTGGATGAGCCCTCGTCGCACGTGGACTGGTCGGCGGGCGCGGTCGAGCTGTTGGCGGAGGCGGTGGAGTGGCCGGAGACCGGTCGGCCGCGCCGGGCCGGGGTGTCCTCGTTCGGGATCAGCGGCACCAACGCGCACGTGATCCTGGAGGAGGGCCCGGCGGGCGTCGCCCCGGCCGCCCCCGGAGCCGAGGAACCGGCGGGTGGCGGCGGGGTGGTGCCCTGGGCGCTGTCGGCGGGGTCCGAGGCCGCGCTGCGCGCGCAGGCGGATCGGCTGCGTGGCTGGCTGGCCGATCACCCGGAGACCGACCCGGTGGCCGTGGCGCGGACGCTGGCCTCGGGTCGGGCGGTGTTGGAGCACCGGGCGGTGGTGTCGGGGCGGGATCTGTCCGAACTCGTGGATCGGCTGAGCGGGTTGGGCGCGGAACCGTTGCCCGTGGCCGGACAGGCCGGAGCGCCGGGTGCGGTGTTCGTGTTCCCGGGGCAGGGGTCGCAGTGGGCGGGGATGGCTGCTGAACTCCTGGTGTCCAGTGAGGTGTTCGCCTCCGCGGTGGAGGCGTGTGCGGGGGTGATGGATCCGCTGACGGATTGGTCGTTGGTGGAGGTGTTGCGGGACGGTTCGGGCGGGTTGCTGGACCGGGTGGATGTGGTGCAGCCGGCGTTGTTCGCGGTGATGGTGGGGCTGGCTCGCTGGTGGGAGTCGTGCGGGGTGCGACCGGCCGCGGTGATCGGGCATTCCCAGGGGGAGATCGCGGCCGCGTATGTGGCCGGTCTGCTGTCGCTGGAGGACGCGGCGCGGGTGGTGGTGTTGCGGAGTCGGGCGCTGCG
>NZ_JBHTTU010000007.1:89405-209976 GCF_042794375.1 Kitasatospora sp. NPDC056531 | reverse complement strand
AGTGGGGAGTCCACCGCCTCCAGGATCGCGGCGACCACCGACGCGTCGACCTCGTCGCCGGTGAGCAGCCGCACCGGCCTGCCGTCCTCGACCAGCGCGCGGACGAACCGGGTCGTCCCGTCGAGGTAGCGCCGGTGGATCTCCGCGGCCCGCGCGCGGTCGTCGTTGCCGCCGTGGAAGTCCATGACGCCGACGCAGACCTTCCCCGGCGTGTCGGACGGCGCTGCGACGGGCGGCGTCGTCGGCGCCGGCAGGGCGAAGGCGAGGTCCGGGTAGACCTCGTCCCGCGCGGTGTCCACGCCCATCGCCCGTATCGCGTCGCGGGACAGGGCGTCCCGGTACGACCGGTACGCGGCCAGTCGCGCCGACCAGCGCACCAGGGCCCGGGTCGGCCGGTCGCGGATCGCGGCGGCGCCGACGCCGACCAGCGCCACCCGGGTGCCGAACACCCGGCCGGATGCGCAGAGCAGGAACAGCGCGTACGGGAAGCCCCACGGCCGCAGCGGCAGCGTGGCCTCCAGGACGCCCATGCCCGGCACGATCACCACGTCGTGCCGGCGCACCCAGGCGGCGGTGCGGACGGCGTCGACGAGTTTGCCCAGGCCCTTCGCCGCGACCGCGCCCGCCCGCGATGCGGTCCGGTACTCCCCGCGGTACCAGTGCAGTCGCGTCGCGGGGATCCGGTACCGGGCCGTGACGACCTCGGGTCCGCCGCACAGCGCGTCCACGACGGCCTCCGGGTGCTCGGCGCGGAGGTAGCCGAGCACGGCCTCCAGCGACCCGTCGTTGCCGAGGTTGCCGGAGCCGAGCAGGCCGAACACCCCGACGCGCACCGGGGTTCCGCGCCTCGGCGTCATGCCCGCCTCCCCTCGCGTCCGGCCACCAGGTCGTCGAGGGAGACGGTGAGCTCGGCCGGCGCGACGGGGGCGCGGTCCTCGACCCGCTCGCCGACGCCCGGCCGCATCCGGCTGGTCATCCAGGAGGACAGGTGGCGGTAGCACGCGCGCCGGTCCTGCGAGGACAGCGGCGCCCGCCGGATCGCCGCGACGAAGCCCCAGACGTACTCGGCGAGCAGCCGCGGCGTCGGGTGCAGCAGGCCCGCCCGGCGCGGGTCCAGGTTGACGCACCGGGAACGCTTGGACGGGTTGGCCCGCTCGGCGCGGGTGGGGTGGTCGCGGCGGAAGTACAGCAGCTCCGGGACTTGGTGGAAGGGGCCGTTCAGGCCGATCTCGGCGACGAACGTGCGGTCCGCGTGGTGGTAGCTGTCGTGCGGCTTGACCCGGCGCAGCACGTCGGCCCGCATCACCCCGTAGAAGTCGTCGCCGCCGGGCTCGAACAGCATGCTGCGGAAGCGCACCGGCGCGGACGGAGAGTCGGTGGCGAGCCCGTACTCGTAGGGGACCTTCACCCGGCCGTCGCCGTCGATGACCGCCTGGCCGGAGTGCGCGAGGATCACCTCGGGGCGTTCGTCCAGGGCCTCCACGCAGCGCAGCAGCAGGTCCCGGGCGTACAGGTCGTCGTGCGAGGCCCACTTGAACAGCTCGCCGCGGCACTCGGTGAAGACGTAGTTGTGGTTGGGCGCGGCGCCGATGTTGCGGGGCAGCCTCAGGTACCGGATGCGCGAGTCCTGCGCGGCGTACTTGCGGCAGATGTCCTGGGTCGCGTCGGTCGAGGCGTTGTCGGAGATGACCAGCTCGAAGTCCTCGTAGGTCTGGCCCAGCAGGGCGTCGAGCGATTCGACGAGGTACTCCTCGCCGTTGTAGACGGGCAGCCCGATGCTCAACCGGGGAACGGTGGTCATGGCGTCCTCACTTCGGGGATGGCGTCCGCTACTTCGGGGGTGGGGGCGCGGTGGTGCTCGCGCAGGGCGGCCCGCAGCTGCAGCCACCACACGGCCGAGCCGCAGGCGGTCGCGGTGGCGACGCCCCAGGCCGAGCCGGCGGTTCCGGCCGCGGCGGCTCCGCCGAGCCCGCCGCCCAGGTAGCAGGCGGAGGCGAAGAGTTGGCAGCGCAGGCTGCGCCGGGCCGCGGCGAGCGCGCGCAGACCGGCCGCCGCGCCGCTGCCGAGGCCGGCGCCGGCCACGCCGAGCGTGGCCGGCACGATGAGCTGGGAGGCGGAGTGCCAGACGTCGCCGAGGACCAGCTCGCCGAGCCGGTCCGGCATCAGCAGCAGCGCCGCGCCCCACAGCAGGGCGGCGCCGGCCTGCCCGCCGCCCAGCAGGAAGCAGAACCTGCCGAGCCGGTGCGGTGCCTGCCTCAGCACCCGGGCCGCCTCCGCCACGGTGACCAGCGACAGCCCCATCAGCAGGGCCAGGAAGGGGCCGAGCAGCAGCTCGGCGCCCCGGACCGCACCCACCGCGCCGACCCCGACGATCGCGCCGAGCCCGTACGCCCGCAGCTGGCTCGCGCCGCTGAGGCTGACGTTCTCGACCAGGTACCGGCTGCCCAGGTCGCGCTGTTCGCGGAGCCACCCGCGGGCTTCGGTCACCCGGGGCCGGAGGCCGGACTGGAGGCAGCCGTACCCGGCGGCCACCGCGGCGGAGCCGCCCCAGGCGAGCACGAAGGCGGCCACGCTGGCCAGGTGGGCCGCCAGGAGCATGGCCGGGACGAGCGCGACGCCCTGAACGACGTCGTTGGCGAACGCCTTCTTCCCGGTGCCGGCGGCGAAGAACGCGAACCGCCAGGAGTCCTGGAGCAGCAGCGCCGGCAGGGCGACGCCGAGGCAGGCGAACGCGGGCCCGACGGTGCCGCCGAGGCCGAGCCCGACCAGCAGGCACACCGTGCCGAGGGTGGCGCCGACGCCGAGCGCGGCACCCGTCGACCGGGCCGCCGCCGCGCGCCAGGGCGCGTCCGGCACGCCGCTGAAGCGCACCACGAGCGGGTCGGTGGCCAGCCCGCGGGCGACGTTGAGCACCACGCCGTAGGTCAGCCAGGCCAGGCTGAACACGCCGAACGCGGTCACCCCCAGCTCGCGGGCCACGTAGATGCCCACTGCGAAGTTGGTCATGCTGGAGGCCGCCTGGTCGGCCAGCCCCCAGGACAGCCGGCCGAGCACGCCCCGCTTGGCGGTCCGCCCGGTCTCCCCGGACGGACCGGCCGTCGTCGTCTGCACCCCCTCGGTGGTCATCCGCGTCATGCCTTGATCAGCCCGGCGCCCTCCAGGGCGCCCGCCGCGACGGCGACCGTGTCGAACGGCAGCCCGGAGCGCTCGGCGACGTCCAGCAGGCTGTGCTCGCCGTCGGACATGTTGAGCACCCAGAGCATGGCCATCTGGGCCTGCTTGGCGTCGCTGCGGCCGCCCAGCGAGTCGTACAACCCGCGCCGGCCCAGCTGTGGTTCGCCGTAGGGGCTGAGGTTGAGGTAGCGCCGGTTGCGGTCGAGCACGGCGAACGCCTCGCGGCAGACGGCGAGGGTGTCCGCCATCGCCTCCGGGGAGATGAAATCCAGGTCGTCCGCCGAGGTGTGGTACTCGGGGTACCCGGCGTACGGGGTCCGGGTGAGCGAACCGACGCCGAGGTCGAACCCGGGCGAGCAGTACTGCCGCTCGTCATAGCCGTACGGAGTGAACTCGGCGACGCGGTGCGGGCGTTCGGATGCGGTCAGGACGTGCCGCAGCACCCGGTCGATCTCCGCGTCGCCGCGCCTGCTCTGTTTGTACGTCAGTTGGCCGGGGTCGCCGGCGCAGGCCAGCACCAGCCCGTGCTTGACCCGCTCCACCCGCTCCGCGTTGCGGGCCAGCCAGGTGATCGCCCCGATGGTGCCGGGGGCGAAGATGAACCGGTAGGTGTACCAGGGGGTCTGCCGCGCCAGCTCCCGGGCCAGGAACGTCGCCACCGCGATGCCCGCCAGGTTGTCGTTGGCCAGCGACGGGTGGCAGACGTGGCAGGAGACGATCACCTCGTCGGCGACCTGCCCGGGGACGACGTGCTCGGCGTAGGTGAGGTGGCCGTCGGCGATCGTGGAGTCGATGCGCACCTCGTACTCGCCGTCCGGCATCGCGTCCAGGGTCTCCTGGGACAGGCAGAACCCCCACTCCGGTGCGTAGTAGCTGGTGCGGTACGGCACCAGGGTCGGCTGGTCCGGCAGTGTGTGCAGGTGCCCGCGCAGCTCGCTCAGCGGCATGGTCGCCGCCACCGGCACGCTGTAGCCGAGCACGTGCAGGCTGGACGCGGCGAAGTCGACGACCCGGTTGCCGGCCGGGTCGGCGATGTACGCCTCCCGGATGTTCCACTCCTGCGGCACCGTCCAGTCGAGGACCTGTGTCCCGGTCGGCACCTCGTGCACCTCCAGCGGAAGGTACTCGCCGACGATGTCCAGGGTGGCGCGCACCCCGTCGCCGGTGATGCTCCGGCAGAGCGGGTACATCCGCTCCACCAGTTCGTACATCTCCTCGCCGACCGCGCTCATCGTCGCCACCGCAGGGTGTCGTCGACGGTGCCGGCCTCGGACGCCTGGCGCAGCACGGCCAGCCGGGTGTAGCGCCGCTCGAAGTCCTCCCGGGTAAGCCCGAACTTCCGGTAGGCGTCGGCGAGTTCGAGCGCGCCCTGCTTCACCGTCCACTCGCAGTCGAAGCCGGGGATCGCGGCGCGGAACCGGGAGAAGTCCACCCGGTACGACCGGGGATCGGCCCCGGCCTCCCCGGTGATCCGCACCTGCGAGCCGTCCACCGCCTCGGCGACCTGCTCGGCGATCTCGGCGACCGTGACGTTGTTGGTCTCGCTGCCGATGTTGAAGGCCCGGTCGTGCACCGCCTCCTGCGGGGCGACCAGCGCGGCGGCGAAGGCCCGGGCGATGTCGGCGGCGTGCACCAGCGGGCGCCAGGGGGTGCCGTCGGAGAGCACCAGCACCTCACCGGACAGGAGCGCGTGGCCCACCAGGTTGTTCAGCACGATGTCGGCGCGCAGCCGGGGCGAGTAGCCGAAGGCGGTGGCGTTGCGCATGTACACCGGGCTGAACTCGCCGTCAGCCAGGTCGTGCAGGTCGTCCTCCACCCGCACCTTGGACTCCGCGTACGGCGTCACCGGGCGCAGCGGGGCGTCCTCGCCCACCAGGTCGTCGCCGCCGGCGGCGCCGTAGACCGAGCAGGTGGATGCGTAGAGGAAGCGCTGCACTCCGGCGTCGCGGGCCAGCTCGGCCAGCCGTACGGAGGCGTGGTGGTTGATGTCGTAGGTGAGGTCCGGCGCCAGCGAGCCCAGCGGGTCGTTGGACAGCGCGGCCAGGTGGATCACGGCGTCCACCCCGGCCACGTGCTCGGCCGTGACGTCGCGCAGGTCCACCCGGTGCCCCGGCGGGTCCGCGGGCGTCGGGCCGAGGACGCAGTCCGCGAACAGGCCGGCGTCAAGGCCGACGACTTCGTGCCCGGCGTCCGCGAGGAGCGGGGCCATCACGGTGCCCAGGTAGCCCTGGTGTCCGGTCAGCAGTACGCGCATGGTTCATCCCCCCAGATTGAGAGTGCCCAGATTGAGAGTGACTTTGGTGGCGTCGAACGCCTCGGCGTAGCGCGCGTGGCATTCGATGCCGCGGATGCGCGCCAGCCCGAGGAAGGCCTCCCGGTCGTACCAGGGCCGGTGCCGTTGCGAGGCGTAGTGCTCCTGCAGGAGCCGTACCTTCCGTTCGGCGATCTCGTCCGTCAGCGGCTGGTAGGCCGTCGGACGGCCGAGGTCGGCGTCCCACTTGACGATCTCGTAGCCGAGCACGAGGTGGTCGCGGAACGCGGTGGTCATCAGCTTCGCCAGGCCGCGGTGGTCCTGGTGGGCGTCCTCCGTGCGCGGGGCGAGGACCAGATCCGGCTCGGTCCGAGCGCGCAACTCCTCCACCGCGGCCTTGGCCTCCTCCCAGTGCGCGGGCACCCGGCCGTCCGGCAACTTGAGGACGGTCAGGCGCAGGTCGGCGCCCGGGCAGAAGGCGGCGAGCGCGGCCTGTTCCTCCTGCTCCCGCTCGCCGCCGCCGCCGGAGAGCACCAGCGCGTCGACCCGCAGACCCGGCCGCGCCAGGCACATCGTCAGCAGCGTGCCGCCGGCGCCGATGGCGATGTCGTCGCAGTGCGCCCCCACCGCGACGATCCGCTCCAGGGGCCCGGCCCCGAGCCGGATCACGCGGTCCTCACCCCGACGCCGGCCCCGCTGCCGGTCGCGCCCGCCCCGGCGCCGTCCCGCTCCCACACGGCCCACGGGCGGTCGCCCCGCGCGTAGGCGACGTCGAGCGCGGCCCGCTCCTTCACGGTGTCGGTCGGCTTCCAGAAGCCGCGGTGCTGGTGGGCCACCAGCCGGCCCTGCTTGGCCAGCCCCGCACATCCGTCGGCGACCAGGTCCCCGTTCTCCGGGATGTGGTCGAACACCTCCTGGCGGAGCACGAAGTAGCCGCCGTTCTCCCACAGCGGCATGTCGCTCACCGCGGTGATGCCCCCCACCAGGTTGTCCTCGCCCAACTCCACGCAGTGGAAGGAGGACTGAGGTGGCACCACCATCATCGACGCCCCGGCGTCGCGCTGGGAGAACCGCTCGATCATCTCCGGCAGCGGGGCGTCGGTGAGCACGTCGGCGTAGTTGGCGAGGAACATCTCGTCGCCGTCGAGGTGGTGGCGCACCCGGCGCAGCCGCTCGCCGATCGGCGACTCGATGCCGGTCTGCGCGAACGTGATCGTCCAGGAGGATATGTCGGTGGACAGCAGCTCGGTCTGGCCGCCCCGCAGGATGAAGTCGTTGGACGTCGTCTCCTCGTAGTTGAGGAAGAAGTCCTTGATGTGCCGGGCCCCGTACCCGAGGCACAGGATGAACTCCGTGTGCCCGAAGTACGCGTAGTAGCGCATGACGTGCCAGATCAGCGGCCGCGGGCCGACCATCGCCATCGGCTTGGGCACGTCGTCGGAGGATCCGCTGCGCATCCGCAGCCCGTAACCGCCGCAGAACAGGACGACCTTCATGCCTTGACCTCGACAATGCTCAGTTCCGGGATGGGGAAGACCAGTCGGCCACCCCACTCGTGCACGAAGGACAACTGCTCGACGAGCTCGGCCCGCAGGTTCCACGGGAGGACGAGGACGTAGTCCGGCTTGTCGATGCCGATCTGCTCGGGCGCCAGGATCGGGATGCGGGTGCCCGGGGTGAACCGGCCGTGCTTGTAGGGGTTGCGGTCGACCGTGTACGGCAGCAGGTCGGGCCGGATGCCGCAGTGGTTGAGCAGGGTGTTCCCCTTGCCCGGGGCGCCGTAGCCGACGACGGTCTCGCCGCGCTCGGCCGCGTCGATGAGGAAGCGCAGGAGGTCCCGGCGCACCTTGGCCACCCGGGCGGAGAACTCGGTGTACCCGGACAGCTCCTGGAGCCCGGCGGCCTTCTCCCGGTCCAGTACGTCGGCCACCCGCCGGCTCGGCTCGCCGGCCGCCTCGGCCGGCCGGGCCCACAGCCGGATGGAGCCGCCGTGGGTGGGCAGCAGCTCGACGTCCACCAGCGTGAGTCCGCCGCTCGCCAGCGCCCGGACCGCGGACGCGACCGTGTAGTACTGGAAGTGCTCGTGGTAGATCGTGTCGTACTGGTTCTCCTCGATCAGGGTCAGCAGGTGCTGCACCTCGACGGAGACCCAGCCGTCGTCGGACACCAGGGCGCGCAGCCCCCGGGTGAACCCGACCACGTCGGGGATGTGCGCGTACACGTTGTTGGCCACGACCAGGTCCGCCGGGCCGTGCTCGGCACGGACGGCCGAGCCGGTGGCCGGGTCCAGGAACGCCGTGAGCGTGGGCACACCCGCCTCCCGCGCCGCGCCGCCGACGTTCACGGAGGGCTCGATGCCCAGGCAGCGGATCCCCCGGTCCACCACGTGCTTGAGCAGGTAGCCGTCGTTGCTCGCGACCTCGACCACGAAGGCGTCGGAGCCGAGTCCCAGCCGCTCCACGGCCCCGGCGACGAAGGTGCGCGCGTGCTCCACCCAGGACGTCGAGTAGGAGGAGAAGTACGCGTACTGGGTGAACGTCTCCTCCGGCGTGATCAGCGGAGGGATCTGCGCCAGCCAGCAGTCGGTGCACACCCGCAGGTGCAGCGGGTACGCCGGTTCCGGCCGGTCCAGTTCGTCAGCGGCGAGGAAACTCTCGCACGGCGGGGTCGCCCCCAGGTCGACGACGCTCCCCATCGCCGTCGAGCCGCAGAGTCGGCATCGTGTCATTTACTGCCCCCAATCCTGCTCGCGCGGGTGCCCCGCGGCGAGCCAGCGTTTCCATTGCCAACCGGCGGCGCGCTTTCCGCGCCGCCGGACCGACCCGCGATCGCGGTTCGGTACCCCTCCACCAGGCGCTCCAGCCCGACGGCCGGGCTGAACCCCTGCTCGTAACGGCGCCGGGCCGTCCGGCCCATCTCCCGGTTGCCGGCCGGATCGGCCGTGATCCGGCGCAGGCAGGACGCGAGCGAGTCCACCTGGCCCGGCCGGTGCAGCAGCCCGGTGACCCCGTCCTCGACGAGCTCGACGAAGGCGCCGTGACCGGCGGCGACGGCCGGGACCCCCGCCGCCATCGCCTCCACGACCACCAGGCCGAACGCCTCCAGCCATGTCGAGGGAGCCACCACGGCGACCGACCGCGCGACTGCCTGCCGGCACTGGGCCTGGTCGTACAGGCCGACGTACCGCACGTCGTCCCGGCCCGCCGCCCAGGCGGTCACCTCCCGCTCCAGTGGCCCCGTGCCGGCGACCACGAGCGGCACGCCCACACCGCCGTCCGCGGCGATCTCGTCCCACGCGGCCATGAGCAGCCGCACACCCTTGGCCTCCGCGAGTCGGCCGAGATAGAGCAGATGCTCGCCGGCGCCCGTCCGGCAGGCGCCCGGGTCGGGCACGAAATTGTGCTTCACCGCCAGCCGTTCGGCCGGCAGGCCGGCCCGCGACAGGACGTCGCGCTGCGCGGCGGAGATGCAGAAGAACCGCTCCACGCCGGACCACCACCGCCGCCGGTTGACCGACAGGCTGACCGCGAGCGGCACCGTCGCCAGCCGGGAGTTGCGGTAGCAGCCGTGCCGGACGGCGGGCAGTGGTGACCCCCCGACGCACTCGGTGCACGGCCGGCCGTCCCGCTGCAGCGTGCCCGGCGGGCAGACCTGGGTGTAGTTGTGCAGCGTGGCGACGGCGGGCACGTCGGCGTCGGCGCAGGCGGCCAGCACCGCGGGCGACAGGAGCGGGAAGACGTTGTGGACGTGCACGACGTCCGGCCGCTCGGTGCGCAGCCGGGCGGCGAGCTCCGCGCGGACAGCCGGGTTCCACGGCACGAGCAGCGGCACCGCGGCCTTGCCCAGCAGGGACCGGGCGGCGATGTCGTCGCTGCGCCGCTCGAACACCTCGACGCGGTGGCCGGCCTCGCGCAGCAGCCCCACCTCCTGGTCGACGACCTTGTTCTCCCCGCTCGGCTGCGCCGAGTTGTAGCGGTTGTGCACCACGAGGATGCGCATGCTCACGTTCCCTCCGATCTATGGGCCCAATGCGGTAGGCGGCCTCGAGGGACCTCGGGCGTCGAGAGAGGAGCGGCCGCGGCGGGTGCCGCCAGCAGCGAGGCGGCCACGGTCAGATGGAGCAGGTACGGCGAGGCGTCGCCCAGCCCGGCCTCGGTGTACGAGGCGATCGCGCAGTAGCTGATCAGGAAGATCGCGCAGGCCCTCGACAGCGACGGTGGCCGCAGCAGGGCGACGCCGCCCAGCACGATGAAGACCGCCGCCACGATGGCGACGCCGGCCAGACCCTGTTCGTTGTAGACGGCCAGCCAGCTGTTGTCGATCGGCAGCCCGCCGAACGACTTGTCGCCCAGGCCCATGCCGAACAACTGCTCCGTGGTCGTTCGGGGCGCTGCCAGCAGGGCGTCCCAGACCTTGGCCCGACCGGTGAGGTTGGAGAAGTTCTCCTGGCTCTGTCCGCGCAGGAACCACGCCTCCAGCAGCGAGCTCAACCCCACCGCGGCCGCGGTGGCGCACAGCACCGCCCAGGCGAAGAACCGGCGGGCGGCGGCGCTGGTCAGGATGAGCGAGCCGATCGCCAACGCCAGGCCGATGATCAGGCCGAGCGTGGCCGTCCGGGTGTGGGTCAACGCGAGCAGGACGAGTGACGGCACGATGACTGCCGCCGCACCGGCGCTGGTCGTCCGGCGGTCCAGGAGGAGCAGCACGGTGAGCCCGATGATCACCGCGGCGTACTGTCCGATCTGCGGTGGGGTGAGCGGCCACAACGCGCCGACCAGCCGACCGCCGTAGAGCTCGGGCATGGCCGCGCCCGGTGAGACGACCAGGCCGGCGGCCACCGTCGCGAGCACCGCGAGGTACATCCGGATGTGGTACCGGACGAACGTCTGGTTGCCGTCCCACCAGCGGCTGAGCAGCCACAGCGTGCCGACGAAGAGCGCCAGTCGGAAGCAGCGGAACAGCGCGCCGAACCCGGACTCCAGGTTCGCGCTGGAGATCACGCTCAGCACCAGCATCAGGGTGAGCAGGAACAGGAAGGCGCTGGCCCGGACGCGCAGCCGGAGATTGAGGACGAGCGCCAGCACGAACGCGGAGACCAGCGCGCCCATGGTGGCCATCTGGATGAGGGAGCGGGGCAGCGGGATGATGGTCCGCGCCCCGGCGGAGCCGAGCGTGTTGAGGATCAGCAGCCCCCAGACCAGCTCGACGGTCTTCGGGGTGCCGGCGGGGCGCGGTCGGGCGCCGGGCCGCGTGCCCGCGGACACCTCCGACTCGCTCGGCACCGCCGCCCCGTCCGGTCCGCCCGGCAGCCCGTCGTGCGTCAGGTCCCGGCCCATCTCAACCACCGGCCTGTGGCTGGAAGGTGCTGCCCGCGTCCTGCTGGTACGGCGTGCTGCGCCACTGCCCGAAGTCGAGCGTCCGGCTCGGGTCGTGGGCGACGAAGCTCCACGGTCCGAGATAGGTGTTGTCGTGCCAGTGGTTCTGCTGCTTGCCGGTGATCGCCTCGGCCACCGGTTCGCCCTTGTACGGCGACCAGTCCGGATAGGTGCCGTAGTTGGCCAGGAGCGCCATGCGGCCGCACTTGACCGTGCACCCGACGACGGACGGGTCCAGCGTGAAGCGGTTGTCGTGGATGTCCACCCACTGGGTCTTCCACCGGCAGTCGGCGTAGAGCGGTGGGGTGGCGATCGTCGGCTGGGCGCAGCGGTCGGTCTTCTTCACCAGCAACGTGCAGTCACCCGACGAGGTGTTGGCCGGGCTGTTGCAGAACCGGTCGGCGTTCTCCCACAAGGTGATCCCGGACCAGTTGTCCTCCAGCACGTTCCGGTAGATCTCGATCTTGTTCGTGCGGGCCGGGATCCGCGGTTCGCCGCCGGACTCGGACAGGTAGACGGTCGCGTACGGGAAGTTGTCGCCGCGGTCGGCGGCGTTGCGGCCCTCGACCCAGTCGTTCCGCCGGATCGTGTTGTTCCGGATGACGGCGTTGTAGCTGGTCTCGTAGATCAGCGCGGCACCGTCGTTGGCCTCCAGCACGTTGTCCTCGATGCGGAAGTCGTTGTTGTTGGTGTCCGCCCACAACCCGGGTCCACGGTTGTCGTGCACCCAGTTGCCGCGTACGTCGGCGCCGTTGACGGCCCAGAACTTGACGCCGCCGGTGCAGCCGCAGCCCGGCTGCCGCTGCTCCCACTGGTCGGTGTCGTTGGCCGTGATCTCGTTGCCCTCGACCGCCAGATCGCTGACGGGGGCACCGGCCTTGTACGCGTTCATGCCGTACTGCCCGTTGCCGCGCAGGCAGTTGGCGCGGACCCGCTGACGGGCACCGGCCATCAGCCCGGCGCCGGAGTTGTTCTGGATCGTCGCGTGCTCGATCACCCACCCGTCGGCCGAGTCGTGGTTGACCACGCCCTCGTTCTGCGGCGCGACGAAATCCTGCACGGTCAGGTAGCGGATGGTGACGTCGGCGGCGCCACCGCTGAACGCGTACTCGTTGGTCTTCCCGCCGTCGAGCACCGCGCCCGGCGCGCCGAGGTAGCTGTCCCCTTCCTTGGGGACGACCTGGGCGTACCGGTCCGAGTCGAGCCTGTGCGTCCCCGGTTGGAGCCAGAAGGTGGTGTTCGGGGGGCTGCTCTTGGTCTTCGCCGCCAGGTCACCGACCACTGCCGGGTCGACCGTCACCGCGCCCGCCGGCGCGTTCGCCGGCCCGGCCTCGGGGTTGGCGCACACCCGGGCCGCGGCCACGGCCCCGGACGGCGTGGCGGTCGGCTCCGGCCGGGCGTCCGAACCGCTCGTGCAGCCGGTCGCCAGCAGCAGGACCGACGCCAGCGCCCCCCAGTGCCGCCTCTTGATCCCCACCCGCACCCCTAGCCCCGGAACCCGAGCACGGTGGTGAACCCCTGCGAGCCGTCGGCGAAGCCGGTGCCGACCAGCGTGGTGGCGGGAACCTTCCGTCCGAAGCCGGCGGAGTACCAGCCCAGCGGAGGGTCGGTCTCCCCGCGGTGTGCCCGCCAGGTCAGCCGCCCGGGCAGGTCGAGCACCGCGGAGCGGTCCTCGCCGCCCCGGGTCCAGGTCAGCACGGCCCGGTTCCCCGTCAGGTCCGCGGTGATCGCCGGGCCGAGGTGGAAGGCCAGCCGGACGGCGCCGCCCTGGCCGATCACCTCGTCGGTGATCCGCAACTCCCGGCGGGTGTAGTCAAGTTCCACCCGGCGGCGGTGCACCGAGGGCTGGTAGCCGTCGTGCTCGGCGCACCAGCGGGCCACTGTCGGGTCGGAGGTGTCCGCGACCAGCACCTTCGTCCGGGCGTGCCTGGTCCACAGGAACGGGCCGCCGGAGACGGACTGGTCCCGGCCGTGCAGCTCCATGGTGTTGTGGCCCAGGGTCGAGCGGAAGTAGCGCCGCCACTCGGGTTGCCCGTGGTAGCAGAACGTCCCCGGGTCGGCGAGCACCTCGACGCCGTCGTGCCGGACCTCCACGGACAGGGCGTCGGCGTGGCCGTGCGCGGCGATGGACAGGAACCCGTGCGGGCCGCCGTCGCAGCGGCACCAGATCTCCTCCCCGGCGCGCAGGACGGTCATCCCCGCGTCGGGGAAGTGCACCGGCCGGCTCGCCGGGCGGGTCACCGAACCGTCGTTTCCGTACGGGCGGATCAGCGCGGCCAGCAGCGGGGTGCGCGCGTTGGCGGCGGTCACCTCCGGCCACCAGGGCAGGCGGCCGAACACGGCGCCGCCGGTGGCCAGCAGCGAGGCCCAGCGGTCGGTGCCCGCGCCGTCCAGGACCAGGCCGTGCCCGTCGTCCGCGTCCCCCTGGCGCGGGGGCCGCAGCCGGTTGTCCACCACGGCCGCGAGCGCGTCGGTCATCCGCAGCAGCACCAGCCGGACGGTGGCGGGGACGGGCACGACGGCGGCGTCCGCCTCGGCCACCGCGGCCAGGCCGAGCTCCAGGACGAGCCCGTGGTACTCGGTGGCCAGCTCCCGGTTGAGGCCGGAGAGGAAGGTGTTGGCGCGCAGGTGCCGGTCCAGCGAGCGCAGCGCGTCGGAGCGCCACCGCTGCGAGGAGGGGAACCAGTCGAACGCGCAGGCCGCGGCGAACTGCCCGGCCGCCTCGGCGATGACGTGGTTGTTCGCCGAGGAGCCCCGGCTGGGGAAGGCAGCCAGCCAGCGCTGGTGGTGCCAGATCTGGTGCAGCGCCGTCGGGTTGTCCTCGAACAGGGCGGCCGCGCCCGACCAGCCCTCCAGCAGCCGGCGCACCCACACCCAGGACAGCAGCCGGATGCCCAGCTCGATTCCGCTGACCCAGTGCACGCCCTCCAACGGCGGGTTGGCCTGCCACCAGGAGCGCAGGTGAGCGGCCGCGCGTTCGGCGTAGCGCTCGTTGCCGGTGATCGCGTAGGCGGCGGCGAGCACCGTCAGGTACTGGTGCCGGGAGGGCTCCCAGATCTGCTTGATGTCCCCGACCGCGTCCTCGTCCCGGTACGGCACGGCGAAGGCGTAGCCGGCCGGCGCCCGGCGCCCGGTCTTCGGGTCGAGCCACCAGTCCGGGGCCGCCATGTCCTCGCGCTCCACGCCGAAGAACTCGGCGTGGCCGTCCATCAGCCGGTCCGCCTGGGCGACCAGCCGCTTGGCGGCGTCCGCGGGCACCGCGTCGATCGCCCCGGCGGGCAGGACGGCGGTGAACCGGGCGCCGGCCACCGCCGGGCCCGGCGGCGGCGTCAGCGACCGCCACCGCCGCCGGCGCAGCGCATCGCCCACCCGGCCGGCGACCTCCTGCGGCCCCATCGCCGACAGGCGCCGCAGGTACCAGCCCGCGCTCATGGTCACAGCGACCTCGCCAGGGTCACCGGTGCGCCGCCGGCCAGGCTCGCCTGCACGGCCAGGGTGGCCGCCGTGGTGGCGACCAGCGACTCCAGTGGCACCGGCATCGGCCCGCCGGTGCGCACCGCCTTGATGAACGAGGCCAGCTCGTTGGACTGGCCCTTGTCCCGGGCCTTGGGCAGCCGGGAGCTGACCCAGCGCTTGCGGCCGGCTGTGCTTTCGAAATACACCGAGGCGCGGACGAAGTCGTCGAGCTTGAGCACCTTGCCGTCCGCGAGGAGGTCCAGCGTCTCCTTGGGGAAGGCGGGCGCGCCGGAGGTGACGTAGCTGATGGTGGCGGTGGAGCCGTCCGGGTAGCGCAGGACGACCTGGAGGTCCTCGTTGCCGGACGGGGCGACGGCGTACACCGAGACCGGGTCGGCGCCCAGCAGCCAGCTCGCCGTGTCGACGAAGTGCCCGCCCTCGCCCTCGAACCGCGAGCCCTCGGTGTCCTGCCGGAGGTACCAGCTGCCGTGCTGGAGGCGGCCCGCGTTGACCAGGTAGCGCAGGCTCGCCGGTCCGGTCCGGGCGCCCAGGCGGTTCTTGGCCTCGCGCAGCAGCGGCGCGAACCGGCGGTTGAAGCCCACCTGCAGCCGGTCGTTGCCGGACTCCTCCACCGTGGCCAGCACGGAGGCGAGTTCCTCCTCGCTCAGGGCGAGCGGCTTCTCCACGAAGACCGTCTTGCCGGCGAGCAGCGCCCTGCGGGTCAGGTCGGCGTGCGAGCTGTGCCGGGTGACCACGAAGACCGCGTCGATCGAGCTGTCCCCGAGGACGGCGTCGAGGTCGGTGGTGGCCTGGGCGAAGCCGAACTTGCGCTGGGCGTTGGCGGCGGACAGCGCCGTGGTGGTGACGACGGTGGACAGCGCGACGCCCTCGCGCTGCGCGAGGTGCGGCAGCAGCATCGAGGTCGCGTAGTTGCCCGCGCCGATGAACGCCAGCCGCACCGGGGACTTGGAACTACGGGCCGGGGCGGCCTGCGCGGCGGGGCGCCGTACGGCGGGCACCTCCAGCTTCGGGGCCGGCGCCGCCACCTCCGCCGAGGGGTAGCGGAACAGCGCGGTGACGGCCTTCAACTCGCCGTCCTTCAGGCGCCGGTACGTCTCCACGGCGTCCTCGAAGTCGGCGACGTGGGAGACCAGCGGGCCGACGTCCACACGGCCGCGGGCCATGAGGTCGAGGAAGCACGCCAGGTTGCGGCGCTCGGTCCAGCGCACGTAGCCGATCGGGTAGTCCCGCCCCTCCAGCTCGTACGACGGGTCGTAGCGCCCGGGGCCGTACGAGCGGGAGAACCGGACGTCCAACTCCTTCTCGTAGTAAGCGTTCCACGGCAGGTCCAGGCGGCACTTGCCGATGTCGACGACCCGGCCGCGGTCCCGGGCCAGGTGGGCGGCCAGCTCGACGGGCTGGTTGCTGCCGCCGCCGGCGGCCAGGTACACCTGGTCCGCGCCGTGACCGTCGGTCAGCTCGGCGACGGCCGTCTCCACGGCCGCGGACCCGGGATCGCCGCAGGCCACGGCGCCCAGGCGCTCGGCGAGTTCGCAGCGCGCCGGGTCGGGGTCGGCCCCGACGACGCGCACCCCCGAGGCGGCGAGGAGTTGCACCACCAGCTGCCCGATCAGCCCGAGGCCGATGACCAGCGCCACCTCGCCGAGCTGCGGCTCGCCCTGGCGCACGCCCTGCAAGGCGATGGACCCGACGGTACCGAAGGCAGCGTGCTGCGGCGCGAGGCCGTCCGGTACCGGGGTGTAGAGGTTCTTCGGCACCCAGTTCAGCTCGGCGTGCAACGCGTGCTCATTGCCGGCGCAGGCCACCAGGTCGCCGACCTTCACATCGTCGATCCCGGCGCCGACCTGCTCGACCACCCCGCACAGCGAGTAGCCCAGCGGCGTGTAGGAGTCCAGCTTGCCCATCACCTTGCGGTAGGTCGCGGGCAGCCCGTTGGTGGCCACGCTCTGCATGACCTTGGCCACCTGGTCCGGACGCGAGCGGGCCTTGCCCACCATCGACATGCCGGCCTCGGAGACCTTCATCATCTCGGTCCCGGTGGAGATCAGCGAGAAGGCGCTGCGGACCAGCACCCCGCCCGGCTTGCACCCCGGCACCGGCACGTCGAGCACCGACAGCTCGCCGCTCTTGTAGTTCTGCACAACCTGTTTCACCGGAAGTCCCCTTGCTTCTAAACCGTCTTGTGAGCCCTACGCCGTCAAATGAGCGCTGTGGGCGGAGCCGGAGGTCGCGCCGCGGTACCAGTACTCGAGGGTCAGCACGTGCCACAGGTGCTTGGAGAAGTCCTGCTGCCCGGTGGCGTCCTCGGCGACGAGCCGCGCCAGCGCGTCGCGGCGTAGGAACCCGGACCGCACGAGCACGCCGTCGTTGATCACCTCGCGCACCAGCGGGGCCAGGTCCCGGCTCATCCAGGCGCGCAGCGGGGCGCTGAACAGACCCTTGGGCCGGTACACGATCTCCCGGGGCAGGATCGAGGTGGCCGCCTCCTTGAGGACGGCCTTGCCCTGGCGTCCGACGATCTTGCGGTCGCCGGGCACGGTGAACGCCGCCTTGACCACCTCGACGTCCACGTACGGCACCCGCACCTCGGTCGACGCGGCCATGCTGGAGCGGTCCGTGTACGCGAGGTTCAGGCCCGGCAGGAACATCCGGGCGTCGCCCAGGCACATCCGGTTGACGAAGTCGTCGAGGTCGTTGTCCTGGTAAACGTCCGCGTGCTCGGTCAGCACGTCCTGGACCGTCCCGGCCAGGTCCGGATTCACCAGGGCGAGCAGTTCCTCCTGGTCGTACATGGTGTAGCTGCGCCGGAACGCCGTCTCCTCCGGGAGATCGGCGAAGGAGAGGAACCGCTTCGCGAACCGCACCGACCGGAACCCCCGGCTGGCCGTGGCGACCGGCAGCCGGTCCACGGCCGCGGACAGGCCGCGCCGCAGCGGCCGCGGGATGCGCTGGTAGCGCAGCGCGAGCTGGTTGGCCAGGTGCTTGCGGTAGCCGGCGAACAGCTCGTCGGCACCCATCCCCGAGAGCAGCACCTTGACCCCGGCCTCCCGGGCGGCCGAGCAGATCAGGAAGGTGTTGATCGCGGCGGGGTCGCCGATCGGCTCGTCCAGGTGGTACGTCATCCGCGGCAGCAGGTCGAGCACGTCCGGGGCGATCTCGATCTCGTGCAGGTCGACGCCGAACCGCTCGGCCACCTGCCGGGCGTAGCGGAGGTCGTCCGGCATCGCCTCGAACCTGGCGTCCTCGGCGCGGAACCCGATCGTGTAGGCGGAGATCCCGGGGTGGTCGCGGGCCGCCAGCGCGGTCAGGTAGCTGGAGTCCAGCCCGCCGGAGAGGAACGTCGCCACGGGGACGTCGGAGAGCAGGTGACGCCTCGTCGACTCCTCGACGATGGCGGCGAGGTCCGGCAGTTCGCCGGCCCGGGCCCGCTCCCGGCCCTCGGCGGCGACGTCCCGCAGGTGCCAGAACCGGCCGCGCTCCACCCGGCCGTCGGGCCGGCACCGCAGCCAGCTCCCCGGCGGCAGCTTCTCCGCCTCACGGAACGCGCACCGCGAGTCCGGCACCCAGTAGTACAGCAGCGAGGCCACCAGCGCGGCGTGGTCCACCTCCAGGGAACCGCCGGTGGCGGCGGCCAGCGCCTTGAGCTCGGAGGCGAACACCAGGCCCTCGCCCCGCCGGACCAGGAAGAGCGGCTTGATGCCGAGCTGGTCGCGGGCGAGCACCAGTTCACCGGTGCGCTCGTCGAAGATCCCGAACGCGAACATGCCGCGCAGCCGCGGCAGGCAGTCCGTGCCCCAGCGCCGCCAGGCCTCCAGCAGCACCTCGGTGTCGGAGGTGCCGCGGAAGCGCACCCCGGTGGCTGCCAGTTCGGCCCGCAGCTCGGGCGCGTTGTACAGCTCGCCGTTGTACGTCAGGACGAGGCCGTCCGAGACCATCGGCTGGGCGCCGGTCTCGGACAGGTCGATGATGGCCAGCCGGCGGTGCCCCAGGTGCACTTCGCCGTCACCGACGGGGTGGCTGTACCGGCCCGACCCGTCCGGACCGCGGTGGGCGAGGGTGTCGGTGAGCCGGTCGGTCACGACCTTCCCGTCCGGCCATAAGAACGTTCCTGCGATGCCGCACATGTGTTACCGCGCCTCCTGGTCGCTGTCCGGGACCGGTGCGGTCCACATCGATTGCCGCTCCGTCCGCCGCCGGCCCGTCCCGTTCCGCCGGGCCGCCCGCCGCTTCCGGCCGCGCCGCGGGCCGGGCGGCCCGTCCCACAGCGTGCCGTCGGTCCGGTCCCGTGGATCAGGATCGATCAGCACCACGCCGATCACCGGAATGCGCTGGTCCGCGAGCTGCCGCGCCACGGTGTGCAGCCACGCGGCGCTGCCGTGCCCGGCGCGTACGACGAGCACGGTCCTGGTGCCGAGGTACTGCAGGTCGGTCCACGCCGTGCCGGGCGCCACCGAGCCGACGCCGAGCCGGCGCTCCTGATCCGGCCCGGCCGCCGCCTGCTCGCCGCTGACCACGGTCGGGTCGCCCGGCTTCGGGCGGCGCTTGGTGAGTTGCGGGCCGGGCAGACCGTCGACGACGACCACCGGGCCCTCCGCGGCCAGTTCCCCGGCCAGGTCCAGGGCGATCGCGCCGGCGCTGCGCGCACAGCCCAGTTCCAGCAGCGACACCGCCTCCGCGGAGCCGCGCACGGTGCGGGCCAGCGTCGTGGTGAGCCTGGTCCGTGCCTCTCGGGTCCGTCGGCGCTGCCACCGCCCGGCCGGTCGGCGGGGCAGGCGGGGCAGCTCCGCGATGACCGAGGCACCGAGGTTCGCCGCGATCTCCCGGCGCAGCACGGGGCGGTCCGCCACCACCGCGCCGATCGCGGCCACCGCGAGCCCGAGGACGAGCCCGAGCACGAGCCCGATCGCGGCGTCGGTGGCCGCCGTCTTGGGCAGGGACTGCCGCACCGCGCGCGGGGCGTCCACGATCTGGGTGCCGGCGACGAGCCGGGGCGTGCCGACCTTCGCCTCGGCGGCGCGCTGGTTGAAGTCGGTGATCCGCGAAGCGAGTTCGGTCCGGCTGGCGTAGAGCGAATTCAGGGTTGCCGCCGCCTTCGGCCCGGTCTGCGAGGATGCGTCCCCGATCGCCTTGTCGACCTGGGCGAGTTCCTCCTGCAGCCGGTCACGCTGGTCGAGCAGCGCCTTGGCCGCGGCGTCCGCGGCGTCCTGGAGCCGCCGGACGTGGTCCGCGACGAACGCCTCGGCCAGCGCCTTGGCCCGGGCCACCGCTTCCGCGTCGCTGTGACCCGTCACGGTGATCTGGAGCAGGTTGTTGGTCAAGCCGATTCCCCCGTAGTCCGGCATGAAGTCCTCCGGCTTCTTCGCGGACCCGAGGGACTTCAGAGCCTTACCGGCGATCTCCGTGGTTTGCAGCAGGGCGACGTCGGTGCGGATCAGCGTTCCGGGGTCGTTCGGCTGGTCCGCCTCGTGCGCGACCAGCACCTTGGTCACCGCGGTCGGCGGCGCCGGCCGCAGGACCGCCACCACCGCGCCGAGCAGCAGCCCGATCAGCGCCAGGGAACACCAGAGGCGACGCCGCCTGCGCACCGCGACCACCAGCGCCTGGAGGTCCAGCAGCGGAGCGGCGGTCGACGACTCCGACGTCGTACTCGTCGTCACTCCGAACGTCTCCCCGCGTCGTCGCCGACCGCGAGCGCCGGCGTGGCGCCCTCCGGAGGCCGGCCGTCGGACTGCGCCGGACGGGCCCGGACCGGACCGGCGAGTACGATGCCGACGACCTCGTGCCCGGCGTCCGCGCACGCCCCGGCGAGGCCGGCGAGTTCCCCCGCGGTCCAGCCGCCCGCGCTGAGCACGACCAGGGCACCGGACGCGTCGTCGAGGTCCGGCAGCAGCGGCCGGGACACCGAAACCCCCACCACCCGCAGCGGCGGGTCGTCCCCCGCCTCGGTGACGAGCTGCCCGGCGGCGAGGCGGGCGGTCTCGTCGCCCTCCGGTACCACGACCAGCAGCCGCCGGGGGCCCGGCAGTTGCTCTCGGAGACGGGCGCACACCCGCCGGTAGCGGAGCTGCCTGCCGGCCTCGTCGCCGGAGGCGTGCGGGGTCGGCAGGTCCCACCGGACGTCGATGCCCAGCAGCCGGCGGACCCGGGCCCGCGGGCCACGGCCCTCCGGCCGGTGCACGGGCCGTTCTCCGGGTACGTCGACGGTGCCGAGGAGCGCCGAGCCCAGCGCCGCGGCGATCTCCGGTTCGGTGCGCAGCCGTCGACTCATCCGTGCGGCGGTGAGATGGCCGATGACCGCGAGCAGGACGAACAACAGCGCCCCGGCGACGACGAGTTGCGTCCTCGTCGGCGGTGCCTCGGCGGACGGTCGGGCCGCCGACCCCATGACGACCATGTTGGCCTTGTTGGCGGCCGGGTCGACCTGGTCCAGCTTCTTGATGGCGTCCTGCAGCGTGTTGCGCAGCTGCTCCAGATCGGTGCGGGTCTGCACGCTGTCCACGGTCTGCCCCGGATCGGCCGCGGCGGCCAGGTCGGTGATGCGTCGGCTGGCCTGCACCACCAGCTGCCGCAGTGCCTCGGGCTGCGCCGCTTCGGGGTCGGTGCTGTCGCCCGCGACCCGCGCGGCGAAGGTGACGAACTGCTGGGCCACCTGATCGGCGAGTTGCTGGGCGTGCTCCGGGGTGTCGGCCGTACCGGAGATCTTGATGATGTTCCCGTCGGCGGCGCTGGCACTCACCCGGTCCTGCAGCTTGCTGCCGCTGACCCCGGGCCAGTTGAGTGTGGCGGCCGCGCGGTCGACCACCACCGAGCTGGTCGCGATCTCCGCCTGGGTCAGCAGCTCGCGGTCCTGCCACACTCCCGGCAGCAGTACCGAGGCCGACGTCGTGTAACTCGGCGGAAACAGCAAGGAGGTGCCGTAACCGACGAGCGCACCCACCACGGCGAGGACGGCGAGAAGCCGCCAGCGCCGACGGAGGATCCGACCGATCGTGACCAGGCGTATCGTTTCGTCGCTCAACGGCGCGGCCTTCTCCCGGGCTGGTCCGGGGAGCCCGACGACCTCGGGTCGCGGCAGGCGGCGGCGTAGGCGTCGAGCAGCGACCGCTGGGAGTTGCGCCAGGACAGCGGCCCGTTGATCCGCTCCTGGCCGATCTTGCCCATCAGGGTGCGCTTCTCCGGATCGTCCAGCAACTGCGCGATGAGCCGGGCGAACTCGGACTCGTCGTTGGCGGGCGCGTAGACGGCGGCGTCACCGGCGGAGACCCGCGCCTCCCGGAGGTCGAACGAGACGATCGGCCGGCCCATCACCATGTACTCCAGGACCTTGTTCATGGTCGACACGTCGTTGAGCGGATTGCGCGGGTCGGGGGAGAGGCACACGTCCGCCGTGGACAGGTAGCGCACCAGGTCGGCGTCCGGGACGCGCCCGGTGAACTGCACCTGCTCCGAGAGCCCGAGCTGCCGGGACAGCTCCACCATCGCGTCGAAGGTGTCGCCGCCGCCGACGAACACCGCGTGCCAGTCGGTCCGCCCGAGCTCGTCGCGCAGCTTCGCGAGGGCCCGCAAGGCGTAGTCGACGCCGTCCTGCGGGCCCATGACGCCGAGGTAGCACAGCAGATGGGGCTTGCCGCGCTTGAGCTCGGGCTCGGGTGGTACCGGCTGGAACCGGTCGGTGTCGGGCGCGCTGCGCACCACGAAGACGTCCTCCGGCCGCCGACCGCCGCGGCGCAGCGCGACGTCCCGGTAGCTCTCGTTGGTGGCGAGCACGACGTCCGCGGCCCGGTACGTCCACCGTTCCAGCGCGCACACGGCGCGGTAGAGCAGGTCCTTCCCGCGGTCGAACCGGGAGAGGTACAACTCGGGCACCAGGTCGTGCTGGTCGAACACGAACCGCGCGCCGCGCCGCTTCATCAGCAGGGCCGGCAGGAACAGCAGGTCGGGCGGGTTGCAGGCGTGGACCACGTGGACCGGGCCGACCTTGCGGGCCAGCCGGACGGTGTGCCACAGCGCCGCTCCGTACTCGCGCAGGTAGCCGGCCGGTCCTCCGGTGGCCGCCTGCAGCGGGTAGCGGTGGATCCGCACCCCGTCGATCTCCGTCTCCGCTTCCGTGTCCCGCTTGCTGCCGCGGGGGCAGATGACGTGGACCTCCCAGCCCGCGTCGCGCAGCGTCGTGCACTCCTGCCACACACGCCGGTCGAAGGGCACCGACAGGTTCTCCACCAGGATCAGCGCGCGACGGGCCCGCCCGCCGCGGCTGGTTGTGTCACCAAGCAAGGCCCATGTACCCCGGTTCGGTCCGGCGCGTCTCGGCGTCGGGAAGGCGGATGAGGTCGACGATCACCGGGCCGTCACCGTGCGGCAGCGCGGCCAGGACGTCCGGCTCCCTGGTCCCGACCACGCACACCTCGGCGTGGTCGAGCACCTCGTCGACGGACTCCGCGAGCAGCTGCGCGAGGTGCGGCAGCCGGGTCTCGATGTACTCGCGGTTCGCGCCGAGGAGCCGGGAGAGGCTCACATTGGGGTCGTAGATCCGCAGGTCGTAGCCCTTGCCGAAGAGCCGCTCCGCCAGCTCGACGAGCGGGCTCTCGCGCAGGTCGTCGGTGCCGGGCTTGAAGGACAGACCGAACAGGCCCACCCGGCGCTTGCCGGTGCGCTCGACCAGCTCCACCGCGCGCTGCAGGTGGTCGGAGTTGGAGGGCAGCACGTGGGAGAGGATGGGCACCGAGACGTCGGCCTGCCGCGCCGCGTGGACCAGGCTGCGCAGGTCCTTGGGCAGGCAGGAGCCGCCGAAGGCGAAGCCGGGCCGCAGGTAGGCGGAGCTGATGTTGAGCTTGCGGTCGGCCAGGAACACGTCCATCACCTGGTGCGAGTCCACCCCGAGCGCGTGGCACACCGCGCCCAGCTCGTTCGCGAAGCCGATCTTGAGGCCGTGGAAGGCGTTGTCCGCGTACTTGATCGCCTCGGCCGTCGGGACCGGCACCCGGAACACCTCGCCGGGTAACCCGTCGTACAGCGCCGCGACCACGTCGCCGCTCGCCGGGTCGAGCTCGCCGATGACGGTCTTGGGCGGGTCGAAGAAGTCCCGCACGCTGGTGCCCTCGCGCAGGAACTCCGGGTTGACCGCGACCCCGAAGTCCACCCCGGCGGTGCCGCCGGCGTGCTTCTCCAGGATCGGCACCAGCAGGTTCAGGCAGGTGCCCGGGAGCATGGTGCTGCGGAACACCACGGTGTGCCGCCCGCCCCGCTCGGCCACCGCGGCACCGATCTGCTCGGCGACCCGCTCCAGGTACGTGGTGCACAGGCTGCCGTTGGGCTCCGACGGCGTGCCCACGCAGACCAGCGACACGTCGCTGCCCATGATCGCCTCGCGGACGTCGCCGGTGGCGCGCAGCGCTCCGGTCCGTACGACCTCGGCGATGAGCTCGCCGATCCGCTCCTCGACCACCGGGGCCCTGCCGTCGTTGACCAGGTCGACCTTCACCTGGTTCACGTCCACCCCGATGACCTCGTGCCCCAGGCTGGCCAGGCACGCGGCCGACACACAGCCCACGTAGCCGAGCCCCAGGACGCTGATCCTCATGACCCGTTCCTCCCCTCGGGCAGGCCCTGTTGGCCGGCCATCCGCGCGCCGATCTGACGACGCCCCCCACCCATCAGTAGGCCCCCTGCCCCTGAAGCACCGCACGCAGCGTCTTCCAGAGAATCACCGCGTCAAGGGCGAGCGACCAGTCCTCCACGTACCGCAGGTCCAGCCGGACCGCCTCCTCCCACGGCAGGTCGCTGCGCCCGCTGATCTGCCACAGGCCGGTGAGCCCGGGCTTGACGAGCAGCCGCCGCCGGATGTCCGGTCCGTACGCGGCGGACTCCTCCGGCAGCGGAGGCCGCGGACCGACGAGCGACATCGAGCCGGTGAGCACGTTGAGGAGTTGCGGGAGCTCGTCGATCGAGTACCGGCGCAGCACTCCTCCCACCCGGGTCACCCGCGGATCCCGGCGGAGCTTGAACAGCAGGCCGGCGCCCTCGTTGCGGTCGGCCAGTTCGGCGCGTGCGCGGTCGGCCCCGACGACCATGGTGCGGAACTTGACCAGGGTGAACTCGCGGCCGTCCTTGCCGACCCGGTGCTGCCGGTAGAACGCCCCGCCCCGGCTGTCCACCCGCACGAGCAGCCCGACGAGCACCATCAGCGGCGCGAACAGGATCAGCAGGACCGCGGCGCCCAGCCGATCGACGACCTCCTTGACCGCCCGGGGGCCCCCGGTGAAGGTCGGCATGCTGACCCGCAGCATCGGGATCCCGAGCACCGCGTCGACGTGCAGCCGCGGGCCGGCCACCTCCATCAGCACCGGCGCCACGACCATCTCGGCGTCGCCGCCTTCGAGGTTCCAGGCCAGCCGCTGCAGCCGGTCCGGTGTCCAGTGCGGGTCCGGTGTGACCGCGACGACGCGGTAGCCGTCGCGGCGGACGTGGTTGGCGACGTCCGTCAGTCGGCCGACGACCGGCACTCCGTCCAGTCGGTCACCGCCCGGCCCGAGATCGTACGGCGTGCACACCGCCTCCACCCGCCAGCCCAGGTGCGGGAACTTGCGGGTCCGGGCGATCAGGTCGCGCACGGTGGCCGGGCTCCCGGCAGCGAGCACCGGGCGCAGGCACCGTCCGACGTTGCGCTGTTTGTGCAGCCAGAGGCGCAGCAGATACCGCTCGGTCATGGCGACGACCGTGATCGCCGGGATCGCGACGAAGATCCAGAGCTTGATGTTGTGCGAGGTGAGGGCGATCCCGCCGAGCGCCAGTACGACGGCCGCCGTGAACAGTGCGCGCCCGAGCCGGCGGAACTCCTCGGCGCCCTGGCCGAGCACGGCCTGAGCCCACGACCGGGTCATCGCAAGCGCGCCCAGCACCAGCAGCTCGGTGCCGAAGGCGAGGATTCCCCATTTCTCGTGCCAGTTGGCCGCGTCCCGAACCCCGAAGAAGCCGCCTATCGCCGCTACCACGAAGGCGGTGGCCACGGTATCGCTGATGATCACAGTACGGCGGTACTGCTGCTCCCAGTCGAGCTCGGACCGGCTGATTGTCCCGTTCCTCGGACGCCCCCGCGCCGGTAGAAACGGGCTGACTAATTCTCCTTCCCCCTGCTCCACAGCCCCCTCCAGGTCACCAGTGGGTTCGACGTGTTCGCTCCACACGGTTCCTCCCCCCGGGAGGCTCGCGCCTCCCGCACCTGTTCCTCCCCTAGGGAGGCCCCGCCTCCCGTGCCGCGCTGTTCCTGTCTCCGGGAGGCCCCGCCCCCCCTTGCGAATGGCAAACCGGTTCATTGCAGCAGTACTTGAACATCCCACCCGGGCGCCGGCGGACTCGCATGCCCTGCCGGAGTCCCGAGGTGCGCGGGAAACCGTCGACGGTTGCTCTCCACACTCGAGGCCCGTCTCGGGCGCCAAGGATTTGACCACCCCCACGTCTGCCGCGGGGGTGCGACTACCGGCTGTCCGCAGCGCCGGACCTGTAGATCATCATCTGTCGCCTCGCGTCCAACTGTGCGAAGCGAAAATCAATGTAGAGCATCGGGGCCGTCCAAAGTGGGGGATGTGTGAAACACGTGCTCGAGATCTGGAGTCGGACCTACCGGACGGTCACTGCCGGCGGGTGCCTCGAAGGCGAAGACGTGCCTTGTGACCTGTGATGACGAGAGTTCTCCGGGCTGCCGGCACCGGGGTCCCGAGGCGTCCCGCCGTTGTCGGCGGGCCGTAGGACTTGTGGTCTTGTCGTGGAAGGTGGTCGGGCCGCACCATTGTCCGAGCCGGTTGAAGCAGTGTTCGCCGACGTCGGGGAGCCGGTGGGCGGGCCGGTCGAAGCGGGGTGGCCGGCCGCCGCGTGGACCCCGTGTTCGGGGCTGTTGTGCCGGCTGGGACCGCGGGGTTCGTCGCCTTCCCATCGGTCACCAGGGCATCGCCTCGGCGCTCTCGACTCCGCCAATCGGATGATCCAATTGGTTCCACCGGTGCTGATCGGTGAGCCCCGGTGCCGTGGCCGATGGGCCGCTGGAGTGATCTGCGGCGACATGGTCGTCAGTGTGGGCGTGAATGGTTTGCGGAGCCATTTCCTGCATCGCATGATCGGCCGTGTCTGGTCTTTTTTCGATCCCGGGCAGTCGGTGCGGTGTCCCGTGCGCCTGCTCCCCGCCGGTCGCACGGGCGCCCGGGAGCCATGGTCCACCTCAGAGAGGGACGGCATGTCGCAACGCTTCGGCAGGACCCGCTGGAAGCGCTTCGCCGTCATCCTGCTGCCGTGCCTCGCGGCCACCGCGGCCCTCGTGGTCGGAGTGGCCCAGAACGCGCTCGCCGCGTCGTTCCTCATCTCCGGGGAGGAGTTCAAGCTCTTCGCCGACGAACTCCAGGGTGAAGGCTTCAGCCTGTACGGCACGGTGGACCTCACCCGCGAGCACGACCCGGTGCCGGTCATGGTCACGGGGTTCGAGTCCGCCACGATCCGCGGGCTCTGCCAGTCCGCCGTCTTCCCGATCCCGGTGCTCGGCACCTTCACGCTGCGGCTCACCGGCGACAAGCGGCCGGCCACCGCGAAGGAGTTCTTCATCGACGCGAAGCACCTGGCGGCCGACCAGTCGAGCGCCCATCGCCTCGACATCGGGGTCGCCGCCGGAGCGCTCACCAAGGGCGAAGTCAGCAGGGGCGATCGGGACTCGCGCTTCTTCAACCCCAACAGCCCGGCTCAGCAGGCAAGTTCGATCAAGTTGACCGACGTGCGGGTGACCGCGGTCGCGGTGGCGGCCGGCAGCTTCGAGGTTCCCGGACTGGGCGTGTCGCTGGTGCGCGGTCTTGACGAGTGCTTCTGATCCGTCGGCCCACTGACCCGATGCCCCGGTGATCCGCCTCAATCGCACTGACAGCACAGGGAGTCGCCACGTGTGGAAGAAAGCCACGGTCCCGTGGTCCCGGCCGGGCGAGGCGATCGCCACGGCCCGGTGGGAGTTCCGGGTCTGGCGCGGCACCCGCCCCTTCTGGGCCGGTCTGCTGACGTTCGGTGGCGGCCTGCCGATCCTCTATTTCCCCTTCCCCTACGCCCACTTCAGCCTGGGCGGTCTCGGCCTGGCGCTCTCCACCACTGCGGGCGCGGGCTCACTCCTCATCGGGAGCCTGCTGATCACGCTGGGTGTCACGCTCTGGCTCCAGGAGCAGCTGCGGATCTTCGCCGGGGTCGCCGCGATCCTGCTCTCACTGCTCTCCGTGCCGGTCGCCAACTTCGGCGGCTTCTTCCTGGGCGTGCTGCCCGGGCTCATCGGCGGCTCGCTGGCCTGCGCCTGGGCTCCACCCTCCTTGCGCCCGGAGGTCCGTGGTGGTCGCGGTGTTGGTGGTGACGCGCTCGGCGCGGAGGGTGATGGCGGCGGGCGTGACAGTGGTGGCCTGGTGGAGTCGGGGGTTTCGGAGTGAGCGCGAGAGGGCCCGTGCCACGCGGGTTGCGCGGGCACGGGCCCTGTCGGGGTCATCCTGGTGGTCCCTGTCCGGCCCCCAGGGTGCGGGGGGTCAAGGTCGCGGTGTGGTGCTGGGGTGGGCCGAGGGGGCGGCTTAGTACCAGTGGTGGTTCTGCCAGAAGGCCCAGGCGGCGTTGGGGCTGCCGTAGCGGGTGTTCATGTAGTCCAGTGCCCACTTGATCTGGGTGCGCGGGTTGGTCTTCCAGTCGGCGCCGGCGGAGGCCATCTTGGAGGCGGGCAGGGCCTGGCCGAGGCCGTAGGAGCCGGAGCTGGGGTTGGTGGCGGTGACGTTCCAGCCGGACTCGTGGGAGATGATCTGGCTGAAGGAGGCGAGCTGGTTGGCCGGGACCATCTGGGCGGCGATGGCCTGGGGGGAGGCGTCGGCGGCGGAGGCGACGGTGGGGGCCACGGCGGCACCCAGGGCGGTCAGACCGGCGGCGCCGGCGAAGATCGCGGCGGAGGTGCGCATTCGCATCTTGATAGCGGGCATAGACCTGGACCTCAATCGGGTTGGGCCGTGTCGCGCCCCGTGGTGGACCGTGGCCGGACAGGGGCCGAACGGTCGTGGGGTGCGAGGTGGCGGTGAGCCGTTCACCGGAGGGACAGGAGCCGGTGGGGCTTGGTGCAGCAATTGTTGCCAGGTGGGATCGGTTTCCGACAAGACCCTCTTGTTACGATCGGCTGTCGTACTCCGGGGGTTCGCGGGGTCGGTTCGCGGGGCGGTTGCACGGTCGGTGACTGCTCTGAGCTGGGCGGATGTCGCGATCTGGGGCCTCGGGGGCGGCTACTATCGCCGGTCGTCGAGGGTTTCGGGTGTGAGCGGGATCACGGTTTATGTCAGTGTTTGCCCGTTTTGTCCGTTACTGGCCGACTCGCCGTCCGTGCTCTGGGTGCAGGCGATCTTCCCTGGCTGAGGCCCGCGTCACAGGCGGATGCGCGCCCCGCGGACGGTTGGGAAGCACGTCGCCCACGTTCTGAAGAAGACCGGTACCACCAGGGGGAACGTCGGCAGGCCCCTGCGGGTCTGAGGCTCGTCAGCCCGTCATCCTGCACTGGCTGGGGGAGATGTTCGACCCGGCGCCGGCTGGCTACTGGGGCTCGCGGGACCTCGACGAGGCGACCGACCACCGCCGCCCTCGACCAGGGAGCCGACCGGCTGCTGATCGCGCTCGGCGGCTCCGCCTCCACCGACGGCGGCACCGGCCTGCGCCGACCGGGCGGGTGTCCGGTGCGAGGTGGTCGCCGGAGAATCGGCCGACCCCCGGGCGGTCACCCTCACGGGCCTGGCCGGCGGCCAGGCCGAGGCCCGGGGCAACGCCGCCCACTGGCTCCACCGGGCCGGGGCGCAGCTCGCCGCCTCGACGGCACCCCGATGAACACGCGGTCCGGCCGGTGCCTGGACGACCCGGGCACCAGCCGCGGCAGCCCCCAGCCGATCGTCCGGGGCTGCACCGCGAGCGCCAACCGGCGTCGGCAGCCGCCTTCCTGACAGGGCGCATGCTCCGCCCCTACCATGAACACCTCAGGCCTGTTGTCGGACCGCGTCCTCGGTAGTCCGACGACAGGCCCGCGCATGCGCGCACCCCACCCTCACCACCACGTCCGGGAATGACCATGAGACGACCTCTGATCCGCGCCCTGGCGGCGGGAACAGCCCTGTTCGCGTTCGCCACGACAACCGTCGGGGGTGCCGCGACGGCATCGGCTGACACCACGGCCACCGCCGCCGCGCCCACTGTCCTGACCGGCGCCCAGCTGGCGGCCTCCTGGGACGGCCCGCTCAGCACCCGCGGCCGGTACATCGTCGACGCCTCCGGCAACCGCTTCAAGCTGAAGTCGGGCAACTGGGCGGGAGCGCAGGGGACCTGGGAGGGCAGCGGCTCGACCACCGACCCCGCGAACAACCAGGCCGGTCAGGTCTCGTACAACCTCCCGCTCGGGCTGGACCGCGCGCCGATGGGTGAGATCCTCAACGGGTTCCACCGGCTGGGGATCAACAGCATCCGGCTGCCGTTCGCGAACGCGCTGATCCACGACACCTCGACGGTGCCGGACATGGCGGTGACGGCCAATCCGCAGCTCAAGGGCAAGACCCCGCTGCAGGTCTTCGACGCCGTGGTGGCGGCGCTCACCGCCGACGGCTTCGCGGTGATCCTCAACAACCACACCACCAGCTACCGGTTCTGCTGCGGCCTGGACGGCAACGAGCGCTGGAACAGCGGTCAGAGCACCCAGCAGTGGGAGGACGACTGGGTGTTCATGGCCAACCGGTACAAGGCCGACAAGCGTGTCGTCGGTGCCGACCTGCGCAACGAGGTCCGCCGCGACACCTGGGACGACCCCAACTGGGGCATGGGCGACAGCCATGACGAGAACGCCGCCTTCGAGGAGGCCGGCAACAGGATCCTCCAGGCCGACCCCGACATGCTGATCATCATGGAGGGCATCAACTGGTACGGCATCCCGTCGGCCCTCTTCTCCCACGGCCGCCCGATGCTCACCCCGGTCGCCACGCTCTCCAACACCCTGATCAACTCCGGCAAGCTGGTCTACGCCGCCCACTTCTACGCCTACACGGGACCGGCCAACACGGGTGCCGGCAGCGGCCCGGGCTCGACCAGCGACCCGCGCTACGAGGACTTCACGCCGGACCAGCTGGCCTCGGTGGTCAACCAGGAGGCGCTGTTCGTCACGCAGGCCGGCCAGCACTTCACGGCGCCGGTGTGGGTGAGCGAGTTCGGCGCGGGCGGGCGCGGCTCGACCGACGCCAAGGAACAGGCCTGGTTCCGCGAGTTCACCGACATCCTGGTCGCCAACGACACCGACTTCGCCGTCTGGCCGCTGGTCGGCTGGCAGAACGGCGGTGTACCGCAGGACAGTTGGGCCCTGCTCTCGTACGACGCGAACGGCGGGCAGCTGTCGTTGGAGGACCAGGGCGACTGGCGGGCCGCCGACTGGAACAAGCTGGTGAACGCGCCCTCGTACACCGGGCAGGTCGCGACGTCCGCGCACTGGAACCAGCTCAACCTGGACCACGGCGACTACAACGTGTCGGCCCGCATGACGGCACTGCCCGACTGGAGCGGCGGCAACCGCAAGGGCAACTGCCCCGACGGTGAGCGCCTGATCGGCCTCGGCCGCAGCGACAGCCGGGGCCTGTGCACCGACGCCGGCGAGCCGGCCACGGGCGCCGGGGACTGGGTGACCGTCAGCGACGAGCGGTACGTCACCGAGGGCGACTGGGCGTCCGGCTACAACAAGCTGCAGTGCCCGGACAACACCTTCGCCGTCGGATACGCCGTGCACGGCAATGCCATGTCCGCCCTGCTGTGCGCCCCGTCCGCCGCGAAGCTGCCGCTGACCGGCCGCGACGTCTGGTTCGACCACGCCGACAACCGCCCGTCGGCCTCCACCGGCTCCGACTCCGCGGCGAGCGACTGGGCGCCGGGCTACTACAAGGGCCAGTGCGCCTCCGACGAGTACGTCGCGGGCGTCGCCTACACCTGGCGCTGGCTCCACTACGGCGTCCCGGACGTCCTGCTCTGCCGCCCGCTCGGCTGAGCGCGCGATCCCGGGTAGGGCAGCCCGGCCGACTCGACGGCCGGGCTGCCCGCTCCAGGGTGGAGCGTGAACTCCGGGCGGTGGGGCCATGATTCGCTCCGGGTCATCCGCTCGTCAACCGTAGGCCCGCCGTATGAATCCCGGATGAATCCCGGGACCGAGTGGCTGACCGGTCGGTGCGGGCGGCTCACCGTGCGGCGGGCAGGGTCACGGTGAAGGTGGTGCCCTGTCCTGGTGCCGTGCGGACCGAGACGGTACCGCCGTGCGCTTCGGCGATCGACTTGACGATGCCGAGGCCGAGTCCGGCGCCGCCGGGACCGCGGGCCTCGTCGCCACGGTAGAAGCGCTCGAACACGCGGCTCGCGGTCTCACGGTCCATGCCGGGACCTTCGTCGGTGACCGCCAGCTCTACGGCGCCGTCGGGGAGCGAACGGGCCATCACGGCCGCCGGCGTTCCCGAAGGGGTGTGCCGCAGAACGTTGTTCAGCAGGTTGCGCAGCACCTGCCTCAGCCGTTCCTCGTCGCCGCAGGCCGTGATCCGGCCCCGGACGTTCAGGGCGATCGGCCGGTCGGGGGCGAGGAGGCGGGTGTCGGCGACGGCGTCCGTGATCAGGCGGCCCAGATCGAACGGAGATCTCGCGAGCGGGCGGCCCTGGTCGAGCCTGGCGAGCAGCAGCAGTTCCTCCACCATGGCGTGCATCCGGGCGGCCTCGCTCTCGATCCGCACCATGGCTCGTTCGAGCAGCACGGGGTCGCGGGCCAGTCCGTGCAGGTGCAGCTGGGCCCATCCGCTGATCGATGTCAGCGGGGTGCGCAGTTCGTGCGAGGCATCGGCCACGAACTGCCGGAGCCGTTCCTCGGAGCGCTGCCGCTCGTCGAACGCCCGGTTGAGGGCGGTACCGACCTCGCCGAGCTCGGAGTCGGGCCGGGCGACCTGGATGCGTTGGCCGGGATCACCGTCGGCGATCGCGGTGGCGGTCGCGGCCATGTCCCGAAGCGGGTGCAGGCTCACCCGCAGCACGCCGCGGCTGAGGAGGGCGATCCCCATCAGCACGGCGAGGGTCGCGATCGCATCGGCGCCGATCAGCCAGTACAGGATGTCCTCGCTGGGCCCGAGGCTCGTGGCCGCCACGACGGTGCTGAACGTCGCGGGGGGTGCGTCGAGTGCCGTCCGGACCTCCGTCGGTGCACCGGCAGGGAAGCCCAGGGTGCGGTACCTGACCGTGGGTGCGTCACGGCCCGAGACCGTGACGGCGTGCCGGGCGAACCCGGCGGGGACCGGCGCGGGCAGGTCGGGGCGCGGTATGGGGCGGCCGTCGAGGTCTCCTGCCGCCGTCTGTGCGACCACTGCGCCGTTCTGGTCGAGCAGCGCGAGGTAGGAACCGCCGGGCAGCAGCGAGTTGAGGCCGGCCGCGCTGATCGGGGTGGTCCGGCTCGCGAGGTTCTGCTGGATCGCGGTACGGGCCCGGTCGAGCTGGGCGTCCGCGGCCTCTATGAGGTACAGGCGCAGGCCTATCAGCGAAGCGGCGTTGACGGCGACCATGCCCAGGGCCGCGAGCAGGATGACCCCCGCGATCAGCCGCGCCCGCAGTGAGCCGCGCCATGCCCGGGCCACGTCAGTCGCCTTCGGGCAGTCGAAGGCTGTAGCCGAAGCCGCGCACCGTGTGGATCAGGGCCGGCGGTTGGAGATCCACCTTCGCCCGCAGCCGGGACACGAGTTTCTCGACGACACCCTCGCTGAAACGGTGCTGCCAGACGTGGTGCGCGATCTGGTCCTTCGACACCACGTGGTCGGCGTTGACCAGGAGGTACCGCAGGAGCCGGTACTCGGTCGGCGACAGGCCGACCAGGCGGTCTCCGCGGTGGACCCGCCGGCTGCGCTCGTCCATGGTGAGATCGGCGAAACGCAGGACCGGAGCGGGCCCCGCCGTCGTACCGGCTCTGCGCAGCAGGGCGTGCACCCGGGCGAGCAGTTCGGGAACGCTGAACGGCTTGGTGAGGTAGTCGTCGGCACCCATGGCGAGGCCCGCCACCCGGTCCTCGACCGAGTCCCGTGCCGTGAGGAACAGCACGGGCAGCTGTGCCCCGCTCTCGATCAGCCTCCGGCAGACGGCGAAGCCGTCCAGGTCGGGCAGCATCACGTCCAGCACGAGCAGGTCCACCGGCGTCGCCCGGTAGGCCCGCAGGGCGGCGGCGCCGCTGTCCGCCGTCACCACCTGGTACCCGGCAAGGCCCAGGGTGGTCTCCAGCAGCTCCGAGAGCATCGGGTCGTCGTCCACCACCAACAGCCGCTGCCCGGCCCCTCGGAGCAGCGGCAAACCGTGTGCCGACGAAGCGGAGTGCATAGCAGGTACCCATCACAAGATCGCGTTGTCCACGGCGACAACGCGCCGCGGCGCTCCCGGGTTCCACGCGCCCGGATCGCCCGCTGTCAGGCAACGGTCAGGTTGTCGACCGGGCGGGGTCAGCAGCGTCGGGTTGGCTCGAAGCACGGGGGACGTCGAGGAGAAAAGGACGCACTCATGACCGGAACCGAGCCCATCAGCGGGACGCAGCCCCTGGCGCGGAGCTGCCCCTTCGACCCGCCGTCGGAGTACCGGACGCTGCGGGAGCAGAACCCGATCGCGGACGTGACCCTGCCCGACGGCCTCCCCGGCGTGCTGGTCACCCGGTACGCGGACATCCGGACCGTGCTGTCCGACCCGCGGTTCAGCTCGCAGCGCCGGACGGTACGGATCGGCGCAGCCGAGCCGCAGAACGTACCGGTGCCGCCGCCCGCCCCGGGAATGTTCATCATGCTGGACGCGCCGGAGCACACCCGGTTCCGGCGGCTGCTCACCGGCCAGTTCACCGTGCGCCGGATGCAGCAGCTGGCCCCGGCGGTGGAACGGATCGTGGCCGAGCATCTGGACGCGATGGCCGGTGCCACGGGCCCGGTCGACCTGGTCGACGCGTTCGCGCTGCCGATTCCCTCGCTGGTGATCTGCGAGCTGCTCGGTGTGCCCTACGCCGATCGGGAGGAGTTCCAGCGGGGTTCGGCCATGATGCTCAAGGTCGACGGCGACCCGGAGGAGTCCCGGCGGGCGCAGCTGGAGATGCGGGAGTTCATGCACCGCCTGGTGCTCGCCAAGCGGGCCGAGCCCGGCGACGACATCCTGAGCGGTCTGGTGCGTTCCGGTGAGCTCTCGGACGAGGAACTGGTCGGTGTCGGCGTTCTGTTGCTGGTCGCCGGGCACGAGACGACCGCCAACATGATCGCGCTGGGCACCATGTGCCTGCTGCGCAACCCCGAACAGTTGGAGGCCCTGCGGGCCGACCCGTCGTTGCTGGACGGTGCCGTCGAGGAACTGCTGCGCTACCTCAGCGTCATTCAGTTCGGCATCCGCCGCACCGCGCGGGAGGACCTGGAACTGAACGGCCACCGGATCAAGGCCGGCACGACGGTGGTCGCCGCGGTCGCGTCGGGGAACCGTGATGCGGACCAGTTCCCCGACGGCGCCGACGAGTTGGACGTCGCACGCCCGTACAGCCCGCATGTGGCGTTCGGCCACGGAATCCACCAGTGCCTCGGACAGCAGCTGGCCCGGGTCGAGATGAAGGCCGCTTACTCCGCCCTGTTCGACCGGTTCCCGACCTTGCGGCTGGCAGTGCCCGTGGAAGAGGTGCCGATGCGCGACGACATGGTCGTCTACGGCGTCCACGAGCTGCCCGTGACGTGGTAGGCGACACCACCACGGCGGTGGATCACCGCATCCCGAACCGACCACACCGACACGGAGCCAAGACCGATGAAGATAACCGTAGAAGAGGACAGGTGCGTAGGAGCCGGCCAGTGCGTGCTCGCCGCGGCCGAGGTCTTCGACCAGCGAGAGGAGGACGGCATCGTGGTCCTGCTCGATGCCAACCCCTCGGATGAGCTGGCAACCCGGCTGCGGGATGCCGCCGCCAGCTGCCCCGCCATGGCCATCACGGTGGCCGAGTAGTGCCTGCCATGGACCGCATCGTCGTGGTGGGCGCTTCCGCCGCGGGGCTGACGGCGGCCGACACCCTGCGACGCGAGGGCTTCACCGGCACGCTGACCATGGTCGGCGAGGAGCCGCACCTGCCATACGACCGGCCACCGCTGTCCAAGCAGGTGCTGGCCGGTGACCGGCAACCGCACCGAACCACCCTGCGCCCGGCGACCGACCTCCGACGGCTCCAGATGGACCTGCGGCTGGGCTGGCGGGCGGTCGGACTGGACCCGATCGCCCGCACCGTCACCCTGGCCGATGACGAGCGGCTCGGCTACGACGGACTGATCATCGCCACCGGGCTGCGTCCCCGCCGCCTGCCCTTCGGCCACGATCTGGCCGGTGTGCACGTGCTGCGCACCGTGGACGACGCGCTGGCCCTGCGAGCGGAGCTCCTCGCCGGGCCGAGGCTCGTGGTGATCGGTGCCGGATTCCTCGGCAGCGAGATCGCCGCCACCGCGCGCGGTCTCGGCCTCGACGTCGCGCTGGTCGATGTCGAACCCACCCCGCTGGCCAGGCAGGTCGGAACACGGGTAGGAGAGTTGGTGGCCGAACTGCACCGCGGACGCGGTGTCCGCCTGCACCTGCGGCGCCGCGTCACCAGCCTGACCGGCGAGCGCGGCCGGGTCACCGCGGTGGTGCTCGACGACGGCACCCGCCTGCCGGCCGACGTGGTCGTCGTCGCCATCGGTTCGGTGCCCGCCACCGACTGGCTGACCGGCTCCGGGATCCCGCTGGGCGACGGGGTCCTCTGCGACCGCACCTGCCGAGCCGCGCCCGGCGTCTACGCGGCAGGAGACGTCGCCAACTGGCCGCATCCCGCGGCAGGCGGCCGGGTCCGCCTCGAACAACGCACCAACGCCACCCAGCAGGCCGTCACCGCCGCCAAGAACCTTCTCGCCGGACCGGATGGCGCCACCCGCTTCACACCCACCCCCTTCGGATGGACCGACCAGTACGACACCAAGATCCAGATCCATGGCTGGGCCCCCGCCGACTCCCAGGTCGAGCTGGTCGACGGCGACCCGCAGGAGGGCAGATTCGTGGCCCTCTACCGCTCGGACGGCCGCGTGGTGGGTGCCCTCGGCTGGAACAGCCCACGCGCGCTGCTCCAGCACCGCAAGCGGATCGCCGACCCCTACGCCGTAGGAGCGGACAGCGGCCGGGAGGAGTGGGCCGTGACGGAGGCGAACACGCCCTGATCCGCGCACAGTTACGCCGTCGGGCTGCACCGCGCGAAGGCCGCTGACGCGGAGGTCGGCTGCGGTCCGGATGCGGCCGGTCTGTGTTCCGGCGCTCCGTTCGGCCTGCTGCTGAGAGGCATCCCCGGTGGGTGGACCCACCCACCGGGGCTGCCTCTCTCAGTTCGGCTGTGGGTGGCGGTCGTGGCCGGGGCCGCCGGTGGGGAGTGTCGCCTTCAGCACGCCGAGCAGGCGGGCGACCTCGGTGGCGACGGCGGTGCGGGCGGGGCCGAGGTAGCGGCGGGTGTCGACCAGCCGCGCGTTGTCGGCCAGGGCCTCGCGGACGGCGGTGGTGAACACCTGGTTGAGGTGGGTGGCTATGTTGACCTTGGTCATGCCGGCGTCCACGGCGGCGGCGAGGTCCTCGTCCGCCACGCCGGAGGAACCGTGCAGCACGAGCGGGACCGGGACGGCTGCGCGCAGCCTTCGGATGAGCTCGAAGTCGAGGGCTGCGTCGCGGGTGAGCATGGCGTGGGAGGTGCCGACGGCCACCGCGAGCGCGTCCACGCCGGTGGCGGCGACGAACGCCGTGGCCTCGGCGGGGTCGGTGCGCACGCCGGGTGCGTGGACGCCGTCCTTGCCGCCGACCTCGCCGAGTTCGGCCTCGACCCAGACGCCGGCGGCGTGGCAGTGCCCGACCACCTCGGCCGTGGTGCGCACGTTGTCCTCATAGGCGAGCACGGAGGCGTCGAACATGACCGAGGTGAAGCCCAACTGCACTGCTTCGTGGACGAGTTCGACGGACGTGGCGTGGTCCAGTTGGACCGCGACCGGCACCTGCGCGGCACGGGCGACGGCGAGCGTGGCGGCGGCGATCGGGGCGAGGGCGCCGTGGTAGCGGACGGCGTTCTCGCTGATCTGCAGGATGACCGGGGCGCCGGCGGCCTCGGCACCGGCGACGATGGCCTGGGCGTGTTCGAGCTGGATGACGTTGAACGCGCCGACGCCGCGCACGGCATGGGCATCGGCATCGGTATCGGCATCTGCGTCGGCTGCGGCGGTGATCGCGCCGGTTCCGGTCAGGGGCACGGGTCGGGCTCCTCAGCTGCGAAGGGTGCGAAGGGTGCGAAGGGTTGGACGTCCACGCGGGACCGCAGGGCCCGGTGGACGGCCGGGTCGAAGTCACCCGCGAGTGGTGCGGCGACGGCGGCGGCGGAGAGTGCCACGGCCTCGGCCAGCCGGTCGGGCCAGGGGGTGCCGGTGACCAGGCCGAGGGTGAGCGCGGCGACCGCGGCGTCGCCGGCGCCGGTGGGGTTGCCGGCCAGCCGCTCGGGTCCGCGGGCGCGCCAACTCCCGTGCGGCGTGACGGCGATGAGGCCGTCGGCGCCGAGCGAGGCGACCACCGCGCCCGCTCCGGCGGCGTGCAGCGCCCGGGCGGCGGCCACCGGGTCGGTGAGGCCGGTGACGGCGGCGAGTTCGTCGGCGTTCGGCTTGATCACGGCCGGGCCCGCCGGAAGCGCCGCGCGCAGGGCCGCCCCGTCGGCGTCGAGCACGGGCGGGACGCCGTGCGCGTGCGCCTGCCGGAGCAACTGGGCGTAGGCGTCCTGGGGGACACCGCGCGGCAGGCTGCCGGAGAGGACCACCGCGGCGGCGTCCGGTAGCAGCGTGTCGAGGTGGTTGACGAAGTGCTCCCATTCCTCGACGCCCACCACCGGTCCGGGTTCGAGCAGGATCGTGGTGTCCCCGACGCTCTCCTCGACCACGGCCACCGTCCGCCGGGACTCACCCGGGATCGGCAGCATCCGGTCGGCCAGTCCGGCGGCGGCGAGTTCGGCGCGGATCGCCCGGCCGGTGAGGCCGCCGGCCAGGCCGGTGACGGCGGTCGGGTGGCCGAGGGCGTGCAGGACCCGGGCGACGTTGACGCCCTTGCCGCCCGCGCGTTCGGCCACCGCCCGGACGCGGTTGCTGCCGTGCGGGCGCAACCGGTCCAGGTGGTGGGTGATGTCCAACGCCGCGTTGAGCGTGACGGTGAGGATCACGCCGCCGCTCCCGCGCCCAGCAGGTCCTGGGCGAGCAGCCCGGCTCCGAAACAGCCTGCCTCTTGGCCGAGTTCGGCGGGTACGACCTCGGGCACCGCCTGGAAGGTGAGCCGGTCGGCCAGCGCTTCGCGCAGCGCAGCGAAGTACGGCTCGCCGGCCCGGGCTAGGCCGCCGCCGATCACGACGCGCTCGGGGTCGAGCAGCGTGACCGCGCCCGCCAGGCCGTCGGCGAGCGCGTCGACGGCCTCCTGCCAGACGGCGGTGGCTGTCCGGTCCCCGGCTGCGGCGCGCTCGGCGACCTGCTGGGCGGTGACGTCCGGCTCGCCGGTGGCGGCGGCGTAGCGGCGGGCGATGGCGGCGGCCGAGGCGAGATTCTCCACGCAGCCGCGGGCACCGCACGCACAGGGCTCGCCACCGGGACGGACCACCAGGTGGCCGAGCTCGCCGGCGCGGGTGTGGCTGCCGGTGAGCGGGCGTCCGTCGACCATCACGGCGGCGGCGATGCCGGTGCCGACGGGGACGAAGAGGAAGTTGCGGCTGCCGCGGCCGGCACCGGCCCTGGCCTCGGCGATCCCGCCGGCCCGCACGTCGTGCCCGAACGCGACCGGGATGCCCAGGTGTTCGGACATCCAGTGCCGGACGGGCACATCGCGCCAGCCGAGGTTGGCGGAAAGCACCGCGATGCCGGCCCTTTCGTCGACGATGCCCGGCACCGCGACGCCCGCGGCGGCCGGGCGGAAGCGCTCGGCGAGTTCGGCGGCGCAGTCGAGGACGGTTTCGAGCACGGCCTCGGGTCCGCGCTCGGCGCGGGTGAACCAGCGCTGCGTGTGGCGCAGGCTGCCGTCCTCGGCCACCGCAGCGCCCTTGATGTAGGTGCCGCCGACGTCGAGGGCGATCGCGGTGGTGCTCATGGCCGGGGCAGCACGATGGAGCGGGTGAGGCCCTGCGGCTGGTCGGGGTCCAGGCCGCGGCCCTTGGCCAGCTCGACGGCGAGCCGCTGTGCGCGGATCAGGTCGGCCATCGGGTCCAGGGCGCTGACCGACAGCGCTGCGCCGGTCGGCTTGACCTGGTCGACCAGTCCGGTCGGCGGCTCGCCGAAGAACCAGAGGACGCTGTTCGGGCCGGTGACGCTGATCGGGCCGTGCCGGTACTCCATCGCCGGGTACGACTCGGTCCACGACCCGGACGCCTCGCGGAGCTTGAGCGCCGCCTCGTTCGCCAGGCCGACCGTCCAACCCGTCCCGAGGAAGGTGAACTGGGTTGCCTCGGTGGACCGTTCGGGCAGCGTGGCGGCCAGTGCCCGCTCGGCGTGCGAGGCCAGGTCGGCGGGGGCGAGGCCGAGGTGGCCGCGCAGCAGGGCCAGCGCGGTGGTGGCGAAGCGGGTCTGGACGACCGACTTCTCGTCGGCGAACTCCAGGTCGATCACGTGCCGGGCGGCCGTGCTGATCGGGGTGGCGAGGTCGCCGGTGAGCGCGACGGTCGGTGTCGTGCCGCACCGCTCCAGCGCGGCCAGCACCTCGGTCGTGGTACCCGAGCGGCTGATGGCGACGACGCGGTCGTACTCGCGGGCGGCCGGGAACTCGGAGGCCGCGAAGGCGTCGGTCTCTCCGAGCCCGGCGCCTTCGCGCAGGCCCGCGTACGCCTGCGCGATGTAGAGCGAGGTGCCGCAGCCGATCACGGCCACCCGCTCGCCGCGCTCCGGCAGTCCGACGGGCTTCAGCTCCAGGGCCTTGCGCCAGCACTCCGGCTGGCTGGCGATCTCCCGCTCGACGTGGCTCATCAGGGCTCTCCTCGGTTTGGCTCGGGCGTCGATCCGGCCCGGCGGTGCGCTGCATGCTGCAAGCTTCTGCGTGAAACTGAGCTATTCATAGCTCAAATGGTCATCTATGAGCAATGAGTAATCCTGAGACGTTGATGAGTGCTGAATCGCCAAGCCGGCCGTGCGGGCGGGCGGGCCCGCCGGCCTTCGTCGTGGCGTCGCCGTAGACGGAGCAGTGCCGCCGTAGACGGAGCACCTCACGTTCCCCCGGTGAACCGACTGCAACGCTTCGGTAACGCGGCTGGTCTGCCGAGATGGTGGCAGTGCACACTCTGTTCGACGCGAGTGCTCGATATTGCGCAAACGTCGATCGCATGGCGCACTTTTGTGCACGTCGCACCATCCCCCACCCGGGCCGCCACTGGGTCGGCCCCAGCTGCAAAGGCGGTATCAGAGATGAAGCGGCGTCTTCTCGCCCTGTCGGCGGTCACCGTGGCCGGAACGCTCGCACTGTCGGGGTGCAGCAAGGGCTCGGCTTCCGGTTCGACCTCCGCCGACGGCGTCACGACGATCAAGTTCGTCGCCGCCGACTACGGCTCCAACGGACAGAACCCGAGTCAGGCTTACTGGCAGGGCGTCATCTCCGCCTTCGAGCAGCAGAACCCGAAGATCAAGGTCGACCTGCAGGTCATCAACTGGAACGACCTCGACACCCAGGTCAAGACGATGGTGCAGAACGGCAACCAGCCGGACATCCTGCAGACCGGCGGCTACGCCGACTTCGCCAAGAACGGCCAGCTCTACCCCGCCCGGGACGTCCTCTCCGACAGCACCGCCGCCGACTTCCTGCCCGCGATGGCGCACGCCGGCGAACAGGGCGGCACCCAGTACGGGATCCCGTTCGTCTCCAGTGCCCGGATGTTCCTGATCAACAACGCGCTCTTCAAGAAGGCCGGCCTCGACCCGGCCAACCCGCCGAAGACCTGGGCCGACCTCACCACCGCCGCCACCGCGCTGAAGAACGCCGGCGTGGAGATCCCGCTCGGCGTGCCGCTGGGCAAGGAGGAGGCCCAGGGGGAGTCGTTCATCTGGATGCTGGAGAACCACGGCGGGTACCAGGACGCCAAGGGCAAGTACACCATCAACTCGCAGGCCAACATCGACACCTTCACCCAGCTCAAGAGCTGGGCGGACGCGGGCCTGACCGAGCAGAGCCCCGCCTCCGTCAACCGCACGGACCTCGCGAAGGACTTCGCGTCGGGCAAGGTCGGCATGCTCAACGGCATCCCCACCCAGCTGAACGACGTCAAGACCATGGACGTCACCTGGACCGCCATGCCCAGCAAGGACGGCACCGGCAAGGCCACCCTCGGCGTCGCCGACTGGGTGATGGCCTTCAAGAAGGGCGGCCACAAGGACCAGATCAAGGCCTTCCTCGACTTCGCCTACAGCAAGGACAACACGGTGAAGTTCGACAAGCAGTACAGCCTGATGCCGGTCACCCAGTCCGCCCTCACCGAGCTCCAGGCCGACCCGGACGAGAAGGGCCTCCAGCCGTTCCTGCAGGTCCTGCCCGGCGCCACCTTCTACCCGCTCAGCGACCCGACCTGGCCGGCCGTCTCCGCACAGATCAAGACCCAGATCGGCAGTGCGCTCGGCGACCCGAAGAAGTCCCTCGACGCGCTCCAGCAGGCCGCCCAGCAGGCCGGCGAGTGACCCGGGCGACCGTACGAGGAACGCACACCGTGTCCTCCACCAGTACCTCGGACGTCCGGCCGGACGACGGCTCCCGGCCGGAGGCGTCGACGACGGGTCCGTCGACTCCGCCTGCGGGCCCGGCGGTCAGGCACCGTTCCCTGTTCGCACGGCTCGGGCCGCTGCCCTGGCTGGCCCCGGCCGTCCTGCTCATCCTGGGCGTGGTCGTGTGGCCGGTCGTCGAGATGGTCAGCACCTCGCTGCGCAGGATCGACACCACCGGCACCGACCACGGCCCGGCCGGCCTGGTCAAGTACCACAAGCTCTTCAGCGATCCCCGGCTGTCCGCAGTCCTCGCCTGGACCGCCGTGTGGACGGTCGCCGTCGTGGGCCTGACCATGCTGATCTCACTCGCGCTGGCCCAGTTGTTCAACCAGAACTTCCCCGGCCGCCGCGTCACCCGGTGGGCGCTGATCGCCCCCTGGGCCGCCTCCGTGCTGATGACCGCGATCGGCTTCCGCTGGATGCTCGACCAGGTCGCGGGAGTGTCCAACCGGCTGCTCCTCGACCTCGGCCTGATCGACCATCCGCAGGCATGGCTCGGCGACGCCGCCCACGCCAAGCCCTGGCTGGTCTTCGTCGCCGTCTTCGTCTCACTGCCGTTCACCACCTACACCCTGCTCGCCGGCCTGCAGACCATCCCCGCCGAGGTCTACGAGGCCGCCCGGGTCGACGGCGCCACGCCCTGGCAGACCTACCGCAAGGTCACCCTGCCGCTGCTGCGCCCGGCCTTCCTGGTCGGCCTGGTGATCAACCTGATCAACGTCTTCAACTCGTTCCCGGTCATCTGGGGCATGACCCAGGGCGGCCCGAACGCCGACACCGCCACCACCACCGTGTTCATGTACATGTTGCGCGGGTACGACGTCGCGGAGTCCGCCGCCATGTCCGTGGTCAACTTCGCCGTCGTGATCCTCATGGTGATCGTCTTCCTCAAGGTCAGCCGCTGGAACGGGGAGGAGAACCGATGACCACCCTTCAGGCATTGCCGGTGGCGCGCCGGCCACGCGCCCGGACCGTCCTGCTCACCGCACTGGCCTGGGCGCTCGCGGCGCTCTTCCTGCTGCCGTACGTCGAGATGCTGATCACCGCCGGACGCCCGGCCGACCAGCTGCGCGACAACTCCTACCTGCCGACGCACTTCGACTGGTCCTCGTTCACCAAGGTCTGGACGGACACCACGCTCGGCCAGAACCTGCAGATCACGCTGCTGGTGGCCGGCGGCTCGACGCTTCTGGTGCTGTTGGTCGCCCTGCCCGCCGCGTACTACACCGCCCGGGTGCGCTTCCGCGGCCGCAAGGCGTTCCTGCTGCTGGTGCTGGTCACCCAGATGTTCCAGCCCACCGCCCTGCAGGTCGGTCTGTACCGCGAGTTCTACGCGCTGGACCTGCTGGACACCCCGATCGTCCTGGTGCTCGCGAACGCCGCCTTCAACCTGGCCTTCGCGATCTGGATCCTCAGCGCCTACATCGGCTCCATCCCGATGGAGCTGGAGGAGGCCGCGATGATCGACGGCAACAGCAGGATCGGCGCGCTGTTCCGGGTCACCCTGCCGCTCGCGCTGCCCGGCGTGGTCACCGCCGTGATCTTCACCTTCATCTCGGCCTGGAACGAGTTCATCATGGGCCTGACCCTGACCAACTCGCCCGACCGGCAACCGCTCACCGTCGGCATCAACAACATGATCGGCGCCTACAGCGTGCAGTGGAACTACGTGTTCGCCGCCTCGCTGGTGGCCATCGTGCCGGTGGTCGTGCTCTTCGCGGTGATCGAACGGCACGTCGTCTCCGGACTCACCGCAGGCTCCGTCAAGTAGCCGTACCGGCCCGGCAGTCGCCCGGTCGGACACCCTCGTCGCAGGAAGGGCGGGACCGTCTCGGTCCCGCCCTTCGACGCCGTGGCCGCGTCAGACCGGAAGTGACCAGTACTGGTTGGCCTGGTGGCTGCCGCAGGCCCAGAGTTCCAACCTGGTGCCGTTGGCGGTGCTGCCGCCCGTCGCGTCCAGGCAGAGGCCGGAGCTGGTCAGCGTGCCGTCCGGGGTGGCGGTCCACTGCTGGGGGCCGCTGCCGGTGCAGGTGCTGAGCACCACGGCGCTTCCGGCGGAAGTCCCGTTGGCGGTCAGGCACTTGCCGAGGGTGCGGACGGTGCCGTCGGCGTTCCTGGTCCAGCGCTGGTTGGCGTTGCCGGTGCAGTCGTAGAGGATCACCGGGTTGCCGTCCGCGGTGCCGCTGGCGCTGTCGTCCATGCACCTGGCGCCGTTGCCGGTGAACTGGCCGGTCGGGACGGCCGCACCGCAGCCGGTGCCGGGGGTGAGCCGCCAGACGGCGGTGCCGTGGGCCGGGACGGTCTGGCTCAGCGTCGTGGAGGTGGTTGAGGTCTTCCCGGTCCAGAGGTCCTTGGCCGTGACGGTGCAGCCGGGCAGGCCGACGGTGGCCAGCGGGACGCTGAGGGTCTGCGCGCTGTTCGTGCGGTTCAGCACCGCGACCGCGCGGTCCCCGTTCGCGAGCGGCCGGGCCAGGACGTCGGCGGCGGACGTGCTGGACACGACGCCGGCCTGTCGGCCCTGCGGGTCCTGGTCGAGGGCGATCAGATCGGTGTTGCCGAGCGCGCCCAGCCCGGCGGGGGTGAGCTGGGAGACGTCGGAGGAGAGGATCATGGGGGCGGCCATCATCGACCACAGGGCGACCTGGCTGCGGGCCTCGTCGTCGGTCAGGCCGCCGTCGCCGGCGATCAGGAAGTCGGGGTCGTTCCAGCTGCCGGGGGAGGCGAAGGAGCCGATCCAGCGGTTGTAGCCGTAGTTGCCGAGCACGCTGGACCAGCGGCTCGCGGTCGGGTGGGCGGTGTCGTAGGTCGCGATGTCGTAGCCTTCGCGCCAGAGTTGGCCGTCCTGGCCGACCCAGGACAGCACGTCGTACCAGCTCTGGCTGCCCCACTCGCCGTTCTGGAAGTAGGCGGGTGCGGACTCGGAGAACACGATGTCGCGGCCGGAGGCACGGAGCGCGGCGGCCTGTGCGTCGTACGCCTGGCGGTAAGCCTGCTCCTGGGTCCGGCCGGGGGCGGTGTAGAGGTTGCAGCCGTCCAGCTTGAGGTAGTCGACGCCCCAGGAGGCGAAGGTGGTGGCGTCCTGCGCGAAGTGGTCGGGCTCGCCGTTGGTGCCGAGGCCGCTGCCGGGGTAGCCGCCGCAGGTGGTGGAGCCGGCGTCCTCGTAGATGCCGAACTTCAGCCCGCGGGTGTGCAGGTAGGAGCCGAGCCAGGCCATGCCGTGGGGGAACTTGGCCGGATCGGCGGTCAGGTTGCCGCTCGCGTCCCGGGTGGTGGACATCCAGCAGTCGTCCACGGTGACGGTGGTGTAGCCCTTGGCGGCGAGGCCGGTGGAGACCAGGGCGTCGGCGTTGCCGGTGATGGTCTGTTCGTCGATGCCGCACTGGTAGTGGGCCCAGTCGTTCCAGCCCATCGGCGGGGTCACGGCGAGCGGCTTGCCGTCACCCGAGGTCGCGGTGGGGGAGGCGTGTGCGGTCGTGGACGTCAGCGACAGGGCGAGTAACGCGGCTGACAGCGCGCCGGCCGCGAGTCGGCGCCGGGACGTGCGGAAGAGGTGCACGGGTGAGCTCCTTGCGTCGGGGATGCTGACGAGAAGTGCGCACCAAGTGCACTGTCGCTGTGTATTTATGTCAAGACAGCTGGCAAAGATTGCAAATCTGAGCAGAATTGGCCAGTCCGGGCTTCACCGGCCGCGCCGCACCGCCGTGAACCGGCCGCCGCCGCGGACCCACTGGCCGCGGCGCATCACGGCCACCAGGTCGTAGGTGGCGGAGTCGAGCACGACCAGGTCGGCGAGCTTGCCGGTCTCCAGGGAGCCGATGGAGTCGCCGAGGCCCAGCAGGCGGGCCGGGGTGGCGGACAGCGACTCCACTGCTTGGTTGAGCGTCAACTTGTGGACGACCACAGCTCGTTGGAACGCCCGGTCGAGCGTGAGCGTCGAGCCGGCGATGGAGCTGCCGTCGGACAGCATCGCGACGCCGTCGGTGACCTCGACCTGGAGGGGGCCGAGGGGGTAGAGGCCGTCGCCCATGCCGGCGGCGCCCATGGCGTCGGTGATCAGGGCGACGCGGTGGGCGCCGGCGGTGCCGTAGGCGAGGTCGAGGACGGAGGGGTGCAGGTGCACGCCGTCGTTGATCAGCTCGACGGTGACCCGCTCGTCTTCGAGGAGGGCGACGATGGGGCCGGGGGCGCGGTGGGCGATGCCGGGCATGGCGTTGAAGAGGTGGGTGGCGACGGTGGCGCCGGCGTCGATCGCCTCCAGGGTGGTGGCGTAGTCGGAGTCGGTGTGGCCGACGGCGGCGATGACGCCGAGGTCGGCGAGCATGCGTACCGAGTCGAGGCCGCCGGGGAGTTCGGGGGCGAGGGTGACCATCTTGGCGTGGCCGCGGGCGGCGTCGACGAGCTTGCGGACGAGGGCCGGGTCGGGGTCGCGCAGCAGGTCGGGGCGGTGGGCGCCGCAGCGGCCCGGGGAGATGAAGGGGCCCTCGAAGTGGATGCCGGCCAGGACGCCGTCCTCGACGAGTTCGGAGAGGACGTGGGCCTGGCGGGCGAGGTCGTCGATCTCGCCGGTGACGGTGGAGGCGACGGTGGTGGTGGTGCCGTGTTCGAGGTGGGTGCGGGCGGCGAGCAGGGCCTCCTCGGTGATGCCGGAGGCGTAGGAGGCGCCGCCGCCGCCGTGGACGTGCAGGTCGACGAAGCCCGGGACGACGGTGTGGCCGGTCAGGTCCAGGTCGCCGGGCTCGGGCACACCACCGAAGCCGGCGATGCGCTCGCCCTGGACGGCGATCCGGTCGCCCTCGACGACGCCGCCGGGCAGGACCAGTCGGGCGCCGGCCAGGGCAGTACGGTCCTCGGTGGTCATGCGATCACCCTTCGTTGCACGGCCGCGCGATCGCGTTGCGCAAGGCCGTGTAATGATGATTGAAGTTCGGTGATTGTACTCATCTCTGAACAGGCGGGGGCTTGAGTCGAATCGTGCTCGAGGCCAGGAATACATCCAGGTCGGGCCGTCATCCCGGTGGTGGCGCTAGACTCGCGTCATGCTCAAAGCTGATCGCGCGGCCCTGATCCTGTCCCACATCGGTGAGGCGGGGAGTGCGGATGTGCACGCACTCTCCGAGTTGCTGGGCGTGTCGGGTGCGACAGTGCGGCGGGACCTGCAGGAGTTGCACGAGCAGGGGCTGTTGCACCGCACGCGGGGTGGTGCGGTGACGGGCGCGGTGAACCTGGAACTGCCGTTGCGGCACCGCAGTGGGACGCGGCAGGAGGAGAAGCGGCGGATCGCCCGGGTGGCGGCCGAGTTGGTGCCGGACGGCGCGGTGGTGGGGCTGACCGGTGGCACGACCGCGACGGAGCTGGCCCGTGTGCTGGGCGAGCGGGGCGGTCTCACGGTGGTGACCAACGCGGTGAACATCGCCGCGGAGCTGATCGTGCGCCCTGAGGTCCGTCTGGTGGTGATCGGCGGGCTGGCCCGGTCGGCGAGCTACGAGCTGGTCGGGCCGGCCGCGGACCGGATGCTCACGCAGTACCACTTCGACGTCGCGTTCATCGGGGTGGACGGCCTGACGGCGCAGGAGGGCTGCACCACACACGACGAGATGGAGGCGCAGACCGACCGCGCCTTCCTGCGCAGCAGTGCGCGCGCAGTGGTGCTGGCGGACAGCACCAAGGTGGGCCGGGTCACCTTCGCCTCGATCTGCCCGCTGTCCGACGTCCACGACCTGGTGACGGACGACGAGCTCACCGACGCCCAGGAGAGCGCCGTCGCCGACTGCGGCGTGCGCATCCACCGAGCCTGACGCGACGCGCATCCCGATCGCTCCGGCTCTTGTCAGAGGAGTCGGAGCACCGTGGCCAGTGCGTCGGGACGCTGGTCCACGGGCAGGTGATCGACCAGGTGGACCTGGCACCCGAGGGCAACAGCACCTGCGTCCGCAACGCGGTGGTCGCCGACCATGAGTGCCTCGCCGGGCGCCACTTCGAGTTCGTCGCAGGCGGCCTGGAAGATCCGTGGATCGGGCTTCTTGATTCCGAGCTCGAAGGAGAGGAGGTAGGCGTCCACAAGATCGTCGAGGCCGTGGCCTCGGAAGATAGGGCGCAAGTCCCAGCCGATGTTGCTGACGACAGCGACCGGGATGCCTCGCGTGCGCAGGGCGCGGAGGGTTTCCCCGGTGTCGGGGTACGGCCGCCATGCCTCGGGCAGCCGGGAACGGTCGTAGAGGGCCTCGACCAGGTCAGCTGACGGCAGCGACGCTTCCCGGGTGAGGGCCGTATAGGCGGCCCGGTGCCGCTCGGTGCTCAGATCGCGTTCCCGCCACAGCGCCTCCAGATGGGGCGGCACTCGTCGAGGGGGAGCGCCTCCGGCCAGCGCCCCGGCCGCTTCCAGCCGTCCGGCACACGCGTCGAGTTCGTCCTCGGACATGGCCAGGCCGGCCTTCGCCACCACCGCGCGAAGCCACTGCGTGGTCGATTCGATCCGAAAGAGGGTTCCGGAGAAGTCGAACATCACACCCTTGATCATGCTGCTGATTCTGGCCGCGCCGACGAGCCGCCCGCAAGCATGAGGCCCCACAGCGGGTATGACTGCGGGTCAGGGCTCGGTCGGGGTTTCGGCCGGCCCGTCCTCCAGGGCGAGGTGCGCCGCCATCTCCTCGTGGGTGGGGGCCGGCGGCAGGGTGCGGGTGGGTTCCGGGCGCAGCCCGTCGAGGAAGACGCCGAGGTGTCGCGCGGCCAGCGCGGTGGCTTGCTGGGGTGGGAGGTGGGGCAGGGGGCGGCAGATCAGCGCGGCGGTGGTGATGAGGTCGACGGCGGTGACGTCGGGCCGGAGGGCCTTGCGGGCGCGTCCTGCGGTGAGGATCTCCTCCAGTGCGGCGGCGATCTCCCGTTGCAGTTCACGGGCCTGGGGGTCGTTCGTCCTGGCGCCCCCGATCAGGGGCAGTGCCAGCAGGTCGCGGTGCTCGACGAGTTCCTGAAGGAAGGTCTCCACGGCCGCGAGCGGGTCGGTCTGCGCGGTCCTGGCCGCCGTGCGGGCGGTGTGGAGCACGAGGGTGAACCCGTCGAGGAGGACCTGGGTGATCAGGGCGTCGCGGTCGGGGAAGCGCCGGTAGAGGGTGGCGATGTTGACGCCGGCCCGGCGGGCGATCTCGTCGAGGGGGGCGGCGGTGCCCGACTCACGGAAGGCGGTGCGCGCCGCGGCCAGGATCTGGGCGCGGTTGCGCGCGGCGTCGGCGCGTAGCCGCGGGGTCCCGCCTCGCCCTGGAGTACTGCCGGTCACCGTGGTCCACCTCTGCTGTCGCCTGTCGTCCTGCCCTGAGTGCGTGTGTGCCGAGCGTACGACAATCAGGATAAGTGAAGGATTTCCTGCGGTTAGTGTTAATCTCGTCGTGCCGGCCCGAGGAACACGACGGCTGGATCCAGAGCCTTTGCCGCTCTCGCGCTCGCGCACCGGTGGCGGCAGGAAGGAACGAACCCATGGCAGCAGTGGACAGCAGCCGCTTCGCGGGCAAGGTCGCGGTGGTGACCGGCGGTAGCCGGGGGATCGGTGCGGCGGTCGCCACGCGGTTGGCCGCGGAGGGGGCGGCGGTCGTCATCGGCTACCGCGGCAACCGGCAGGCGGCGGAGGAGCTGGTCGCCGCGCTCGCGGGCGACGGCCGCCGTCCACCGGCAGCGTGCGGCCGGTCATGTAGGCGGCGTCGTCGGAGGCGACGAGTGTTACGCGGGCAAGTCCACACAGTCGAGGCCCAGTTGGCGCCGACCACAAAGTCCCCCACCGCACGCCGCGCGTAAGCGGCAGACAGACCCATGAACCACACCACGCCTCTGCCCCCGCACCCGAATCCCGAGACCGCCGAGCCGACCGTTCCCCACCCGCAGGCCGCGGAGCGACACGGCCGGCACGCGCTGCTCGACACCGAGCCCGGCATCCCCACTCCCGTGCTCGCCGCTGGCGCCGGACTGCTCAAGGCCGTGCTCGTCCCGGTGGTGACGGCGCTGGCGATCGGGACCGCGTTCGTCGCCGTGTACCTGGCGGCCTTCCACGCACCCACGGCCCACCACCAGCCGCTGGGCATCGCAGCCTCCGACCAGCAGGCCGCACGCGCCGAACTCGCCCTGAACGACACGGCGCCCGACGCCTACAGCTTCCACCGCTACCCCAGCGCTGCCGCCGCCCGCGACGCCGTCGCGCACGACCAGGTGCCCGCCGCCCTGGTCACCGAGGGCAACAGCACGGTGCTCCTTGCGGCGGGCGCCCAGGGCCCGTCCACCGTCGCAGGCCTGCAGGCCGCCGCCAGCTCGGCGGCCGGCCACCCGGTAGCGGTCCAGGACGTGGTCCCGCTGGCCTCCGGTGACACCCGTGGACTGTCGGTGTTCTACGCCTCCTTCGGTGTGGTCCTGGCCGGCTTCCTGTTCTCGGTGGCCTCCTACCAGATCGCCCCGCGCCTGCCCCTGGCCGCCCGAGTGGCGTCCACCGTGGTCTTCGCCGCCGCGAGCGGCACCATGGTCGCGCTCATCGGCCACCAGGCCCTGCACGCCCTGCCTGCCGCGTTCACCACAGTGGCCGTGATCGCCGCGCTGTTGGCGATGGCCACCGCCACCGCGGCCGGAGTGCTGCTGCGGCTCTTCGGCCCGATCGGCATGCCGGTGGCGTCGGTGGTGCTGCTGATCCTCGGCAACGCCACCTCCGGGGGCATCCTGCCGCCGTCCTTCCTGCCGCCATGGCTGGCCCCGCTGGCGCAGATCATGCCTCCGGCTGCCGCCGTACGGGCCCTGCGCGGCGCCGGCTACTACCACTCCGCGCACCTGACCGGCGGCCTCGTCCTGCTCGCCGTGTGGATACTCGGCTGCCTGGCCGTCCAGTACGCGCTCGACCTGCGAGCCGTCCGGCAGGAGGCAGTCGCGGCGTGACCGCCAGCGCCGACCACGTCGCCGACGCCGTCCTCGGCCTCGTCCGTACCGGCATCTCAGGCCCAGCGGCCCGGTCGCCGCCGGGCGACGAGGGCGGCGATGTCGTCGTTGAGCTCGCCTCCGCTGTAGGCGATCAGGTCGCGATGGAGGTGGTCGAGGAGATGGTGGGGCGCCTCGCCGCTCCACGAGCGGATGCGTTCGGCGAGGGGGTAGAAGGCGCCGGAGCGGTCGCGGGTCTCGGTGACCCCGTCGGTGTAGAGCACGAGCTGGTCCCCGGGGTGAAAGGGGGCGAGGTCGACGTGGTAGCCGTCGCTCACCAGCATGCCCAGGTTGAGCGGCGGCGAGGGAGCGGAGGGCTGCAGCGTCCGGACCCCGCCGCAGTGCAGCAGCAGCGCGGGCGGGTGGCCGCAGGTGACGGTCCGGACGACGGGTTCGTCGTCCGGGATCTCGGCGAGGAGCACGGTGATGAAACGTTCAGCGATCTCCGAGCCCGGGACTCCCGGGTACTGGGAGGCGTGGCGGCTCATGCTCGTCTCCAGGCGGTGCGCGAGGTGGGGCAGGTCCGGCGCGTCGTGGGCGGCTTCGCGGAAGGCGCTGAGCAGCGCCGCGGCGGTCTGCACCGCGAGCAGGCCCTTGCCGCGTACGTCGCCGATGAGCAGCCGTACGCCGCGCGGGGTGCGTATCGCCTCGTACAGGTCGCCGCCGATCCGGGCCTCCGCCGCGGCGGCCAGGTAGAGGCTCTCGAGCGTGACGTGCCCGAGGTGGCGTGGCACCGGATGCAGCACCGCCAGCTGGGCGGCCTCGGCCACCGAGCGGACCTGAGTCAGCTGATGGGCGCGTCGGCCCAGCAGGCGGTTGAGGAAGACGGCGAATACCGCGATCACCGCGAGGGTAACCAGCTCGGAGTAGGCGGTCGCATCTTGCAGCGCGTCGAAGTCCACCATGAGGCCGATGAAAATGGCGCACGCGCCCACTCCGGTGAGCACGGTCCCCCACAGGGGTAGCAGCGCGGCGGCGGCAACCGTGGCGGTGGCGAGGAGGGCATCCGGCCTGACCGCGCGGGGCGTGAAGAGGCCGACGATCAGGCCGATGAACAGCAGCAGGGCGGGCAGCACGGGCAGCAACCTGGCCCGCGCACCAGCGCTGTGAGGGACTCCGCGTTTCTCACCGCGTTCCTCAGGAGACCTCGCCACCGTGCCGCTCCCCGGCGTCACACAGGTCGAGCGGCAGCCTGCCCGGAAGCCAGACCGCCGGTTTGGGTAATTTTATCGCCATTCGCCCATGGTCCACGAACAGCCCGCTTCTCGCCATCAACGCCTGACCGGGCGGAGCGCGGGCTCAGGGCCCGGCGAACTCCCGTTCCCGTTCCGGGTCTCCGTGACCGTCCTCGGGATCCGGCGCGTCGCGCAGCGCAGGAAGGGCGGTGCCACCACGGAGGTGGCCACGGCCAGTAGGACGATGATGGTGTACATCGCGGTGTTCAGGATGTGGCACGTCCCGGGGCGCTACGGGCTGCGGGGGACAGACCGCGCTTCTACCGCGATTCGCGGGTGAACAGGGACTGCGACCAGAAGTAGCCGAGCACGGCCAAGCCCAGGCACCAGGCGAGCGAGAGCCACCCGCTGTGCCCGATCTCGCCGCCGCGCAGCAGACCGCGCAGCGTCTCGATCGCCGGAGTGAACGGCTGGTACTCGGCGATCGGCTGGAACCAGCCCGGCATCGCGTCGACCGGCACGAACGCGCTGGAGATGAACGGCAGGATGACCAGCGGCACCGCGTTGTTGCCCGCCGCCTCACCGTTCGGGCTGGCCATCCCCCTCCCAAACCCGTTCGCCGCCGAAGCGCCTGTCAACACGGCGAGTTCGGGCCGCGCCCCCGGCGCGGCCCGGACCGGCGGTCGGGGCGGACGTAGCGTCACCGGGGTGTCCGGCCGCCGTGATCGGCGGCGGACGTCCACGGCCGCGGACGGCGACGCGACCGCCGAGACTCCGTGCCGCGGTCGCCGGCGTGGGCGCGGAAGCCGGCCAGGCCGCGCCCGCGGAGGTCGCGCGGGTACGGCACCGAGGCCGACCAAGGTCTCCCGGGGAAGCCGAGAAGCTGTCGCCGCGGGCCGCGAATCGGGCGACGGGACGTACGGTGCCTGGTCGGGCCAGTATTGGGATGGGGGCTGCGGATTCACTGGTCAGCTCAAGTGAGGTTCTCGTGATGGGCATGTCATGGAATGTGTCATCGCGGCCCGGGCGCAAGGGCGCCGGCGCGATGGACGAGCGCGGTCTTGCGGGGGTGGCGCAGATCCTGCGGTCGGGGCCGGACCGGTTCGACGCGCATTTCGGCGGCCGCTGCCTGTTGTCGGAGGACCGGCAACTGCTCGAACTGGCCATGACAGTCACCGCCCGGATGGTCATCGGCATGGTGCTGAGCGTCGACCCCACCGCCGAGTACCAACCACTCGACCGGCCGACCGATGCGCTCATCGGTCAGGCCGGGCATGCGGAGCGCCACACCGACGACGTCGCACTGCTGCTGGTCGGGTCCGTTCCCCGGTGAACTGCGACGGGAAGGAGATCGTTTCCGTGGCACGCACCCCCCTGTTGGCCGTACGCGGCATTTCCAAGCGGTTCGGCGCCGTACAGGCGCTGAGCGATGTCGGCCTCGACATCGACGAGGGGGAGGTCGTCGCGCTGGTCGGGGACAACGGTGCCGGCAAGTCCACGCTGGTCAAGATCGTCTCCGGGGTGTCCCCGCCGGACAGCGGAGTGATCGAGTGGGAGGGCCGACGAGTCGACCTCCGCAGGCCGATCGACGCCCAGAGCCTCGGCATCGCCACCGTCCACCAGGACCTGTCGCTGTGCGACAACCTCGATACGGTCGCCAATCTCTTCCTCGGTCGCGAGCTGCGCAGATTCGGCATCCTCGACGAGGTCGAGATGGAGAGACGCTGCCGCGAGCTGCTGAGCACCCTGTCCATCCGGATCCCCAGTCTGCGCGTCCCGGTCGGCTCGCTCTCCGGCGGTCAGCGTCAGACCGTCGCGATCGCGCGCGCGATGATCGGCGAGCCCCGGATCGTGATCCTGGACGAGCCCACCGCGGCCCTCGGGGTCGGACAGACTGCGCTGGTGATGGAACTGGTGGAGCGCCTGCGGGCGCACCGGCTCGGCGTGCTGATAGTCAGCCACGACCTGGAGAACGTGCGGGCGGTCGCCGACCGGGTGGTGGTGCTGCGCCTCGGCCGTAACGGTGGCTCCTTTGACACGAGGTTCGCCACTCACGAGCAGATCATCTCGGCCGTCACGGGCGACGACAGCACGGCCGTGACCCTGCAGCACAGCTTGCTGCCCCGCGGGCTGCCCGAGCAGGAGGCTCTCGATGTCGCCTACCGCTACCTGCCTGCGAAGTCGGGTGTAGGCGGAGACTGGTTCGATGTCATCCCCTTGTCCGGCATGCGTGTCGCGCTGGTCGTCGGAGACATCGTCGGGCACGGTGTGCACGCGGCCGCCACCATGGGCCGTCTCAGGACGGCCGTGCACAACTTCTCCATGCTGGACCTGCCCCCCGACGATCTCCTTGCGCACCTCGACGAACTGGTCAACCGGATCGACAAGGACGAGACCACCATGCGTGGCCATCCCGGGATCACCGGAGCCACCTGCCTGTACGCGATCTACGACCCGGTGTCGAGGTGCTGCGAGCTGGCCCGGGCCGGCCATCTCCCGCCCGCGCTCATAGCGCCCGACGGCACGGTGGAATACCTCGCCCTGCCGGCCGGACCGCCGCTCGGTGTGGGCGGCCTGCCCTTCGAGACCGTGCAACTGCAGGTGCCCGAGGGCGGCCGGCTGGTCCTGTACACCAACGGCCTCGTCGAGGACCGCCGCCAGGACATCGACCATGGACTCGAACTCCTGCGCAGCACCTTGGCCGACGCCGACCGGACGCCGGAGGAGACCTGCGATGCGGTGCTCGAGGCGTTGCTGCCCGTGAGCACGACGGACGACGTCGTCCTACTCGTGGCGCGCATCCGTGCGTTGTCGGCCGGTCGAATCGCCCAGTGGGACGTCCCGATGGATCCGGCCGCCGTGGCCGGCATCCGGGCCTCGGCCAGCCGGCAGCTGGCCGAGTGGGGGCTGGCGGAGATGGTGTTCACCACGGAGCTGATCCTCAGCGAGCTCATCACCAACGCGATCCGCTACGGCGGTGAACCGATCGGCGTCCGCCTTCTCCGGGATCGCACGCTGATCTGCGAGGTTTCGGACACCAGCAGCACCTCCCCGCATCTGCACTATGCCGCGGCCACGGACGAAGGCGGGCGTGGGCTGTTCCTCGTCGCCCAGTTCGCCGAGCGCTGGGGTACCCGCTACACCCCCACTTCCAAGATCATCTGGGCGGAGCAGCCGATCTGAAGGCCCCACCCGAGCCTTGCGGCGGGCGCCAGGGCTCGTGGGGGCTCGGTGAGCGCGATCCGCAGGCCGCTGCGGTGGTCGGCGATGTGCGGTGTGTACGGCGGCCGTGGGCGACGGTCCGTGGGCCACGCCGGCCGGATGGCCACCCGGGCTGCCGGCGGGCCCGAAGACCGAAGGTCTGCTCCGCTCCGCTCCGCTCCGGCAGTGTCGGCGACTGGTTGTGGTGATTGGTCTCGATAAAATATGAATTGTGATCATCAGTGATCGGCTGCGGCGTCGCCGTCCTCCCAAGGGCCGGTGGGAGCCAGCTCTGCTGGCGCCGCTGATCCTGACCATCGTCGTCGGTGGCTTGGCGTTCGCCACGCCCAGGGAGGTCGCCCTCAGCCGCATCCTGACCGCCGCGCCGGCCCTAGCCGCGTCCATGTGGCCCGTGCTCCCCACCGTCCTGCTGGGGATGCTCTGCCTCCTGATCATGATCGGCCTCAGCCTCGTCTATCCGGACCTGGGGACGTGGTACACGGTGGCGGCGATCTTTGCTGTCACCGTTGCGGCCGCGTACGCGAGCCATATCCGGCTCCAGCGGGAGAAGACCCTCAGCCACGTCAGACTCGTCGCCGACGCGGCGCAGGAAGTGGTCATGCGCCCCTTGCCGCGCTTCGTCGGGTGCATCGAGATCGAGTCGCTGTATCTCGCGGCGGCGGCGCAGGCCCGTATCGGCGGCGACTTCTACGAAGCCGTCGACACACCGTACGGGGTTCGACTGCTCATCGGCGATGTGCGAGGCAAGGGCCTGGCGGCGGTGGGGGCGGCGGCGGCGGTGGTCAACTCCTTCAGGGAGGCTGCCTACGACGAGCCGGACCTGCGCGACGTCGCCCGGCGCCTGGAGACCAGCAGTACCCGACACAGCCTTGCGTTCGCCACCCAGGACTCGTCGGAGAGCTTCGCCACCGCCATTCTCGCCGAGATCCCGAACAGCGGCGGCCACATCAGACTTCTCAACTGCGGGCATCCCCCGCCGCTGCTCCTGCACGCCGGGCAGCTGGGCATCCTGCAGCCCGCGGCTCCCTCGCCGCTTCTCAACCTCGCGGAGCTGATCGGCGAGAACTACAGCGTCGAATCCGTCCGTTTCACCCCTGGTGACCTGCTGCTTCTCTACACAGACGGTGTGATCGAGACCCGCAACCGCACCGGAGAGTTCTTCCCGCTGCCGGACTGGATGCGGCGGCAGGCCCCGGCCACGCTCCGCGAGCTTCTCGACAGGCTTCACCAGGACCTCAGCGACCACAGCAACGGGGGACTCGACGACGACATCGCGGTCCTCGCCGTACGCCTGCGCGAACACCCGGACCGCGAGGATCCTCGTCCATCGGGTTCGGGTGTCGCCTGACGACCGGAGCCGGCACACGACGACCAGGACAACCCCCGTTCGGTCGCCCGACGTCCGTGCGTTCCGTCGGTGGTCGGCTCGGACGGGTGCCGGTGCGGGAGCGCGTGGGGCCATGGGGCGCCCCGTGGGTCGGCACTCCGCCTCTCACCTTCACAATCCGCCCCTCTCGCCAGCGCCGACCCGCCGCTGATCCGCTTGGAACGCAGACCAACGGTCGAGATCGGTCCGTTTGGCGCTGACAATGGGATTTGTCCCTATTGTTCCGGAGCAAGGCTGGGCCTGGCTTGGTCGACTTGCAGACAAGTCCTGATGTGCCCGGGCGGCTTCCTCGTCCGAGGCGCAGAGGGCGAGGACGCCAAGAACACGGTCGGCCGCATGCGGGAAGGCCGAGGCGGCTGTTCAAAAGCCTGCTGAGCCCGCGCAGCCTCGCCGGCCCGGTGTTCCTGCTGCAGCTGGCGGTGATGCTGCTGATCGTCGTCGCCGCGCTGGTGGCTCTCGTGGTCGGGGCCCGGCGCGACGCCACGGCGGCTGCCCAGAGCCGGACGCTCGCCGCGGCGCAGGCGTTCGCGCACTCTCCGGGGATCCTGACGGCACTGAGCGGCCCCGACCCGACCGCAGCCCTGCAGCCGTCCGCCGAGGCGGCCCGGAAGGCCGCCGGCGTGGATGCCATCATCGTCTACCGGTTGGACGGGGTCACGCTCACCCACAGCGACCCGAACCAGATCGGGAAGCACGTCATCGGTCCCTACGCGCAGGCGGCGACCGGCAAGCCCTTCACCATGACCTTCCACGGATCGCTGGGCCTCTCCGTGATCTCGGCGGTACCCGTCAAGGCCGCCGACGGCTCCGTCGTCGCCATCGTCTCCTCCCCGGTCACGGTCGAGAAGGTGCGGCACAAGGTGAACCAGCAGCTGCCGGTCCTGTTCGGCGGTGCCACGGTGGCTCTTGCCATCGGCGCGTGCGGGACGAGCCTGGTGAGCCGCCGGCTGCAGCGGCAGACCCATGGCCTGGGTCCGGCCGAGATGACCGGGATGTACGAGCACCACGACGCCGTGCTGCACGCCGTCCGGGAGGGCGTGCTGATCCTCGGCGAGGACGGCCGCGTGCTGCTGGCCAACGACGAGGCCTCGCGGTTGCTCGGTCTGCCCGCCGACTGCGAAGGCCGTCCGATCACCGAGCTGGGCCTGGGCCACCCGGTCGCCGAGCTGCTGGCCTCGGGGCGAGTGGTCACCGACGCCGTGGTCGGCTCCGGCGACCGCCTACTCTCGGTGAACACCCGGGCCACCGACCGCAACGGGGGACCGCCCGGGCGGGTCGCGACCCTGCGCGACTCCACCGAGCTGCGCGCCCTGTCCGACAAGGCCGAGGCGGCCCACGAGCGCCTCAGGGTGCTGTACGAAGCCGGCAAGACGATCGGCACCACACTCGACGTGGTGCGCTCCGCCCAGGAACTCGCCGAGGCGGCCGTCCCGAGCTTCGCCGACTACGCCACCGTCGACCTCGCGGAGCCCGTCCTGCACGGCGACGAACCCACCGGCGCGCAGATCCTCCACCTGCGGCGGGCCGGGCTGAGCGGCGTCCACCCGGACACGCCGTTCCATCCCGTCGGTGCGACCATTCCGATCGTTCCCACCGCCCTGCTCGGCCGCAGCCTGCAGCACGGCCAGTCCGTGCTCGAGGCGGATCTGACCAGCGCCGCCGTCTGGCACGACGACGTCCCGGACCGGGCCCGGCGCGCGGTCGAGCACGGCATCCACTCGCTGCTGAGCGTGCCGCTGCTCGCCCGGGGCCAGGTGCTCGGCGTGGCCGTCTTCTGGCGTGCGACCTCACCGAAGCCCTTCGACGAGGACGACCTCTCGCTGGCCGAGGAGCTGGTCGCCCGGGCCGCCGTCTGCATCGACAACGCCCGCCGCTACACCCGCGAGCACCGGATGGCCGTCACCCTCCAGCACAGCCTGCTACCCGGCGGACTGCCCGAGCAGAGCGCCCTGGACGTCGCCTACCGTTACCTGCCCGCCGAGGCCGGCGTGGGCGGCGACTGGTTCGACGTGATCCCGCTGCCCGGCGCCCGGGTCGCCCTGGTGGTGGGCGACGTGGTCGGCCACGGCCTGCACGCCGCCGCCACCATGGGCCAGCTGCGCACCGCCGTGCACAACTTCTCCTCCCTCGACCTGCCCCCGGACGAACTGCTCAGCCACCTGGACGACCTGGTCAACCAGATCGACCAGGACCGGGCGGCCAAGGACGCCGACGCCATCACCGGCGCGACCTGCCTGTACGCCGTCTACGACCCGGTCACCCTGCGCTGCGCCATGGCCCGGGCCGGGCACCTGCTGCCGGCCCTCGTCCACCCGGACGGCTCGGTGGAGTTCCCCGAGTTGCCCGCGGGGCCGCCGCTCGGCCTGGTCGGCCTGCCGTTCGAGAACGCCGAACTACAGCTGCGGGAGGGTACCCGGCTGGTGCTCTACACCGACGGCCTGGTCGAGGACCGCTCCCGGGACATCGACGTCGGCCTCGAACTGCTGCGCACCACCCTCGGCCAGGGCGACCGCAGCCCCGACGACACCTGCGAGGCGGTGCTGAACGCCCTGCTGCCGGCCAACCCGACCGACGACATCGCCCTGCTGGTCGCCCGGACCAGGGCGCTGCCCGCCGACCGGGTCGCCGTCTGGCACGTCCCGGCCGACCCGGCCGCCGTCGCCCGGGTCCGGGCCGGCGTCGCGGAACGGCTCACCGAGTGGGGCCTGGACGAGATGGCCTTCGCCACCGAACTGATCGTCAGCGAGCTGGTCACCAATGCCATCCGGTACGCCACCGGTCCGATCCGGCTCCGGCTGATCCGTGACCGCGCACTCATCTGCGAGGTCTCCGACGGCAGCAGCACCTCCCCGCACCTGCAGTACGCGGTCAGCACCGACGAGGGCGGGCGTGGGCTGTTCCTGGTCGCCCAGCTCTCCGAGCGCTGGGGCACCCGCTACACCCCCAACGGCAAAGTCATCTGGGCCGAACAGCGCCTCCACGAGAGTGCCACCCCAGCAGCGGAAGGTCCCGGCGGGATCCCGCTCGTGGCCACCGAAGGACGTCTGGAGTCATCGTGACCGCATCTCGTGCCCGAACGGCAACCGTCTCCGGCTGCCTGGTCCTCCTGGCCATGGGTCTGGGCGCGTGCGGCCACACACCGCCTGCCACACCCAAGGACCCGTCGGTGGCCACCTCCGCGAAGGACGTGGGCGGCATGGACGCACTGACCGCCGCGGCGAAGAAGGAGGGCACGCTCAGAGCGATCGCGATCCCCCGTGACTGGGCCGACTACGGCGGCCTGATCGACGGCTTCGAGAGGAAGTACGGGATCACGGTCACGGTCGACAATCCTCTGGGCCACAGCCAGGACGAGATCGACGCCATCAAGAGGAACGGGACACAGCAGAGTGCCCCCGACGTCATCGACGTAGGGGACACGTTCGCCCGGGCAGCAGGCAGACAGAACCTGCTCGCGCCGTACAAGGTCGCCGCGTACGGCTCGATCCCGGGCAACCAGAAGGACCCGCAGGCCCGTTGGTCCAACAACTACGGGGGCTACATCTCCATCGGCTGCGACGCGAACCGCGTCGAGGTCTGTCCCCAGACCTTCGCCGATCTGCTGAAACCCGCTTACCGGGCCAAGGTCGCGCTTGAGGGCGACCCCACCCGATCCGGGACCGGATTCGCCAGCGTGTACGCGGCGGCCCTGGCGAACGGCGGATCGTTCGACAACATCCAGCCCGGCCTCGACTTCTTCGCCAAGCTCAAGCAGGCGGGCAACCTCAACCCGGTCGCTGCCACCTCGGCCACGGTCGCGAGCGGCCAGACGCCCATCAGCATCAACTGGGACTTCGTCAACCTCAACTACACCGACGAACTCCGCAGCAAAGGCGTCAACTGGCAGGTCTCGATCCCCTTCGACAGCAGCTTCGCCCAGTACTACGCGCTGGCGATCAACAAGCACGCCTCGCACCCGGCGGCCGCCCGCCTGTGGCAGGAGTACCTCTTCAGCGCCGAGGGTCAGAACCTCCGGCTCCACGGCTACGCCCGCCCGGTGCTGCTCGACACCATGAAGAAGGACGGCACCCTTGACGAGGCGGCCTTCGCAAGACTGCCGACGGTTGAGGGAACGCCCGCGTTCCCGACGGATGCGCAGACCGAGAAGGCGAAGGAGACGGTTGCGGTCGGCTGGGCGAAGGCCGTCGCGGACGGCTGACGCCGGGGGAGTGTCCAGCCGACGGCAAACTCACGGTAGCCCCGGTGCGTGGAAGGCCGCACGCCGGGCCGAGCACGGCATCGTCAGCAGTTGGAGCGGGCCCATGGGTCTCGCTTCACGCAGATCGGCGACAGCACCCGCATCAGATCTGCGCCCAAAGGAATCCGCGCCGAGGAATCCGACAGGCGCGCGCATACGTATCCCTATTAGCGAGCCGTGGCCTCGGACGCCGGGTGCTGTCGACGCCGGCAGTCAAACGATGGTGTCGACGGTCGGTTGCGATGACCGTCGCCGCGCGCCCTGCGTTGACGGCTGTGGCGACCTCCGCGCCGACCGCTGTCCAGGATGCGGCGGAGCGTACAAGGGAACTCGGAAGTAGGTTTGATCATGGCATTCCTCGGGCGTTGGCTTTCCTTCGGTGATCACGGCGGCCACGGGGACCGCGACGACTTCGGCGACTTCGGCGACTTCCGCGACCGCGACGACTTCCGCGACTTCGACGACTTCCGCGACCGCGACGACTTCCGCGACCGCGACGACTTCCGCGACCGCGGCGAATGGTGGTGACCAAGGCGATCGACAGACCTGAACGCGTCCATGTTGTGAGAGCGGGCCCGGGCCTCGTACCCGGCCCGCTTCGTTCCATCGGGGGTGATCAGCGTTCAGGGACGAGACCGTGAGATGACGAGAGAACGCACCGTACGCTCGGCTCTGAACCGGCTCCTCAGCGTTGCCGAGGGTCCGGGTGGGCTGGTCGCCGCCGCGCCGCCGGTTCCGCTGCGGCAGGTCTTCCGGCGGTTTTGGCCCTACACCCGCGGTGGTCGCCGCTGGATGGCGGTGCTGCTGGTCCTGGTGGTGCTCGGTCCGGCCGTCGGCGCCGCGGAGATCTGGCTGTTCAAGATCGTGATCGACGACATGCTCGTCCCGCGCGACCTGAGCCTGTTCCTACCGATCGCCGTGGCCTACGCCGTGCTGACCCTGTTCTCCGGAGTGCTCTCCTTCGTCAACCGGGTGACGTCCACGTGGGTGAGCGAGCGCTTCCTGCTGTCCCTGCGCTCGGACGTCTTCCGGCACCTCGAGGACCTGTCGCTGGGCTTCTTCGAACGGCGACGGCTCGGTGACGTGCTGTCCCGGGTCACCGGCGACGTCGATGCCGTCGAGACCTTCATGCTCTCCGGGATCGTCGGCGCGATCGGGCAGGTCGCACGGCTGGGCATCTACATCGGCCTGCTCGTCGTGCTGCGCTGGGACCTCACGCTGGCCGCGCTGGTCATCGCGCCGATGTTCTGGTTCACCGCCCGGCGCTTCGCCCGGCTGATCAGGGCGGCGGCGCGGGAGCGCCGCCGGCGCAGCGGTTCGATCAGCGCGGTCACCGAGGAGACGCTCGGCAACATCGCGCTGGTCCAGGCGTACAACCGCCAGGACTGGGAGCACGCCCGCTTCCAGCGCGAGAGCCTCGGCCGGTACCACGCGGTGATGGCCTCCACCCGGATCGGAGCGCTGTACGGACCGGCCGTCGACTTCGTCGAACTGATCGGCGGCCTGGTGGTGATGGGCCTGGGCGCCTGGGAGCTGGCCAACGGCCGACTCTCGCTGGGCGGACTGATGGTCTTCCTGGCGCTGCTGAGCAGGCTCTACGGCCCGATCCGCGGCATGTCCGGCCTCGGCAACACGTTCTACTCGGCCTCCGCAGCCGCCGACCGGATCATCGAACTGCTCCACCAGCACCCCCAGGTGGTGGAGACCCGCACGCCACGGCCGTTCGGACGAGCGCGCGGCGGCATCGAGTTCGACGAGGTCTCCTTCAGCTACCCGGATGTGGACCGGCACGCGCTGTCGGGCGTGTCGTTCAAGGTGGCGCCGGGGGAGACGGTGGCCCTGGTCGGAGCCAGCGGCGCGGGCAAGTCGACCGTCGCCAAGCTGCTGCTCCGCTTCTACGACCCGGACCACGGCTCGGTGCGGCTCGACGGGATCGACCTGCGCGAGCTGGCCCTCACCGACCTGCGGGAGAACGTCGCGGTGGTCCTCCAGGAGACGCTCGTCTTCCACGGCACCGTCCGGGAGAACGTCGCATACGGGCGGCCGCAGGCCAGCGAGGCCGAGATCCGGGCCGCCACCCGCGCGGCGGACGCCCACGAGTTCGTCAGCCGCCTGCCCGAGGGCTACAACACCGTGGTCGGTCAGCGCGGCCGCCTGCTCTCCGGCGGCCAGCGGCAGCGTCTCGCCATCGCCCGCGCCATGGTCCGCGAAGCCCCCGTACTCGTCCTCGACGAGCCCATGACGGGTCTCGACGCCGAGTCCACCAGGCGGATCATGGAGCCGCTCCGCCTGCTGATGTCAGGCCGGACGACGATCATCATCTCGCACAACCTGCTCACGGTCCGTGACGCGGACCAGATCGTCCTGCTCGACCAGGGCCGGGTCGCGGCCCACGGCACCCACGACGAACTGCTCGCCCGCAGCCCCGCCTACGCCCACCTCTACCGGCTGCACCGGTCACCCGGAGAATCCGTCGGGATCCGCTCCTGAACCCCGAGAGCGGCTGGTGACAGCTCATGGCTTTCGAGCATGCGCATCCGGAGGCGTCACCAGCGTCGGCGGTGGTGTTCGCGCAGGGCCCCGGACGGCGGTGCAGACCCCCTCACCGCCGTCCCACCGCTCGCCCGGCCTGTGCGGCACGGGCACCGTCGGCCGAGGCGCTCCAACGCCTGCCGGCGGGGCCACGGCGGACGTCGCCGAGGACCGCCGTGACTTACCCGGCGTGAGATCAGGTCCAGCGGCAGTCGCTCGCGAAGTCGCAGCCACGGACCCTTGAATCCCGTACCGAGGCAAAGGAAATCCCTGCCGGCTCGTGGTACGTAGGAGGTATGCGTAGGGCTGGTCTTCCATGGGAGCAGGTCCCCGATGAAGCGCTGCTGGCGGGCCTCATGACCGGCGATCCCGAGATTGCTGTGGCCTTCGTCCGGCGGTTCCAGCGCCGGGTCTTCGGCGTGGCCGTCGGCGTGGTCGGCGACGCCCAGCTCGCCGAGGACATCGCCCAGCAGACCTTCGAGCAAGTCTGTCGACACGCTCAGGTCTACGACCCACGCCGAGGGTCCGTGCGCACCTGGCTGTCGGCCATCGCGCACAACCAGGCGATCGATGCCCTACGTGCCCACAAGGCCACCCCGGTCGCCCCCGCCGACCTGGAGAACATGCTGGAGACCGTCACCGACACGCCGGAGCAGCACGCGCTCACCGCTGAGGCCGCGGCGGAACTGCGCCATACGGTCGCCGCGCTCCCGCGCGATCAAGCCCGCGCTGTGGTGATGGCTGGTATCTACGGGATGACGGCTCAGCAGGTCGCGGACTTCGAAAAGGTACCGCTCGGCACCGCCAAGACCCGAATCAGGGCCGCCATGGCCAAGCTGCGCGCGTCCCTCGCGACCGGACGGGTGGATCATGACTGACGACCGCGAACTCACCTGCGCGCAGCTCCAGGAGATCGGCGCGGAGATCGCGCTCGGCGTGCTGCCCGCCGAGGAGCAAGCCGCGGCGACGGCCCACCTCGAACGCTGCCCCGCCTGTCGCGCACACATCCACGAGCTGGCGCTCACGGCGGACGCGCTGCTGGACCTCGTGCCCGACAGCGAACCGCCGCCCGGCTTCGAGGACAGGGTGCTCGACCGCCTCGGACTGACGTCCGCGCGGCGCCCGGCCCGCCGCGAACGGTGGCGGCGGATCGCCCTCGCCGCGGCGGCAGCCGCAGCGGGCCTCGCACTGGGTGGAGGCGGTTGGGTGCTCGGCAGTCTGTCCAGCCAGCCCCTCCCGGTCGCGCCGATCACCTCCCCGGCGCAGCAACACCTGCTCACCGCCCAACTCACCAGTGGGGGACAATCGATGGGGCAGGTCTTCGTCTACACCGGGACCTCACCCTGGATGTACATGTCGGTGGACGCCGACGGGCACTCCGGCACCGTCCAGTGCCAGCTTCAGCGGGCCGACGGATCCATCGTCACGCTAGGTACTTTCACTCTCGACAGCGATGGCTACGGCTCTTGGGGCGGGCCCTACAAAGCCGGTGCAGCGCCGGTCACAGGTGTCCGCCTGCTCACCGCCAACGGCTCCGAACTCGCTGCGGCCACCTTCGTCTCGGCGACGGGTGGGAACTGGGCCCGATGAACGAACACCTCGAAGGCATGGAGCACCGTTTCGTGCTCTTCACCCCCTGGACGACATCGTCACCAAGTTCGCCACAGAGGTGACTGCCGACGAAGGAGAGGTGCGGGCTCTCCTGGCGGCTGACGAGATGTCCTGCTGGGCTGCCCGCCCCCGGAGCGGATGCTCAGCCTTCATGCACCGGCCCCACCGGGACCACCCCGCAAGAAGCCCGTTCGGCCAGGTCAACCGCGTGATCGAAAAGCAGACGGCTCCTGTACCCGATGCGCCCTTTTTGTCTCGACTTGCAGGAGTACATTGGTAGTTGACCGGGTGCATGACCTGCATCTGGTGGGTCATGCACGAGACCCAATGTGAACGGGTCGACATGATGACACCCAGAACACGTACAGACACGACGAGCACTCGCAAACGCCGCCGGACGACAAACATGCTGGTGGTAGCCATAGTCACACTGGGCGTCGGAACGGCGGGCGCCTGGTCCGGACAGGGTGGGCACAATGCTCGGCCTGCAAGCGCCGCAGCGCCTTCCGCGGTATCGACCGCACCAGCCTCCACCAGTGCGACAAACACACTTGATCCCGCCGTGACCGTCCATTCCAGCAAGCTGGGGCAGATCCTGGCCGGAGCCGGCGGCAACACGCTCTACCTGTTCGCGCGGGACACGACGAGCACGTCGACCTGCTACGGACGCTGCGCCAGCATATGGCCCCCGCTGCTCACCACCGGCGCCACGGCCGGCCCGGGGGTCAACAGCAGCCACCTCGGTACGACGACGCGTGCCGATGGTACCGTGCAGGTCACCTACAACGGACACCCGCTGTACTACTACATGGGTGACACCAAGCCCGGTGACGTCACCGGTGATGGCATCTTCTCCTGCGGCGCCCTGTGGTACGCCATGAGGCCATGAATCGGACAGGCGGCCGAGCACGCCAATGTGACATAGGGAGAGCTACCTTGGCTGATGCCGTGCTGGGTGCCAACAAGGCGTTCCCGCCAGTCAGCGCTCGCGATGCTCCTGGCGGGAGGCGGTGCGACGAATCGACTTGTCAAATACCGGCCGGGCGAGATCGCAGGCCTCGTTGGCTGGTGTGAGTGCGGCTGGGCCGGGGTGGCGCAGGCCGGGACTGCCTCCGGCCTCCGACGAGGACCTGCAGGCCTGCGTCGTCGAGCAACTCGGCACCTGCGACGGTGTCCTGATCGGCGGTGGAGGCCAGTGGCCTCCACCGCCCGAAAACGTCGCCGGCTCCCCGCTCGCCAGAAGCGCACCTCGGCAAGGCGGTCAAACGCGCAGAGTCCATCGAGGAGCACCAAGCGCGCCGACGTTGATCGCCGAGCTCAGACCCTGGTGCTCTGCCAGGGGGTGAACGCGTTGGTCACTGAGGACATCGCCGGACGCAGGTCCGGGAAGTGGCGCAGCAGTACCGAGCTCATGCTGTTGTTCTCGACCCAGTCCAGCCCGGTGCGCGTGTACACCTGGGGGCTGTAGTCCCTGGTGAGGAAGCGGTCGCTGTTCAGGCGGCGCGATGCCATCAGGATGAAGATGCGGAAGGCGGTGTCGCTGAAGGCGAAGCCCTTGGGCCGGGGTTCGGCGAACATGCCGACCATCAGGTCCACGCGCTCGATGTCGCCCTCGTAGATCCGGCTCAGTTCCCTGGCCCAGGCCCGGTCCGGCGTCAGCGACTCGAAGTCCTTGGCGGGCTTGAGGTGGAGCAGGCGCCGGAACTCGTTGTACCTGGGCACGCCCAGTTCGCGGATGCGCAGGATGTCGACGGCGCCCAGGTCGACCAGCTTTCCGTCTGGCCGCTCGAACTCCTGCAGGTACCTCGGGTAGTTGTGCAGTGTCACCAGCCCGGGGTACGCCGTGCCGAACGAGTAGAAGAGGTCGGTCAGCGAGTGCTTGGCCAGGAGCTCGTAGGCGTGCGGCCCGGCCAGTTCCCGGAAGTTCGCCTCCTGCAGCAGTGTGTCGTCGGTGGCGGAGCGGAACGACCAGTCATCGCGGATCAGCGGGTGCATCCGGTACACCGCCGTGAACTCCTCGGTGAGCGTGTAGGGGACGCCGAAGTGGTCCGTCCTGCCTCCGACGATCCCACTGAGCACCTCGCTGCCACTGAGACGGCCCAGGAGCCGACGCAGCCGCTCGCCCTGGACGCCGTACCAGTTGGCCCGAAGTGCGGCGACGGTGGTCGGGTGGCTGATGACCGCCGGGGTCCACTCGACCGTGTGGATCTTGGCGATGAGAGCGGCATTGATCAGCCGGGCCCGCTGGAAGAGCTGTTCGTCCGTCCACTGCGGGTAGTCCTCGTACAACTGGTCGCAGATGGCGTTGTGTTCCAGGATGAACAGACGGTGCATCATGGCCAGGCCGAGCCAGAACCCTGGAGTCTTCGCCGGATCCTGGCCCTGGTCGTCGGTGGTCATCGCGCCGTTGCCGGGCACCCGCAGCTTCCCGCCCTCACCGGTGCGCAGCCCTCGCTGCTCCTCCAGGCTGTCACCGTAGATCTGGGATGCGTCCCACCAGTGGGTGTTCTCGTTGATGTAGGTAGGGGGCCGGCCGTCGCCGGCCGGTCTGGTCCGGTCGGGGATGGTGCGCGGTACCAGCATCGGGCGGGTCGGCCAGGGATCGTCGTCGACCAGCTCGATCGTCCAGGGATCCTCCATGGTGCCCTGACCGTGGCTGAACCAGTCACGGATCATGAACTGCAGCCAGGCGGCGACCAGTGAGTTGACCGACTCCGCGGGCACGAACTGGTGCCGCGTGAGCAGCGCTCGGCTCACCTCGCGGGGGCTCGGCGAGAGGATCTGCGGTTCGGGCTCGGGGTAGGTCCGCTCGGGCGGCACGTTGCGGCCGAAGCGCGAACCGGCCATACCCATCCGGGGGTCCGCGAAGTCGTTGTAGGTGCCATCGGCCGAGCGCTCGGTGGTGTCGCGGGCCCGGCGAGGTTGGATCTGCGGCAGGTCCTTCGCGGGATAACCGGCGGTGTCGAAGAGGTTCTTGCGGCGCAGCAGGTTCCGCAGGCCCAGCAGGGTCGCCAGGCCGAGCGGCGTGGGCAGGCGGTCCCAGCCGATCTTGTGGTCGACGACCAGCGCCAACCGCTCGTACGCCCGCAGGAAGAACGCGGGCTCGGGTCGGTCGGCGGACCTGGCCGCCTGCGGACTGCCTTGGGGGGTGGGCTGATTGGCCATGCTGGCCTTCTCCTGTCAGGGGTGTGTGTGATCGGGATTCGGGCCGTAGGTCCTGCTCGGTCGAAGGCCGGCGTCACCGGGTGCGTACAACGTCTGCCTGGCGGCCTCGGGGCGTGCGGACGGAACGGCCGTTCGCGGCGGCATCCTCGAGCATCACCGCGCTCGCCTTCTCGGCGATCATGTAGACGGCCGTGACGATGAAGAATCCCGGGATCCGAGGGAAGACCGAGGCGTCGACGACGCGCAGGCCCTTGGTACCGAGGACGCGGAAGCGGCTGTCCACCACGGCCATGGGGTCGTTCCCGGCTCCGATCCGCGCCGTACCGCAGGGGTGGTGCCCCCACGCCTGGTCACGGACGAAGCCGCGCAGGTCCTCGGGACTTCGGACGCCCGCCCCGGGCAGGACCTCACGCTCCACCAGCGCTCCGGCGCGCCGCATGACGTCGCGCGCCAACTCGATGCCGTGCACGACCGCGTCGAGGTCCTCGCCGAGGTGGTCGGTGCCCTCCTCGAAGTACCGGAACGAGATCAACGGCGTGTCACGGGGGTCGGCGCTGCGCAGTCCCACCCGGCCGCCGGTGTTCCGCGTGTGGGCCTTGAGCACCGCCCAGGTGAAGTACCGCCTGTTGCGGAACAGTTCACCCGAGTAGCCGGGGTAGTAGCCGTGGAAGTACGCGGGCAGGCCGAAGAGGAACAGGTCGGGCGACGCCAGCTGCGGTTTCGACCTGGCCGTGATCGCGATGACTGCGCCGTTGGAGGTGTAGACGCCGTGACCGCTCTCCCACGCGGTGAGGCAGCGGTCCTCCGGAGCTCCCGGTACGGGCGGCTCGAACGTGCAGTCCTCGATCAGGGTGAACGCCTCGTCCATCTCGGAGACGACACCGACCTCGTAGCGGTCCTGCAGGTTCGAGCCGACCCCCGGCAGATCGAGTCGCACGGGCAGCCCGTGCCTGAGGAGTTCGGCGCGCGGCCCGATCCCGGAGAGCATCAGCAGCTGCGGCGTGTTGAAGGCACCGCCGGACAGGACCACCTCCCGGCGGACCCTGACCTGGGACAGTGGCGGCTGGGGCTCGGCCTCGGCGCCCGGATCGGCGCGGTACGCGTGTGGTTGAGCCAGGTACTCGACCCCCACCGCGGTCAGGTCCTCGTCGAGCAGGACGCGGGTGACGAGCGCGCCCGTGCGTACGGTGAGGCGGTCCGGGTGCCGTCGCTGCACGTCCCTGATGCGCTCCCGGACGCCGACGCGGTGTCCTCCGGACGTGGCCAGGGGGATCATCCACAGTCCACCGGGTGCGCCGCCCTCCACCCGCCGGTCATTGGGGTCGAAGTAGGTGTCCAGCCGTTCGAGGAGGGTGAGTGGACGTCTGAGCGTCGTGGCCAGTGCGGCCTCCGCGGCGGACACGACGACTTTGAGCAGCTGTGGGTCGCGCAGGGCCAGCCGCGGGTCCGCGAGGGACGTCGAGAGCCAGCCGTCGAAGCCGTGGCCGCTCTTGTTGACGAACGCGGCCGAGATCAGCGGAAGGCGTTCCAGGACGGCGGCGAGCAGCCGGTTCCGGGGCAGGAGCCGCGGGCGGTCGACGTACGTGCAGCGTTCGAGCTTCTGGAACCAGCGCCTCATCCGGGGACTGGCCCACGAGGGGTCGCCGGTCAGCCGGGCGATGCCGTCCCAGTCCGCCGCGTGCGGGCAGACCGTGATCATGGCGTTGTGGGCGGAGCACCCGCCCAGCGTGCCGGCGCGGGGGTACCAGACGCCGTGGTGCTCGGCGACGTACTTGTCGTCGCGCCGCTGCCGCTCCTCGTCGTCCCAGTGCCGCACATAGAAGTCCCACCGCAGGCGGGGGTCCTCGGTCGCCTGACCGTGGAAGGCCGGGACGGTGGTGTCGAGGCCCTCGTCCGCACCGCCCGCTTCGAACAGCAGCACGTGGTAGCCGGCTTCGGCGAGGTTCGCCGCCAGCGGCCCGCCGCCTGCTCCCGATCCGACGACGACGAAGTCGAACTCCTCGTTCGCGTCCGGCGGGTCGGGCGCGGCCGAGGTGGACCGTCCCTGTGACGCGTTCATCGCGACGGTTCCCGCGCGAGGAAGGTCAGCGCGACGTTGACGGAGGAGATCGCCGTGGCGATCGCTGCCGACCGGGGCGGCAGGTCGCCGTTCTTCCCCGCTCGGGCGGCCGCGAGCGCGTCGCTCGTGTGGATGAACGTCCCGCGGAGCAGCGCTCGGTTGAGTTCCGCGCCGTCCTTGACGAGGAAGAGTTCGGCGCCCAGAAGCACCGTCCGCACGCCGAAGAGCCGGAGCGTGTACGTCACGCCGCTGTCGCGGCCGGTCTCGATACCGAGCCGCTTCGCCAGGGTGTTCGGGGCCAGCAGAGCCATGGCTCCGTTGACGAGGCGGATGCCGGCCAGGCCGTATCGGGCGATCTCGTGCATGTGCACCACGTCTCTCATCGGATGAATTCCGGAATACGCATGTAGTCGTGCTCAACGTCATCATCGATCTGCTCAAGTCGCCACTGGGAAAGGGCCGAATGTGTGACGCGGTGCGGTGCGGGCGGTGGCTTGTGACTTCTTGGTACTTCGTTGGCGATCCTCATGGTTTTGCGCACCCGGGTGCTCGTGGATCAGACTGATTTCGCCAGGTCGGGTGCACAGGGTGCGCAACGCTGACGGAGACGTTGTGATGGACGCAACGGATGAAGATTCAAATTCCCGGAACGGCTCGGCGGAGAACGGCTACGACCGTCAGGACATTCGCCTCGCCGTGGTGCTGAACGGTGGTGTGAGCCTCGCTGTCTGGATGAGCGGTGTAACGCTGGAGCTGCACAGGCTCGCGATGGCGCGTCATCGGGAGCAGGCGCCCTACCAGCCGCTGCTCGACCTGCTGCAGGCCGATGCGCGCGTGGACGTCATCGCCGGAACGTCGGCAGGCGGGATCAACGGCGCCTTCCTCGCCCTCGGGCTCGCCCAGGATCGGGACATCGACCGACTGCGGGACCTGTGGCGTGATCACGGCAGTCTGGAGCTGCTGTTGCGCAGCCCGCTCGACAAGGACCCGCCGTCCCTCCTCCAGGGGGACGGTTACTTCCTCCCGACACTGAAGACGGCCCTCACCGGGATCCTTGCCGCCGAACCCGCCGGAGACGGTGTCGGCCACCCGGTCGAACTCATCCTCACCGGAACCCTCTGGGAGGGCCGGACGACGCCGTTCACCGACGACCTGGGGGCTCGGATCACCGAGGTGGACCACGACGCGCTCTTCAGGTTCGCCAAGCCCGTCGATGGCCGACCCGGCGTCGCGGACCTGTCAGACAAAGACATCGTCACGAAGTTGGCGGCCGCTGCCCGCTGCACATCCTCCTTCCCGGGGGCGTTCGAGCCGCACTGGGTGGAGGTCGATGGCTCTCCCACCACCGGGGACGGACCATGGCCGTCGGCCGCGGGCGGTGCCAACTTCCGCCAGTCGCAGTACGTCCTCGACGGCGGTGTGCTGCTCAACAAACCCATCCGCCCGGCGCTGGAGGCCGTGTACCGGCAGACTGCGGGAATCCAGGTGCGCCGAGTGCTCGCCTACGTCGTGCCCGACCCGTCCGGGCCGGTCGTCCTGCCCGCCAAGGAGAACCTTCCGCATGCCCGTGACGCCGTTCTCGGTGTGTTCACCCGACTGCGGTCGACCGACTCGGTGTCGCGTGAACTGGCCGAGATCCGCACCAACAACGAGGCGGTGCGCCTCCGGCGGCAGGTCAGGGACCGTCTCGCGGCCGCGATGACGGACGCTGCTCAGGAGCTGTCCGAGCAGGCGTGGAGCGGGTACGTCGATGTCCGCGTCGACCATGCCGCGCGAATCATCGGAGGACTCATCGCCGCGGGCCAGGCGGAGGGAGAGAAGGCATGGAGCCGGCTCGAACTGGTCGAGGTGGTACAGGGGGTGCTGCGGCGGAGGCGGGGCAAGGACGGTTCGTTCATTCCCGCAGACACCTTGGATGCGGCTCTGAAGCGGACGGGCGAGCAGTGGGACTGGGGTGTGACGACCGTCGAGCGGCTGGCGGACATGGCCGTCGACGTGCTGAGGCGGGCAGTCCGGTTGGCTCCGATGGGACGACCCGAGCGTGCGGAGATCATCGAAGCCCGTCGCAGGCTGAGGCCCGCGCTTGAGGGGATCCGGGCGAAGCGGCGCGAACTGGACGAGTACTGGGCGGGATCGGCGGCCACGGCGATGCCGGGCCGCATCGCGCAGGGATCCGGCGAGGCGACGAACAAGCGGGAGCTGGAGACGTGGCTCGAGGGAGTCGTCAAGTGCGGCAGCCGCGAGTACGACCCGGGGTGGCCGTACAAGACGGCCCGTGAGATCGCCGGGGTGCTGCGGGCCTGCGCCCCGGCTGTCGCCGACGTGGCCGGGATTCGGCGGCCCGTCGAGTCCGACCACCTGGACAGCCGGCGCCTCAGCGACCTCCACGACTACCTGTTCGGCTCGGCCGGGGGACCGCGATTTACACGGGGGCTGCTGCGGCACAGGCTCCCGTCCGAGCACGGGGTGCTGCAGCGCATGCTCCGGCTCGATGTCGTCCAGCTGGCCTTCTCAGGCGCCAGCCAGGACGTCGAACAGGAGGTGGAGCTCGTCCAGTTCTCGTCCACGGACCCGCATCTGTTGACGGGTACGCAACTCCACCACTTCGGTGCGTTCTACCGTCCGTCCTGGAGGGTCAACGACTGGCTGCGCGGGCGCGTGGACGGTGCTGAACACATCGTGCGCATGCTGCTCTCGTCCGACCGGCTCAGACAGCGTGCCGCGGTCGTGGTCGACAGCCGGTCGACTTCGGCCGCGCAGATCGACGCGAAGCGCGGACAACGTGTGGGTCAGCTGCTCGAGGAGATCCACAGATGTGCCACCTACCCCGGGCCGGAGAGCCCGGACGGCGGTTGGCTTGAGACGGAGTGGGCGAAGTACCGGGGTCAGTGCGAGAAGTACCTGAGGAGCATCGTCACCGAGGTCCACGTGGGCCCGTCCCGATGGAAACGCTCGGCGCAGGACGCGAGCCGGACGGGGCGGGACGGAGCAGCGGTCGACCTGGACGGGCTCCAGGCATGTATCAAAGTGATCAGCCAGGCCATTCGGGCCGACATCCTCCGACAGGACCTCGACACGCTGGCGACCGCGATCAGCGGTGAGCCGGGCAACGACCGTACCCCCGGGGAGAGGAGCTGGCTGAGCAGCTACGAGGAGAGGAAGAAGGACGCCGCTGGGGACGACCTCCCGGCCGAGGCCCTGCTGGACCTGTGGGAGGAGGCCGACCGGATCGGCAAGGAGCTCATCTCGCACGACGTGGGCAGCGACACCTTCGCCCGCACGCTCTCCCAGACGGCGGCGGTCGCCGTGAGCACCGCGACCGCTCAGAATCCCGCGTCGGTCATCGGGTTCCGCCAGGTGAAGCCGGTCCACATGGTCCTCGCGGCCCTCCGTGGCTACACCCTCACGGTCTGGGGGATGGTCACCTTCCTCACCCGCCGGAGCTGGTTCGCCGCCAACGCGGTGAATCTCGCTCTGGCCGTCGGCGGGGTGCTCCTGGCCTCGGCCCTCTTCGTGCCCGGCCTGCCCACGGCGTTCCCGGTCGCCGGAGCCTTCCTCCTGCTGGCCGGGGCCTCCGCATCAGCCCTGCTGATCAGGCCTCCTCAGAAGCCGGCACCGGGGTCCGACGGGGGGAAGACGCCGGCGGACAACGGGAGGACCTCGGAGGGGTATGAAAAGACGAAACTGCTGGCACGGGGCGCCCATCGGGTGGGATGGCGCCTCGCCACCATTGCCGTACTCGCCCTCGGCGTAGCCGCCTACCTGGCCTGGGACTCGGTGAAGGGCCACGTGGCCGGGGCCGTGCTGAGCGGACTGTTCAGGATCGGGGTGGGCCTACTCGTCGTCCTGGTCGGGTGGTGGGTGTCCCGAGCCCAGCGCTGGGAGCGGAAGCAGGAACCGAAACAGAAGTATCCCGAACCGCGACCGGAAGCCGTGGCTGCCGACGATGGGCACCAGGCCGAACAGGCGGAGGCGCGGGCCGCAACCGCGCCACGGGAGGCGGCCGACGGTGCTGCTTCCGGGGATCGCAGCTGAGGAGCCACCAGGCGCGGACTGATGCTGACTTTTTGCTGACTCATCTGCATCAGTGGATACAGCTCCTGGATGTTTACGTCGAATGCGGTGGTGACGGGTGCGTGGTCGGACCAGCGCCCGGCGTGGGTGGCGGCGCTCTCGACGTAGGCCTCGACGGCCTTGGCGGCGGTGCCGGGTCTTGTGCGGGTGATGCAGCCGGTTGGTGGACATCGCCCCGACGCGAGCGTGACGGGCCGGTCCTGGCGCCGGAGTTGCCCGTAGGGTGACCTGCGCCACACTCGTGGCGATCCGGGGCGAGGAGCCCGCCGCAGCAAGGAGGGTCGGATGTGAGGACCGGAACCGATCGGCCCGCCGGTACGGGCGTCCACGGGCCGGGCCGGGCCGGCATTCCGCAAGGGCACCTGCGCACCGACCGCTGGTGGCTCCCGCGACTGGCCACGGTCGCCGGCCTGCTCGCTTTCGTGGGCTACGCGACCTGGCGAGCCTTCGACGGGACGCACTACTACGTGGCGCCGTACGTCTCCCCCTTCTACTCGCCCTGCCTGGCCGCGAACTGCGTGAGCGTACGAGGCGGGGCTGACTGGGCGTTGTTCGGAAGCTGGTGGAGGCTGTCGCCCGCGCTGCTGGTGCTGGTCTTCCCCCTGGGCTTCCGGGTCACCTGCTACTACTACCGCAAGGCCTATTACCGTGCGTTCTGGTCCTCGCCGCCGGCCTGCGCGGTGGCCGAGCCGCACGCCCGCTACGGCGGCGAGACCCGGATGCCGTTGATCCTGCAGAACGCCCACCGGTACTTCTTCTACCTGGCTCTCCCGTTCGCCGCGATCCTCACCTACGACGTCGCGTTGGGCTTCCGTGACGCCTCCGGTGCGTGGGGACACGCAGGGCTCGGCAGCTTCGTCCTGCTGGTGAACGTCGCCCTGATCTGGGCGTACACGCTGTCCTGTCACTCCTGCCGGCACAGCCTCGGCGGACGGCTCAAGCACTTCTCCAAGCATCCGGTGCGCTACCGGATGTGGCTGACCGTCAGTCGTCTGAACGCTCGCCACATGCAGCTCGCGTGGTGCTCACTGGCCTCCGTCGCAATGGCCGACCTGTACGTGTACCTGGTGGCGTCCGGGGCCTTCACCGACCCCACCCTCTGGTGAGCTGAGAGGACATGCGCATGGCTGAACTCGAGCGGCACGGCTGCGACGTGGTCGTGGTGGGCGCCGGTGGGGCGGGTCTGCGGGCCGCGATCGCGGTGCGCGAGCAGGGGCTGCGGGTGGTGGTGATCTGCAAGTCGCTGCTCGGCAAGGCGCACACGGTAATGGCCGAGGGTGGGATCGCCGCCGCGATGGGCAACGTCAACAGCAACGACAACTGGCAGGTGCACTTCCGCGACACCATGCGCGGTGGGAAGTTCCTCAACAACTGGCGTATGGCCGAGCTGCACGCCAAGGAGGCGCCGGAGCGGGTCTGGGAGCTGGAGACCTGGGGCGCGCTCTTCGACCGGACCGAGGACGGCCGGATGGCTCAGCGCAACTTCGGCGGCCACGAGTACCCGCGCCTGGCCCATGTCGGCGACCGGACGGGCCTGGAGCTGATCCGCACGCTGCAGCAGAAGGTGGTCTCGCTGCAGCAGGAGGACCACCGGGCGTCCGGCCAGAAGGATCCGACACGGTACGAGTCCGGGCTGAAGGTCCTTCAGGAGTGCACGGTGACCCGGGTCATGAAGGACCGCGACCGGGTTGCGGGCGTCTTCGGCTACGACCGGGAGAGCGGGCGGTTCTGCGTCGTCGAGGCACCGGCTGTGGTGCTGGCGACCGGCGGGATCGGGAAGTCGTTCAAGGTGACCTCCAACTCCTGGGAGTACACCGGTGACGGCCACGCGCTCGCGCTGCTGGCCGGGGCGGGCCTGCTGCACATGGAGTTCGTCCAGTTCCACCCGACCGGCATGGTCTGGCCGCCGTCCGTCAAGGGCATCCTGGTCACCGAGTCGGTGCGTGGAGACGGTGGGGTCCTGCGCAACAACGACGGTCGCCGGTTCATGTTCGACTACATTCCGGAGGTCTTCAAGGGTCAGTACGCCGAGACCGAGCAGGAGGCGGACCGCTGGTTCGCCGACCCCGACCACAACCGCCGCCCGCCCGATCTCCTCCCGCGCGACGAGGTGTCCCGGGCGATCAACGCCGAGGTCAAGGCAGGCCGCGGCACCCCGCACGGCGGGGTCTACCTGGACGTCTCCACCCGGCTTCCGGCCGAGGAGATCACCCGTAAGCTGCCTTCGATGTACCACCAGTTCAGGGAGCTGGCGGACGTCGACATCACCCGCGAGCCGATGGAGGTCGGGCCGACCTGCCACTACGTGATGGGCGGGGTCGAGGTGGACCCGGACACCGCGGCCAGCCCCGCCGTCCCCGGCCTGTACGCGGCGGGCGAGGTGGCCGGCGGAATGCACGGGTCCAATCGCCTCGGCGGCAACTCGCTCTCCGACCTGCTGGTCTTCGGCCGCCGGGCCGGGCTGCACGCCGCCGAGTACGCGCGCGGCCTGGCAGACCGTCCGGCGATCGACGGGGCGCAGCTGGAGGAGGCCGTGCGGGAGGCGGTGGCGCCGTTCGACACGACGCGGGGCGCGGGCGGGTCGGTGGAGAACCCGTACGCCTTGCACCGGGAGCTCCAGCAGACCATGAACGACCTGGTCGGCATCGTTCGCCGCGAGGGCGAGATGCGACAGGCACTGGAGAAGCTGGCCGAGCTCAGGGAGCGCGCGGCCCGTACGGTGGTCGAGGGTCACCGGCAGTTCAACCCCGGCTGGCACCTGGCCCTGGACCTGCGCAACCTGCTGCTGGTCTCCGAGTGCGTGGCTCGCGCCGCGCTCATGCGCACCGAGAGCCGTGGCGGCCACACCCGCGAGGACCGGCCCGGCATGGACCGGGAGTGGCGGAAGGTCAACCTGGTCTGCCGGTACGGCGGGGACGGGATCGAGGTGGCCCGCGAGCGGAACGGGGTGGCCCGGCCCGATCTGCTGGCGCTGTTCACGCGCGAGGAACTGGCGAGGTACCTGACGGCCGAGGAGCTGTCCGAAGGAGTGCAGGAATGACGTACCACGCTGAGTTCCGGGTGTGGCGGGGTGACGTGTCCGGCGGCGGCTTCACCTCGTACCGGATCGAGGTCCACGAGGGCGAGGTGGTGCTCGACCTGGTGCTCCGGCTGCAGGCCGACCAGGCGCCGGACCTCGCGGTCCGCTGGAACTGCAAGGCCGGCAAGTGCGGCTCGTGCAGCGCCGAGATCAACGGGCGGCCGCGGCTGCTCTGCATGACCCGGATGTCCGCGCTGCCGCCGGACCAGCCGGTGACCATCACACCGCTGCGGGCCTTCCCGGTGATCCGGGACCTGGTGACGGACGTGTCCTTCAACTACGCCAAGGCGCGCGAGATTCCGAGCTTCGCGCCGCCGCCGGGCCTCCGGGCCGGCGAGTACCGGATGCGGCAGGAGGACGTCGAGCGCTCGCAGGAGTTCCGCAAGTGCATCGAGTGCTACCTGTGCCAGAACACCTGCCACGTGGTGCGTGATCACGAGGAGAACAAGGACACCTTCGCCGGGCCGCGCTATCTGATGCGGATCGCGGAGCTGGACATGCATCCGCTGGACACGGTGGACCGGCAGACCGATGCGCAGGAGGTGCACGGGCTGGGTTACTGCAACATCACCAAGTGCTGCACCGAGGTCTGCCCCGAGCGCATCAAGATCACGGACAATGCGCTGATCCCGCTCAAGGAGCGGGTCGCGGACCGCAAGTACGACCCGCTGGTCTGGCTCGGCAGCAGGATCGGCCGACGCACCAAACCGGCGCGGTGAGCACCGGGCTCCGCGGCCTCGGGCGCGCCGCGGCCACGGCGGTGGCCCTCGCCATCGGTGTGAACCCGGCCCGCGAGGCGGCCCGACTGTTCCTCGCCCGGGGCCTGCGAGCGGGGCCTGCTGGCGGCGGATCCGGCTGCCATGGCGGACGTCGTGTACCGGGCCGCCGATGTGGGCGCGGCCATCGCCTCCGGCTCGTTCCGCACTGCCGGGACCCGACCGTCAGCCGAGCGCGCGCGACATGAATCCCCTGATGCCGATCGCCACGGCGACCACCGTGGCGAACAGCAGCACCAGGGTGTCCGTCCACAGGGGGATCGACGGGAGGCCGGGCAGCGTCACCGCTCGCAGGCCCTCGCTGACGTAGGTCAGCGGGTTCACCGTGGAGACCACCTGGAACCATCGGACGTGGCCGAGGGACGACCACGGGTACTGGACCGATCCGGTGAACGTCAACGGAGCCAGGACGAGCGAGAAGGTGACGCTGATCCGGTCCGGCGACACGACCGTGCCCAGCACCAGGCCGATACCGGCGCCGGCCGCCGAGCCGAGCAGGAGGACGAACAGCACGCCCGGCCAGGCAGTGAGCGGCCAGCCCGTGGTGTCCAGCACGAGGAAGCCGATCGGTGCCATGACCAGACCGGCGAACAGGCCGCAGAGGGTTCCGAACACCACCTTGGCCACTGCGACCAGGGGCCCCGGCAGTGGTGCGAGCAGCCGGTCCTCGATCTCGCCGGACCACGAGAAGTCCATGATCAGTGGCATCGCGGTGTTCTGCAGCGAGACGAGCAGTGCGTTGAGCGCCATGACGCCGGGCAGCAGCGTCGCACCGAAGTCGCCTCTGGTGTACCCGGCTTCGCCGAGGACCTTGCCGAAGACGAAGAACAGCAGCAAGGGCTGGACGATCACCTGCACGAGGAACGGGGCCGGCCGCCGGGTCGTGGTGAACACGTCGCGCCACAACACCGCGAGGAAGGTCCGGGTCACAGGACGGACGTCCTGCCACGGTCGCCGGTCGGTGGTGCCGGGGCTCCGATCCAGGTCGGCGGTTTCGGTCAGGGTGGTCATCGCAGCTCCCGTCCGGTCAGGTTGATGAACACGTCCCGGAGGCTGGGCCGGGCGATCGACAGGTCGACCAGGTCGGCTCCCGCGCCCAGGTCCACGACGGTGCGCAGCACGTCCGGAAGCAGGGCCGACGGGTCCTGGTCGGTGCGCACCCGGAAGCGGTGGCCGTCGTCGGCTCCCGGGTCGCCCGGCGGCGCGTCGTGCTCGGCGGCGTGGGCTCCGGGCAGCTCCGTCAGCGCGGCGACGATCCGGTCCGCCGGCACCCGCGGGCCGCGGAGCTGTGCGGTGATCGTGCTGTGGCCGGGGAGTGCCCCGGTCAGCGCGCGCGGGGTGTCCAAGGCCAGGAGCTTGCCGTGGTCGACGATGCCGACGCGGTCGGACAGGCTCTCGGCCTCGTCCAGGTCGTGGGTGGTGAGCACCACGGTGATGCCGCGGTCGCGCAGTTCGCGGATGCGCTGGTGCAGGAACAGCCGCGACTGGGGATCCAGTCCGGTCGACGGCTCGTCCAGGAACAGCACTTCGGGCGCGTGCATCAGCGCCCGCGCGATGACGACCCGCTGGGCCTGGCCGCCGGAGAGCCGCTCGACCCGTTGCCCGGCCTGATCGGTGAGCCCCATCAGGTCCAGCAACTCGTCGGCACGGCTGAGCCGCTCAGCCCGGCCGATGCCGTGGTAGCGCGCGTGGAAGAGCAGGTTCTGCCGCACGTCCAGGGAACGGTCCAGGTTCTGGCGTTGGGGCACGACCGCGAGCAACCGCTTGGCCGCGGCCGGTCGGGCCACCACGTCCGTGCCGAAGAGCAGGCATCGGCCCGAGGTCGGCAGGATCCGGGTGGTCAGCACGCCGACGGTGGTGGACTTCCCCGCCCCGTTCGGACCGAGCAGGCCGAAGACCGTGCCCCGGTCGACCGTGAAGCTCAGACCGTCCACGGCGGCCGGCGCGTGCGGGTGGTAGTGCTTGACGAGGCCGCTGACGGTGACGGCGTGGCTCATGCGGTTTCTCTCCCCTTCTCCCGTGCGATCCGGTTCTCGTGCGGTCCGGCTACAGACGGCCGCCGCTGTCGACGAAACCGATCAGATCCTGGATCCGGTCCAGCGCGGTCACCCCGTGCACGTCCTCGACGGCGCGGGAGACCACATGGCAGATCAGGTTGCGTTCCAGCTCACCGATGCCGAGGCGGTACATGTTGAGGTACAGCCAGTTGAGTACGACCCGGTACTGCTGGAAGGCCTGCCAGCCGCCGAGTTGGTCGGCCGCTGCCCGGTGGCCGCCGAGCGCCTGGTGGAACGGGCTGCGCTCGGACCACTCGCTCCAGGTCGAACCCCATGCCTCCGGGTCGCCGTTCTCGTCGGTGTTGAGCGTCAACTCCCCGGATTCCAGGAGCCCGGCAGCCTGGTTGCGGTAGCGGAGGAGGGTGTCCGGGAGGGCGCCGAACAGGATGACCTCGTGGTGGTCGGCGGCCGCGGTGATCTCGACGACCCGTTGCCGGAAGTGCTCCGCGTTGGCCTCGTAGACCCGGTCGAACCGTTCGCGCACGCCGTCGGGCATCTTCGCGATGAAGGCGTCGGCGTGTCCGCGGTAGGACATGTAACCGTACGTCACCGGCGGGAGGAACCGGTTCGCCACCGCGATGAACATGTCCACCGCGAGCGCCATCTTCGAACCGCCGCCACGGACCCAGTCGAGGATGTCGAAGACGATGTCGTTGGTGTCGACGTAGTAGTCGGCGAGCAGGTCCGCCGCGGTCTGCCCGCCGAGCACGTGCAGGCGCTGGTCGTGGGGCCCGGTCTCGACGGTGTTGTTGGGCGCCCAGGGCGTCAACGGCCCGCGTTCGCGCTCGTACCGGGCAAGCCGGACGTGCTGCGGGTGCGCGGCCCGCTCGTCCAGGGCCGCGGTGGAGGGAGACGCCCGCAGGTACTCCTGGAGGACGTCGGCGACGGCCGGTGCGACGACGTCGTCGAAGGTCTCGGCGCTCGCCCGGATCGGAATGCGGATGTGCGGCCCGCGCCGCCAGTGCGGCTGGAAGTACACCCTGGACACGGCAGGGGCCACGGCCGTGATGAAGGGGCGCACCGCGTCGAGCAGCAGATCGGTCCGGTCGCCGTCGTGGTGGAAGACGTTCACGCTGCGCCACGAGGACTCCGTCATTTTCCATCTCCTTGACAGTTCAGCTCGATCACGTACTCGGTCACTCGGGGCGCGCCCCTGTCGTCGACGACGGCGGTCTCCGGCTCCGGTGCGACCTCCTGGAACACCGCCGCGCAGGCCGGGTCCCTGGCCAGTCGCTCGAAGGCCAGCACGAGTGGCGGTGAGCCGATGTCGACGTACATCGGCTTGCGGGCTCGATCGCCGGCGAACGCACCCGCCGAAACGGCGCCCGTCCGCAGGACGGAGACGAAGAACCGGGGTGGGATGCCGTGCTCGGCCAGCCAGGTCACCAGCGTGAGTAGGAAGTCCGCATCGGACCGGCCGGCCCCGCGACGCGGGAGGGTACCCGGCTGGGCCACCCAGGTGGCACGCCGGAGCACCACGCGCCCGATGGCCAGCCGCGGTGCGTGCAGCACCCGGCCCTCCCCGCTGCCGGCGCTCGCGTCGTGCTGCAGCGGTTGGTCGGGCCGCAGCAGGATGGGGTTCTCGCCGAACGCCTCGATCAGCAACGCCATGACGGGCGGGAGCAGCCGCTCGTAGGACAGCCCGCCGTGGACGGGCCGGACGGCCGACCCGTTGTCGAACAGCACCGGAAGCCCGTCCTCACCCACGCCGACCGTCAGCCGGGCGGGCGGCGGGTAGTCGAGCCGGTCCGGCAGGGTGATCTCGCGCTGGTTGAGCGAGGTGTCCTGGGTCTGGGTGAACTCCGCGTACGTCGGCGCGGGCGGGTGCACCGGGTCGACCGGGAGCGGATCCGCCCCGACCTGGTGCAGCAGTCGGCGCACCTGGGACCGGCCCCGGCCGAAGCCGGAGTTCACCGCGTTGACGATCAACGCGGTGCCGTCGTGCTGGGCGTACACGGCGACCGACCCGGCCGGGCGCACCCAGGTCGGCAGTGCGTCGAGTACCTGCTCGATCCGCTGCCGGTCCGGCATCGCCCGCCGGATGCCGGCGATCAGACCGACCAAGTGGCGTACCTCCGCGACCGGGCTCGCCGCGAGGGTACCGGTCAGCCCGGTCATGTCGAAGGCGACGGCGCGGGGATGCAGCCGCATCGCCTCGCGCCCGTCGCGCACCAGTTCGGCGTAGAACCGGTCGAACGGCACCGGTGCTTCCGTGCCGAAGCGTTCCCGGACGAACGCGGCGATCGCCAGTTTGAAGGGCAGCGTGTGGTCGAAGACCGCGAGCAGCCGGCAGGCGACGGCCAACTCGTCGAGCGTGTCCCGCCAGGACGGCAGGCCCGCTTCGACCACGACGCCGGGGATGACCGACTGCTCGGTGACGACCTCCCGCAGCTCGCCGGTGATGCCGAGGGCCAGCAGCCGCTCGCGCAGCACCGGTCCGAGCGCGACCCGGACGGTTCCGTCCGCGTCCCGGTATTCGCGCAGCGCCTCCCGGACCGGGGCCAGCCCGGGAACGCGTTCCGCCAACTGCCCCAGCGGGTCGACCCCGTGTGCGTCGAGGTCGGGCCGGGCCAGGAGCAGACCGGACGCCAGGAGCGAGCGCAGGTATCCGGCCGCCTGCTCCGGCGGCGCGGGGAGACCCGCCGTCAACTCGGCCAGCGTCGGCTGACCGGCGGCGGCCCGCAGGCAGTGCCGCAGCGGTGGGGTGAGGGGCAGGGTGAGGAGTTCCTCGGCCGGTGCCGGGCCGAGGAACCGGACGCTGTCGGCCACCAGACGCGCGCTCGGGTTGATCCGGACCCTCGTCCCGGCCAGCCCGGCGGTCAGCGGGGTGAGGACCGACAGGTCGAGGTCGACGACCGATCGGGCCGGTGCGGTCGCGGTCCAGCGCAGCGCCGGCCCGTCCGGGACGAACCGGCCGAAGCCGCTGGCGGTGAACGTGCTGAACGGGCTGGTCTTGACGGCGGCGCGGGCCGCGTAGACGGCCAGCCGGATCAGCTCCTGCCGCCCGGGTTTGCGCCGGAGGACCTCGCGCAGGGTGGGGCTGGCGTGCGCGAGGCCCTGGTCGAAGCGGGGATCCGCGCCGATCTCGCGCAGGTTCGCGGCGATGGCGCGGTCCGCTTCGGCCAGCACGGTCGGCAACTGCGCGCGGTCAGCCCGGTACCGGCCCACCGCGTGGCCGAACTCGGCGATGTCCGAGGCGAGTTCGACGCCGAGGGCGGCGGCGACCGGGGGCTCGGCGAGCAGCCGCGCCGGATCGCGCAGCTGGTGCACGGTCCGCCGCAGCGCGACCAGCTTCGGTTTGGCGCCAGGGTCGGACAGCGCCCCGATCACGCCGTGGCAGCGGTCGGACAGCACCGCGGCGTCAGCCGTCAGCGCGGCCGCCGAGTGCGCCGCCGTCAGCAGGGCGTCCCGCAGCCGCTCGTCGACGAGCCGGTCGAGCACGGTGGCGGGCAGGCCCGCGACGCGTACGGCGAACGTGGTGGCGTGGCTGGTCATGGGAACGGGTGGGGGTGGGGGTTGAGGTCGGCGTCGGTCAGCGGGCGCGGTGCGTACCCGAGCCGGTGGGGCACCTCCCGCAGCCGGGGCAGGTCGGTGGTCCTCCGGTTGCGATGGCCGAAGGTCATGGGCAGCGCGCCGGGCACGATCACCTTCACGCAGTGCAGGTCGGCGGCCTCGTGCAGCGGCGAGGTCTGGTTGACGACCACGACGTCCATGCCGCCGGCCAGCATCCGGTCCAGGGCCTCGGTCAGGTCGTCCCGCAGGTCGGCGTGGAACGGCCAGGGGCCGCGGCCGAGTTGGTCCCAGCCGGTCCTGCGGTCGCCGGACAGCAGGAAGGAGAACCGGTCGAACGCCTCCGGGGTCGCGCTGCACAGCGAGTGGTCGGTCATGATGCGCACCAGATCGGGATCGGCGGCCATCCGCCGGGCCCGCTCGGCCTCGGCGGGGTACCTGCGCACCTCCTGTTCGACGATGGGGGCCAGTTCGCCGAGCGCGGTGAGCACGGCGGCGACCGGGTCCAGCGCCGATCCGCTGGTGCAGATGACCTGCGGCCGGGTGGCGTCGCCGGTGGTGTCCTGCGCCAGCACCCAGAACGCGGGGATCGCCTCGGTGAGCGTCATGTCGAAGACCCGCACCCGGTAGCCGGTGCGTTCGAGGCGCTCGACGACGAGCCCGACGCGCGGGTCGGGAGCCCGGGCGAGGTCCACCTCGGGGACCGGCATCCGGGCGTACCAGGTCATCAGGAACGCGTCGCGCTCGACGACCTCCAGGATCCCGTGCAGGATCGCCTCCTCCAGGCAGCCGCCGAGTGCGCAGCCGTTGGAGATCTCGAAGGTGAAGGGCTTGTCCGCCCGGACCCCCGGTTGCAGGGCCGTCCGGTAGTACGCGTAGGTCTCCGGGACGAGCACCGGCCGCGCCTGGCGGAACGAGTACGCCCACACCCAGGACACCACGGCGTCCTCGGTGAACGGCTGGTAGGGGCAGTCCGGCTCCTGGTACCGCTCCGGGGGGAACAGGCCGAGCGACCGCGGATCGAGGGCGTCCCCGGCGAGTTCCGCGTAGCTGCCGCGCACGGTCGTCCGCTTGCCCCAGGGCCATTGGCCGCCGAGCCGTTCCAGGGCCTCGGCGACGGCGGTGGCCCGGCAGGAGGCGAAGTCGCGGGTGCGCCCGAACCCGGCCTCGCCGTGATAGCCGTACTCGGCCAGGACGGCTTCGGCCAGCGGGAACAGCGAGTCGCGCAGGCCGGTGGGCGGGGCGACCACCCCGGTCTCGGCGTCCACGTACAGCTCGGTCAGCCGGGACTCGGAGAGTTCGCGGATCCTGCTGGCGTGCGCCTTCGGCTTGGGCCGCGGCAGCGGCGTGATCGCGGCCCGCGCGGCCGTGTCGTCGGGCAGCACGCCGCAGACCGCGCACAGCGGGTCCGGGAGGAACGAGTGCCGGGTCATGGACAGGTCGCGCAGGTCGAGGTACCAGCAGCAGTCCCGCGCGGCGCCCGAGTGCACCAGCTCGCGCACGGCGTCGGCGGCGAAGTCCGACAGCCAGTCGGACGGCCGGGTCGCGATCCGGCCGTCCTTGCGCAACTCGCCGGCCCACTGGTCGCGCCGGAGCGCGCCGGACCGCCGCGTCTGCAGGCACCAGACGCAGCCGGGCTCGCCGGGCCGGACGACCGGGCCGACCACGACCCGGTCGAGCTCCGTCCACACGGGCAGCCAGGGCTCGCCCCGGTCGTGCGCCGCGGACCAGTCGCCGGTGTCCCAGCCGTCGCGCGCCACCACCAGCATCGACGGCGGGCGCCGGGCGATGGCGTCGGCCAGCAGGCCGTCACCGAGTACCGCATCAGTCACGAGTTGCATCGTCCTCACCAGGTCAGCCGGAACTCGGGGCGCAGCCCGGCCGGGTGCTCCGTGCCGAAGTGCGCCATCAGCAGGGTCCGTTTCCGCCCCTCCAGGCCGAACCAGGAGTCCAGCAGATGGGTGAGCACGTCGTTCTGGATCCGGCTCGCCACGTCGATGGACGCGGCGGCGAGGCAGGCGCGGTGCAGCGCGGCACCGGCGGCCGCCTGTTGCACCCGGTACCAGCGGGCGCCGAACCGTTCCTCGGCGGCGTCGGCGTCCCCCACCGGCAGCAGCCATACGTTCGCCGTGCGGGCGCCCTGCTGGGTCAGCGCGGCCAGCGCGGCGTCCCGCAGCCGCTGCCGGGGGTCGCCCTCGCTCACCAGCTCCAGCTGGTGCTCGTCGGGGAGGTAGCGGTAGGCGCCGGAAGGGACGCCGGCCACGTCGGCGATGACGCAGTAGAACTCGACCAGGTTGGCCGGCAGGTCCCAGCGCGCCTGCTGACCGTAGGCGGTGAGGATCGTGGCCAACGCGTCGATCGACATGACCTCCCCGCTGAAGCCGCGCATGGCGGCGTGCCGGGTCCGCGTGCCGGCCGGCAGGTCCGGCTCCGCGAGCGGCAGGCTGATCCGCTTGCCCTCACCCGCGGGCGCGGCCGGCAGCGGTTCCGGGCCGGGGCGGCTCTCGGCGAGCACGGCCGCGTGGGCGCTGAACGCGCGCGGGAAGGCGGCCAGCGACGGACCGCCGAACGCGGAGGGCACCGGCGGGACCAGCTCGACGACCGCGTGCACCCCCTCCTCGCGCGGGTCGAGCCCCAGCAGTTCGGTGACGTCGGCGTCGGGGAAGCACAGCCGGGCCGAGGCGTTGTCGTCGCCCGCGACCGCCAGCGCCTGGGCCACCTGGATTCCCGCCTCCAGGCAGGCCAGGCGGTAGTACATCTCGCCGTACTTGGCGGCCAGCCGCCAGAACACACTGGTCTGCACCAGGACGGTGGCGGCCGGTCGGGACGCCACCCAGCTCCGGTAGTCACCCGAGCGCAGGCGCACCAGGTCGTGCCGGGCCGGGTCGTAGTAGTGGACGCCGGTGGGCACCTCCGAGTCGGGACCGGCGATCACGTACCACTCGGCGCTGTACCGGGCGCCGCCCGACGGCGTCGGGCGGCGGGTCACCAGCCACTGCAGCGGATCGTCGTCCGGGATGGCCTCGAAGCTGTCGGTGAAGGGCAGCATGTCCAGCGGGGTCAGCCACTGCGACCGGGTGATGCCGCCGAGGTCCGCGAGCAGCCTGCCCAGCCGGTGGCCGGACTTCTCCGGTGGCCAGGGCAGGGGGTGCCGCGGTGCGTCCGGGTAGCTCTTGACCACCCGGGGCGGGTACGCCTCCGGGTTCGCCACCTCGGTCGGGGTGTGCACGTCCTCCTGGTAGCGCCTTGCCGCGTCGCCCATGGGTCACACCGCGCACAGGTCGAACGCGGCCCTGGTCAGCAGCAGCCGCAGGTGGGACTCCTGTGCCAGGTTGATGCCGAGCCGGTTGCACATCAGGTGCGCGCACCGCTCCACGATCAGCTGCGGTACCAGGTGGTTGATGTGCTCCAGCACGTCGGCGGGCGCCTCGAAGCTGGGGTAGGCGTCCAGCCGGCCCAGCAACTCCAGTTCGACGAGGGTGTCGTTGAGCTCCCGCACGGTCGACAGCCAGTTGCTGACCACGGACGCCTCGGGCAGCGCCACGCCCCTCGTCGCCGCCCACACCGTCTCCAGGCTGCCGCGCAGCTGGGCCTTGTTCGCGTCGAAGTGCCGCTCGAACTCCGCCGATCCCAGCAGCTCCGCCGCCGCGCCGCCGCTCTCCACCATGAACCGTGCCTGGTAGGCGAGTTCGGGCAGGATGCCGGTGAACAGGGTGCGGTTGGCGGCCAGCATGGCGAAGGCGTCCATGGCACGCTGCCCCGGGGTGCGACCCCGGGCGATCAGTTCGACCGCCAGCGCGCTGGCCGCCATGAGCTGGTTCTCGACCGCGGCCAGCGCGCGGCCCGTGCCGAACACCCCGGTCTCCGGCACGTAGTCGATGAACGCGACCGAGTTGTCCGGGTGCAGCACCGGGTCGTGGCTGGTCATGCGCTCCAACTCCGCGAGACCGGGCGCGGATTCGGCGTAGTCCTGCGCGGAGATCGGGGACTGCGACGGGGACGTCCGGTAGAACTCCGCGGCGGTCTCCTCGATCACCGAGCGGACCTGCTGGACGTGCTCCGGCCGGGTGAGCACCCGCAGCCGCACGTGCGGGCCTCCCTCCCAGTAGCGGAGGAAGAAGAAGCCGTCGGCCTGTCCGGCGCGGCGCAGTCGCTCGACCGCGGGCCGGACGACACCGATGATCACGGCATCCTGGTCGGCGTGGTAGAAGAGGTGGGCGCTGACCCAGGTGCGATCAGACATAGGTGACTCCAGGCTCGTTGAGTTCCACGATGTACTCGGCGACGCGCTCGCCGCGGATCTGGCCGGGGTCCGGCACCATCTCGCTGATCTGCACGATCGCGTTCGGCTCGGCGAGCCGGCGTTCGAATCCGAGCAGCAGCAGCATGCTCGCGAAATCCAGGTAGTTCGGTTTGGTGTCGTTGCCCGGCCCCCGGCCGGTGCCGTCCCGGCCGATCGTGCCCGGGTCGAGCACGGTCACGAAGCACCGCTCGGGGATGCCGTGTTCGGCCAGCCAACCGGCCATCCTCAGCATCCAGGCCGCGTCGGTGGTGGCGTCCGTCCGCCGGGGCAGCCGGTCCGCGCGGGTCATCCACATGGCGCGTCGCAGCACCACGTTCCCCACCATCAACCGCGGCAGGTGGAGCACGCCGTCGTCCGCGCGCGGGTCCGAGGTCATCCGGAGTTCGGTGTGCGGGCCGAACCAGGTGTTGGACTCGCCGAACGCCTCGACCATGAACCGCGCGGCGGGCGGCAGCAGCCGGTCGCCGAGCCCCGGGTGCACCGGGCAGATCTGCTTGCCGAGCCGCCGCGACACCAGCGCGAGCAGCCCGTCGTCGCCGCGCCGCACGTACAGGTCGTTGACCGGCAGCAGGTCGTCGTGCTCGCGCGAGCTGCGCACACCGGGGTAGTCGACGACCAGCCCGACACCGGGCTTGCGGACGTTGATCGCGGACCGGGCCACGGCCTCGAACTCGGCGAAGAGCACGTCGTCACGGCCGGCGGCCAGCCCCGGTTCGGCCGGCGCGCCGTCGTGCAGGTCGAGCGTGTCCAGGATCTGCCGCACCCGGTTACGGCCCCGGCCGAAGCCGCAGTTGATGTTGTTGACCACCAGTTCCGGTCCGTGCGCGGCCTCGGCGAGCTGGCAGTAGACCGCGACCGAGGTCGGTGTGCGCACCCAGTCCGGCCATTCCCCGGCCAGTGCGCGCACCTCCTCGGGACCGACGCGGACCGCGCCGTCCCGGTCGGGCGCCCGTTCGCCCAGCAGCCGCTTGACGGCGGTGCGCAGGCGGTACAGCTCGCGCACGGCCTCGACCGGGCTGTCCTGGCCGGCGAACCGGCTGTGCGTCGGCCGCGCCGCGCGCGCGGCCGGGGGCGCCTCGTCCGCGGCGGACTGTTCGGCCAGCACGTCCCGGTAGAACACCAGCAGCGGAACCTCCGCGCCGGCCGGGTACCGGCTCTGGAACAGCGAGCTGAGCGTGAGCTTGAACGGCAGGTCGGGCCCGATCAGGCCGAGCAGGGTGCGCACCGCATCGAGGTCGTCCAGCAGCGGCTGCCAGCTCCTCCGGTCCAGCACGGCCGTCGTGCCGGGGTGCACCGCGTTCTCGTAGAAGCTGTACCGGCCGAACTCCTGGGCCAGCTTCGGGCTGTTCAGGTGGGCGTGGTCGCCCACCTCGCGCAGGGCCGTGTCCAGACCGCGGATCACGGCGTCGCGGACGGCGACCCGGTCGCCGGGCGCCTCGATCGTCGAGTAGCTCGACAGCGCCTCCTGCACCCCGTGCAGGGTGCGGTCCAGCCGTTCCAGGCCGGGCTGGCGGAGCCGGTGCAGCCAGGCGCGCAGGTCGGCGACCGGGTCCGGGGTCTGGTCGGCGAGCGGCGGGACGAGTTCCAGCACGCCCAGCGTCACCAGGCGCCGCAGGAACACGTCGACCTGGCCCCCGTCGCTCGCCTGGGCCAGGAGCACGCCCCGCAGATCGTCGAGCGTGCTCCCGGGCGTGATCAGTTCCATCACCCGGCGCAGGGTCGGGGTGAGGGCCAGGGTGTGCACGTGCTCGGCCGGACGCCGCCCCAGGAACACCAGCACGTCATCGGCGGCCGTGGCGCTGGGGTTGATCCGGATCGGGCAGCGGCCGACGACCTCCGGGCGCTCGCAGACGGCGCGCGCGATCCGGTGCAGCGACCCGACGCTGATGTCGGTCGCGGTCGCCGCGGCGACCTGCCCCCCGGCCGGCTGCCCGGACAGCTCGACCAGGGCGTCGGACCGGCTCCAGGAGGCCAGGCCGCTGGTGGTGAACGTGCTGTACGGGCTGGTCTTCGCCGCCGAACGGGCGAGGTACTGCGCCAGGCGCAGCACGGTCTGGCGCTGCGGCGCGCGACCGGTGCCGAACCACTTGCGCAGGGCCAGGAACGCGTCCGGGTTGGCGTGCACGAGCCCGAGTTGGAACGCGGGCAGCCGGGCCGCGGCGCCCAGCGCCTGGCAGCTCGCGGCCCAGTCCTGTTCGAGCAGGTCCGGCAACTCCGCCGTCAGCCGGTCGCGTTCGGCGAGTAGCCCGGTCCATTCCCGGACCGGGGCGGCCAGTTCGGCGGGCAGGTCGGCCAGCCGTGCGGGATCGACCCGGCGGCCGCGGTGCACTGCCCGGCGCACCGCGACCAGTCCGGCCTTGCGCTCGCCGTCGCCCGCGGCGCCGATCGCGGTGTACAGCTGGTCCGACAGGGCCCCGGCGGCGTCGGCGATCTCGGCGCGCAGCCGCACCAACTCCCGGGCGGCGTGCCAGCTCAGCGCACCGCGCAGCCCGTCCAGCACGGCGACCGGGCTTCCGGCGAGGCGGACCACGGCGGCCGGGCCGGTCAGGTGCTGTGCCTCGCCGGGGCGGGCTTCCGACAGGCTGGTCATCGGTCCACCTCCTCGGGTTCGACGGGTACGATCACGCGTCCGCCCGGCCCCGTCCGGGCCAGCAGGATCTGGAAGACCGGCGTGTGGCGTTGCTCGGTCAGCCCGAGGGCCGCACGGACCCCCTCGGCGTGGTAGGCGTTGACGACCCGGCCGGACAGGCCCTGGGCCGCGGCCGCGACGCACACCCGGTGCGCGAGCAGCCCCGCCTCCTGGTTGATCACGCGGTAGCCGCGGTCGCCGAAGGTGTCGAACGCCCAGTCGCGGTCGCCGATGAGGTGGACGACGGCGTTCATGTCCCGGAACACCGGTCCCGGGATGGTGACGCGCTCGATCGCGGTGACGGGGTCGACGCCGTCGGCCGCGCGGGCGACCGGGTGCAGCGCGCCGGTCTCCTGGTCGAGCCGGTAGACGCCGGCGGGTATTCCGGTGAGGTCGCCGACGGTCAGGAAGATCTCCAGCGGGACGGGCGCGCCGGCCGGGACGGCGTCGCTGGTGACCCCGGCGCGGGTCCGGGCCAGCCGGGCCCAGAGTTCGACGCCGTCGACCCGGGACGCGACCGGCCGGAAGATCCCGGGGCCGGAGTCCCGGGCGCGCAGGACGTCCGCCAGGTTCACCTCCGGGACTTCGGTCCCGGGCAGGGCCAGCGGTTCGCCGCCGGACACGTCCGGTACGACCGGTTCGGCCGTGGCGAAGGCCGCGGTGTCCACGCGCAGCGATGCGCGGTTGACCTCGGTCAGCGTCGGGCAGGTCGCTGCGACCCGCAGTCCGCTGCGCACCACCTCCGGCTCGATCGGTTCGATGCCCGCGGCCAGCGCCGCGGCCGTCTCCACGACCGGGGCGCGCCGGGTGACGGCGTCGGCCAGGTGCAGCGGCATGACCAGCAGGGCCGGCTCCTCGTCGCTGTCGAGTCCGAGCAGCTGGTGGACGGGCTCGTCGACGAACTGGTGGTGCAGGTGAGCCCGCAGACCCATGGACCGCGCGACCAGGTCGATGTTCCCGGCGAGCAGGCCCGCCTCCTGGGTGCACAGCCGGTAGGCGTAGTCACGGTAGATGTACGCGGCCTTGGAGAACAGCCCGGAGAGCACGAACACGGCCTCCGGCAGAGTGCCCACGGTTCCGGTCGCCCTGGTGAGCAGTCGCCGGTGGTCCCCATTGCGCAGCAGCACCAGCACGTCGTGGGCGGCGTCGTAGTGGTAGACGCCGTCGGCCAGGCCGACGTACAGCTGGACACCGAACAGGCAGCGGGCGGACGCGACCATCCGGTGGTACGGCCAGGTGCCGTTGGTGTCGAACTCCTGCCGGGAGATGCCGTAGCCGTAGCGCAGCAGCGTCGCCAGCGCCGAGTCGTCGAAGGCCTCGACCGCGGTCAGCTTCCCGGGCACCCTGGCCGTCAGCGGGCGCCGGGGCCGGCCTCGGTAGATCTTGAACTTCAGCGGCTCGTCCGGGTTGCCGTACTCCGACTGCCGGGTTCCCATCGCCTCGGCGAGGTCCTCCAGGGTGACCCGCCAGAACTCCCGGCCCACTCCGTCCTCGCGATCGATCATGGTGCCCTCGATCACGGGAAGGGATGCGGGTGCGGATTGCTCACCCGGGGCAGCCGGGGCAGTCCGGTCACTCGCCGGGCGGTGTGCCCGAAGGTCATCGGCACCGAGCCGGGTGCTATCACCTTGACGCATCTGAAGCCTCCCGATGCCTGTTCCGTGGAGGTGGTGTCGACGGCGACGACGTCCATGCCGGCCGCGGCGAAACGCCGGACGGCCTCGTCGAGGTCCGCGCCGATGTCGGTGTTGCGCGGCCAGTTCCAGCGTTCGAGTCCCTGCTGCCAGGTCGACGCCACCGGGTCGTCGGTCAAGAAGGAATACCGGTCGAAGGTGGCCGGGTTCGCCGCGCAGAGCAGGTGGTCCGCCATCGACAGGACGTCGTCCGGATGGTCGGCCAGGTGCCGGGCACGGTCGAGCCAGCCCGGATCGAGCGCGAGCACGGTCACGTATTCGACGGTCTGACTGAGTTCGTGCAGCGCGGCCAGGATCGCCTCGGTCGGGCGCAGCCCGCTGCCGCCGGTCGACACGGCCCTGGGTCGTTCGGTTCCGGTGACGTCCTCGGCGAACGTCCAGAACGACGGAATCCCGTGTTCCCGGGTGGTGTCGAAGACGCGCACCCGGTAGCCCTGGCGCTCGATGCGCTCGGCCACCAGCGCGATCCGGCGGTCGGGCACGGTGGCCGGGTCGATCTCGGGCAGCGGGGTCCGCCCGTACCAGGCCATCAGGAAGGCGTCACGCTCGGCGACTTCGAGGATGCCGTGCAGCACCGCCTCCTCGTAACACCCCCCGAGGGCGCAGCCGCTGGAGATCTCGCATGCGAACCCGGGCTCCCCGCCGGACATCCGCAGCCGGTAGTAGACGAAGCTCTCCGGCACCAGCACCGGCCGGCCCTGGCCGAAGGAGTGCCCCCACACCCAGTTGGTCACCGCGTCCTCGGTGAACTCCCGGTAGGGGAAGCCCGGGACACCGAACCGGTCGCCGGGGTACAGCCCCAGCGAGCGGGGATCGAGAGCGTCCTCGGCCACGTCGGCGTAGCTCGCCGTGACGCTCGTCCGCTTGCTCGGCGCGTACGCGGCGAGCCGTTCCAGCGACTCCGCGACCGCGATGGCCCTCGCCGACACGAAGTCCCGGGTGCGGCCGTAACCGGCCGCCTCCATGGTGACACCGGGCACGGCCAGCACGGCCTCGGTGAACGGGAACGAGTGCTGTGCGTAGGCGGTGATCGAGGGGATCAGGCCGCTCTGCCCGTCGACGTAGGTCGCGTCGAGGCCGCTGGCGTCCAGCAGGCGGACGCGGCTCGACTCGGGCGAGAGCTTGGGCCGCGGCTCGCGGACGATCCTCGCGCCCTGTTCGGTGTCGGTGGGCAGCACCGAACACGCGGGACAGCGCGGATCGGTGAGGAAGCCGTGCCGGGACAACGCGAGGGTGGCCGTGTCGACGGTCCAGAACCGCTGCGCCTCGGACCGGGCCGAGGCCAGCTCGGCGACGGTGTCCGCCAGGAAGGTCGGCAGCTCCCGGTGCGGCACCGCGGCGGCCATCTCGGCGGCGCGTTCGGCGGACGCCGAAGCGGCGCGCCGGGTGCGCAGACACTCCGGGCAGCCCGGCGGCCACGGCCCGACGATCACCTGCTGTGGTTCGAGGAGCACCTGGGGCTGGTCAGCCATGGACGACCACGGCGCGCACCACGAACGGACACAGCTCGGCGACGAGCGGATCGTGGTCGAGCGGTACCGCGACCACGCGGCCGCCGTCGCGCGTCAACCTCGTCACGACCTCGTCGAGGGTCACGGACGCCGGCCGCGCCCCGGCTTCCCCGCGCAGGTGCGCGGGCAGGTAGGGCACGGGCACCGGCGCGTAACCGGGCTGGTTCGCGGCCCGGGACTGGTAGGCGAGCAGCGTCTGCTCCAGCCCCTTCTCCAGTGCGACGTCGACGTCCAGATCGCTGGTGCAGGCGACGGTGGCGTCCGGGGTGGTGAACGTGAACGTGGGCAGCCCGAGCAGGCCGGAGAGGTCATGGACCTCGAAGGCCTGGTCGACGATCTTCAGCAGCTTCAGGTAGCGCGCGGCGCGCGGGGTCAGCTGCTCGGCGTCCAGGTCCAACCGGGGCAGCGGTTCGGTCGCGGAGGAGAGTGCTGCGGCGGTGTTCTCGGTGGCCGCCGCGACCACGGCGGCGCGCACGGCCGCGGCCCAGTCGTCTCCGGAGGCCGCGGTCCGCGCGGGGAAGACCTCCGCGGCGTCGACCGCGACCGGCTCACCGGTCAGCACGTCCGAGCCGTACAGCCGGTCGCCCTTGCGGGAGTCGACCATCACGGCCGCGTAGCGCTCGAACGCGTGCCGGACCGCCCGCTGGCGCGACTCGACCACGCTCTCGCCGCAGCCGTGGACCGGGAACGGACCGCCGGTCAGGCCGACCGGGTCGGAGACCACGACCTCGCTGACGAACAGCGGCAGCTGCTCGTAGTCGCGCTCGGTGACCTCCGCGAACACGCCGGTCCGCGGCCCGACGCAGTCCACCGCGCGGCGGGCCAGCTCCTCGTCGCCGACGGGTGCCGCGGTCGCCAGTGCGGCCAGCCGGGCCGGGTCGTCGGGGACGACGGGCCGGGCGAGCGGGTGCGGCAGGAAGGAGTGCTTCGCGGTTTCCAGCGTCTCCAGGTCGAACCGGACCAGGTGATCGGTTCCCGTGCTCGGGTCGATGCCGGTGAGGTGCCGGAAGGCCGCGAAGCACAGCTGGTTGGCGAGCAGGGCGACGGTGGGGCCGCGCAGGAAGTCGCTCGGCGCGGCCTCCGGGTGGTCGCGCAGATCCGCGCCGACGAGGTCCGGGGCGAGCGCGCGCAGCCGTCGCCAGGCCGACTCCCAGGCGGTGGCGTCGCCGTCCTTGCCGATCACCGGGCCGAGCCAGGCCTCGTCGCCCGTCACGACGGCCTGGGCGAACGCGGCGCCGGCGGAGTTCGCGAGCCGCGGCAGCCGCAGGGCGCGTTCGATCATCGGGCGGTCCGCGACGTGCAGCACCATGGCGGCGTCGGCCGCGATCCGGTCGAGCTGCTCGGCGTCGACGTCCAGGTAGGCGACCTGCTGCTCCGGGTCCTGCGCCCGGGCGGCGGCGAGGTGCTCGGCGATGCGGTCGCGGTCGAGCTCGCCGAAGGGGGCGAGGGACACGGTGCGCACGCCGGAGCGCAGCTGAGAGTTGGTCAGGGCCTGCAGCAGCGGGCCGGAGCCGGCCAGCACGATGCCGCTGTCGCGGTAGTGCTCGAAGCGCAGTTCCGGCGACTCGGTGAAGTACTCGACGAAGGCGATGTTGGCCGCGTAGGCCTTGGCCAGGTCGGCGGGCAGGGTGTGCGGACGGTCGTCCAGGACGTTCTTGACGTAGCCCTTGCCGAGCAGCAGCATCGTCAGCTTGGCCAGGTTGGCGCGGCTGGCCTCCGGCACGGCCGCGCAGAGTTCGCCGAGGGTCCTGGTGCCGTCCAGCAGCGGTGCGATCCGCTGGATGAACTCGTATGTCGACGCGCCCTTGAGCATCGACCCGCCGAGGTTGCTACGGATGTAGGCACCCTCAGGCACGCGCATGACGTAGACGTCCCCGCGCAGTCGCGGCCGGATCCGCTCGACATTGACTTCCATGACCACCGTTTCTTCACGCCTTCATTGATGCCTGGTCAGGAGAAGGACCGAGAGCCACCCGGTCCCCGTTCACGAACACGCACCGGCTAGAGCACAGGTGCCGGGGACATCAGCACCTGGATCAGGTGCAGGAGCAGCACGGGCAGCAGCAGCAGCAGCTGCTCTGGCCGCCGGAAGCGGACAGCTCGGTCAGGCCGTAGCCGGCCGTCACCGACGCGGGCACCACCTCGCCCAGGTCCACCAGCTCGAAGGCGCTGTCGTCCAGCACCAGGTCGTCGAATCCCTCCATGATGTGCATTCACCCCCATTCTTTTCTCGGTGCCGCCTCCCCTATTCCGGGGAGGCAGCAGTCACAGTGATTTCACCTCGGGCAGGACCTTGTCGCAGAAGAGCTCCAAGGTCTGCCCAGCCTCGGCGAGCGGCATCGCACCGAAATCGATCTGCCACAGGATTTCGTCGACGCCGCCGATGTGGTTGTTGAAGGCGCGGATGCGGTCGATGACCGTGGCCGGTGAACCGACGATCGCACCGCCTTCGGTGAAAAGCTTGGCGGGCTGCAGGCCGCGCAGCATCCAGCCGAATCCGGAGTAGCCGCGGTAGGCCGAGGATTCCCGGCGGTCCCACGGGTTCACGGCCTCCGCCCACACGTCCAGGTAGCGGCGCAGGTAGGTCGTGGCGATCTCCTCCGCGCGCTCGTCGGTCTCGGCGACCACCAGCGGCAGGCTGGCCGTCACCCGGGGGCGAAGCCCGGAGGCACCGTGCGCGGCCTGGAACGCGTCGCGGTAGAGGGTCAGGTGGTCACGGAACTCGTGCGGCGAGATCATCGGGGTGATCAGCAGCCCCAGCCCTTCCGTGCCCAGCCAGGCGAAGTTCTCCGGGGTGCGCACCGCGGCACCCCACATCGGCGGATGCGGCTGCTGGGTGGGCCGCGGCAGTCCGGTCACATCGCGGTAGGAGAAGAACGGCGTCTGCTCGCTGACCTTCTCCTCGGTCCAGATCCGCCGCACCGCGCGGATGGTCTCGCGGAACCGGTCGGTGCTCTCGTCCATCTCCACGCCCAGCGCGTCGAACTCGTCGGGCAGGTACGCCCGGGCGAAACCCACGTCGAGCCGGCCGCCGCTGATCGCGTCCACCTGCGCGGCTTCCGCGGCCAACTGGATCGGATGATGGAAGACCGGCAGCACGCAGCCGGTCATCAGCCTGACCGAACTCGTCCGGGCGGCCACGGCGGACAGGAAACCCAGCGGACTCGGGCAGTATCCGCCGTAGTGGTGGAGATAGTGCTCGGTCATCTTGACCGAGTCCAGCCCGCCCGACTCGGCCCGGACCGACAATTCCAGCGCGTCGCTGAAGTAAGTCTGCGGAGATTTCGTCTCCGGCGTGCAGTCGGGAAGAAAGGAAAGCCCGAAGCGCACCGATACCACTCCCTAAAAGCCGGATATTCGCCGGATCGACGGCTGGGGTTTACACCCGTACGGTTCGGGGCCGCTCGCCGCCGCCGGGGTGTTTCGCAGCTGACGCTACATCGGGCCTGCGGGGTCGTCAATATTCATTACCAAGCCCAGTGCAGGCTCAAAAGCTCAACAGAAGCTCAAGTTATTCCAGCCCCGCGCAAGTATCCCCGGAGATACCTAGGATGCCAGGAGTGCGTTATTGACGCCTCTGCCCGGCGCTGCAACGGTGTATATCCGTCGCCGACATGTGCGCGGCCGGCCGGTTCCTTGTGCCGAGGTGAGCGTCCAGAAAGTCGCCACCGGAACAACCCTCGAATAAGAAAGCCGCTCGCACCTCCGGATGGGCATCGATGCGGGAATCCGCGCGGACCGGCGAGGGCCGGCTCCGTCAGTGACCTCAAGGCATGAGAGGTGACGACTCCCCGTCGCGCCGAGGTGGTCGGAGGCGGTTGAGCCACGTGTCGCTTCCGCGTACGGAATGTCCATTTCACCCGACTGTGTACGGATGTGCAGCTATGACCTCCACGATGGACACGATCCACGTTGCCACCGCCGGCCGGCCGTCAGCACCGGGGGCCGCCAGGAAGAAGTCCGTACAGCTCGTCGAGTTCACCGCGATGCACGGCGTCCGATACAGCGTCACGCTCGGCTACCTCAAAGCGACCTCGGTCGCGGACCCGATCCTCGACGAGAGCTGCGAGTTCCGGATCAGCGTGCGCGAGCAGAGCGGCGGCGCGCAGGCGATGACGGAGCTGCTCGACTCCTGGGACGAGCCGTTCGCCGTCGCGCTGACCGTGTTCTTCTGGAACCGCGCCCAGTCCCTGGAACTGGCCCGCCAGGTGAAGCAGCGGTGGCCGAACTGCCGTGTCGTCGTCGGCGGCAACGACGTCAGCCACCAGCAGGATCCACTGTTCACCGAGGCCCCCTGGGTGGACGTGCTGGTGCACGGCGAAGGCGAACTGCGCTTCCGCGACCTGATGCGCTGCTTCCTCGCCGACGGGGACCTCGCCACGATCCCCGGCATCAGCCACTGGTCCGACGGCGTCGTGGTCACCAATCCGGACGCGGATCGCATCACCGATCTGGGCCAGGTCGCCTCACCGATCCTCACCCCGGTGTACTCCGACGAGGAGATCGCCGGCTCGTCCATGATCGTCTACGAGACCAACCGGGGCTGCCCGTACAAGTGCGCGTTCTGCTACTGGGGCGGCGCGACGAACTCCAAGGTGCGGCAGTTCGACCTCGACCGGATCTTCGACGAACTGGACCGGTTGATCCGGCTGATGCCAACGGACGCGACACTCTTCATCGCGGATGCGAACTTCGGCATCCTCGCCCGCGACCGGCAGATCGCGGAGCACATCGTGGAACTGTGCCGGCGCCACGACAAGCGGCTGATCATCAGCACGAACTGGGCGAAGAACAGCAACGATCGCATCGTGGAGATCGCGAGCATGCTGCACGCCGCCGACCTGACCGGTGCGATCACGCTGTCCGCGCAGTCCTTCGACACGGAGGTGCTGAAGATCGCCAACCGCGCCAACATCCGCACCGACCACTACCGCCGGCTGCTCTCCCGGTTCCGCGAACTCGATGTGCCCACCTACACCGACCTGATCTGGGGCCTGCCCGGCGAGACCTACGAGTCGTACCTCAACGGTGTCGAAGAGGTGCTGACCGCGGGCGGATCGCCGGTGATCTACCCGCTGCTCCTGCTGAACAACACCGACTACTCGCGGGAGTCCTTCCAGGACAAGCACAAGGTGACGACGCGCTGGATGCCCTGCGACGTGACCAATCCCGAACTGGTCGCCGACGTCGTCGTCGCGCACGACACCATGACCGTCGAGGAATGGGTGCACGGCATGGGGTTCCGGGTGGCCATGACGCTGTTCCAGAAGATCCTGCTGCGCTGCGCGCTGCGCGTCATCCACTCGACGACCGGCGTCCGGATGGTCGAACTGTGCCGGAAGCTCTGGACGTTCCTGCTCGACGACTGCGCCGACCCGTTCCTGCGCGCCGTCGCCCGCAACGTCGCCGCCGCCCATGATGAACCGGCCGCCCTGGACATGGCGCTGCTCAAGACGGTCATCGGCGACCAGGTCATCGTGCCCGAAGAGGTGCATTTCCAGGCGCTGCTGTGCCGAGCGATCACCACCGAGCGCGCCACGACGGACCTGCTCAACGCCGCGGTCGACTGGCTGTGCGCCGAGCTGGCCGACTCCGGATTCGAGGTCGACCGCGTACTGGTCGACGGCGCGCTGACGCTCGACATCGCGGCGACGACGATCCTGCGCGCGAGCATGCGCGGAGACCTCGACGAGGCGCAGTTCGCCGTGCCGCGGCAGGCCTGGAACCTGCTCGTCGCCGCCGGCGACGTGCCGTCGAGCCTCGACGCGACCGGGCAGGGGAGCACCGTGCGCGGCACGGTGTGGGCGCCGCCGCGCTGGGTCCACTACCCGATCAGCGTGTACGCGCTGTCGATCTGGCACGGCACCGGCCGGCCGCTGCACGACCTGTTGTTCGCACTGCCCGACCGGCTGCCGGTCCACCCGCTCACCGTCTGACCCCCTCCGCGGCCCGCCACTGGGCTCAATCGACCGGCCGTCGGCCACCATCCGCGGATCAGGGTCAGAGCCAGCCGCGCGTCATGGCGGTCCTGGCCGCGTCCGTCCGATTGCGCGCGCCCAGCTTGGCCATGGCGCTGGACAGGTAGTTGCGCACGGTGCCCTCGGCCAGGAACAGCCGCGCCGCGATCTCGGCGTTGCTCGCCCCCTCCGAGACCGCGCGCAGCAGTTCACGTTCCCGGTCGGTCAGCGGATCGGCCGCGTCCCACGCGGCCACCGCCAGTTCCGGCGCGACCACCCGCTCGCCCGCGTGCACCCGGCGCAGGGCCGCCGCCAGTTCGCCGATGGGTGCGTCCTTGAGGACGTACCCGGCCACCCCGGCGTCGACCGCGCGCCGCAGGTAGCCACTGCGCGCGAACGTGGTCACGATCAGCACCCGCGTGGGGTCACCCAGGTCGTTCAGCTCCACCGCCAGGTCCAGACCGGTGCGGCCGGGCATCTCGATGTCGGTCACCAGAACGTCCGGGCGGTGCTCGCGCACTGCGGCCAGCGCGTCGTCGCCGTTGGTCGCGGTCGCCACCACCGTGATGTCCGGTTGCAGGTCCAGCAGGGACGCGAACGCGCCCAGCACCATGCCCTGGTCCTCGGCCAGCACCACCCGGATCATCGGGCCACCTCGACCGGCACCGTGATGGTCAGCGTCGTGCCGGCCGAGCCGGTGCGCTGCACCGCGCCCCCGAGCTTCGCGATCCGCTCCCGCAGCCCGGTCAGTCCGGTGCCCTCCGGGGCCTCGCCGCCGATCCCGTCGTCCGCGATCACCAACCGCACCCGCTCTCCGTCCGTGTCCAGTCCGATGCGGCAGGCGGACGCCCGCGCGTGCCGGGCCACATTCGTCACCGCCTCCCGCAACGCCAGCCCCAACGCGTGCTCGGCGGCCGCGATCAGGATCAGCCCGTCCTCGAAGTCCACCCGCAAGGTCACCCCGGTTCCGGCCAGCGCTCGCCGCGCCGCCTCCAGCTCCGCACGGATGTTGGTCTGCCGCCAGCCGGTGACCGTGCTGCGCACCGCGGCCAGGGCCTCGCGCGCGTTGCGTTCGATCTCCTCGGCCTCGGCGCGCGCCCGCTGCGGGTCGGCCAGCACCAGTTCCTTGGTCAACTGCGCACGCATCACCACCGCGGTCAGTGAATGCCCGAGCAGGTCATGAAGGTCACGCGCGATCCGTTCGCGTTCCGTGATGGTCGCGAGCAGTTCGACCTGCGAGGTGCGCAGCCGTTCGTTCTCCAGCTCCTGCCGCCGGTCGCGCTGCTTGAGTTCGAGCAGCCCGATCACCCAGATCAGCACCAGCGCCGACACGAAACCCCACAGCCGGTAGGGCATCGGGACCTGCGACACCAGCGCCGTGACACTGTCCAGCACGGTCAGACCCGCGAACCACAGCCGGGCGTCGCGCCACGGCAGCGTGTCGCCCGCGACGGCCGCCGCGTAGATGAACAGCACGCTCGCGTTGGTGTTGAACGGCGCGGTCAGTGCGCCGATCGCGGCCATCGGCACGATCGACGACCAGATGTGGCTCGCGGCCGGGCCGCGCAACAGCGCAGCCGCCCACAGCACGGCGGTGGCCGCGCACACCGCGATCGCCAGCGGCCACTCCCACCACCGCGGATCCGGTGAGAAGTAGGGCTGCGCCAGCACGAACAGCAGGTAGCCGAGGTAGATCCAGTCCCAGGTCCGCAGCCGCGCGGCCACGGACCCGGGAACGGGGGCGTCAACAGTAGTCATATCCGCGCACGACGATAGGACATGGTGGCCACCGCGGCGGCCACCGCGGTGGTGATCAGCAGGGCGAGCACATGGATCACCACGGTGCCGCTGCCCAGTTGGGCCAGCCCGAGCTGCGCGAGGTGGTACGTGGGCAGGAACTCCGCGACGTGCCGCACCGCCGAGGGCAGGAACTGGATCGGGATCCACAACCCTGACAGCATCGCCAGCGGAAACAGCACCGCGTTGAGCAGCGCGATCGTCGCCCCCGTACGGAACCGCAGCCCGACCGCCACGCTGAACAGCGTGAACGGGACGGTGCCCAGCAGCAGCACCACCGCGACCCGCAGCAGCGCCCAGGCCGAGGCGTGCAGCGTGCCGAACGCCGCGGCCGCCACGCCCATCAGCGCCAGCACGCCCACCCCGTAGAGCAGCGCGGCCGTCGCCTTCGCGGCGAGGCTGATCCCGATCGGCACCGCGGACACCCGCTTCATGCGCAGCCAGCCCAGGTCCCGGTCCTGCGCGACCCCGATGCCCGGCTGCAAGGCGGCCACGGTGATCACCCCGTAGGTGCCGAAGGTGGCCACCATGGCCGTACCGGCTGAGAGCCCCTGCATGGTGTCGTGCCCGTACACCAGGTTGAACAGGACGAAGAACCCGACGGGCATGAGGATGCTGAAGAACAGCGAGGTCGGCTCCCGCACGATCGCCCGCAGTTCGTCCCGCAACTCGACCCCGAAGACCCGTGCCGTCATCGCGTTCACGCCGCCGCCTCCGTACCGTTCGTCAGCGCGAGCACGGCTTCCTCCAGGCCCGCGTCCTGCACCCGCAACTCCGACAGCCCCGGATCCCGGTCGAGCAGCACGCGCAGCAGCTCCTCGGGCGAGCGCGTCTGGATCCTCACCAGGTCGTGCTCGGGCGTGACCGACAGGACGCCCGGCAACCGGCGCAGTTCGTCGTGGTCGAGGCCGGTCCTGACGGTCACCGTGCGGTCCGGCAACCGCGACACCAGCTCATCCGGCGGCGCGTCCGCCAGAATCCGGCCGCGATCGATCACCACCACCCGATCCGCGACCGCGGCCGACTCCTCGATCAGGTGCGTGGTCACCAGCACTGCGGCGCCCTGCTCCCGGCGACGCGCCAGGATCTGCCAGAAGTGCCGCCGGGCCGACGTGTCCAGGCCGACCGTCGGCTCGTCCAGCACCAGCAGGGTCGGCTCGGTGACCAGCGCCATCGCCAGCTGCACGCGCTGCTTCTGGCCGCCGGAGAGCTTCGACACCCGCCGGCCCGCCAGCTCGGTCAGCCCGAGTTCGGCCAGGACCGGACGGGCCGCCGACGCTCGCAGCCCACCTCGGATCGCGGCACCGGTCACCAGCTCGTTCACGGTCAGCGTGTTCGGAAAGCCCAGCGTCTGCTGCGCCACGCCCAGCCGTCGACGGGTCGCCGCGCGGCGCGGATCACCGCCCAGGATCCGTACGGTCCCGTGCTGGGGCGCGAGCAGTCCGACCACGATCGTGACGAGGGTCGACTTTCCGGCCCCGTTCGGCCCGAGCAGTGCGACGCACTCCCCGGGATCGACCCGCAGGTCCACGCCGTCCAGCGCGAGCGTCTCCCCGTACCGGTACCGTAGCCCCTCGGCTGTCATCACGGCCTGTGTCGTTCCCATGGTTACTACGCTCCCGCCCGTCGACCGCCGTGGGTAGTGACGCCGAGTCATCGGCCCCGAATGACAAATGTCAACCGCTGGTGCGACCGGCCGGCTCGGCGGAGCGAGGGGCCCCGGGCACGTCCGGCTCGGTCGTCGGAGAGCTACCGGGACGTCGTATCAGCTATGGGGTCGGCGCTGCGACAGTCGTGCATGCGCCGGTCGTATTCCAGTTGATGCGCCCGGATCTGGTCCGTGTTGGCGACCGTCCAGGCGCACAACTGGCTGAAAGGCTCCCACAGGGAGCTGCCGAGCGGGGTGAGGGAGTACTCGACGCCGACCGGTGAGGTCGGCAGCACGCGTCGCACGATCATCCCGTTGCGTTCCAGGCGGCGCAGGGTCTGGGTGAGGACCCGCTGGGTCACGCCGTCGAGGTGACGCTTGATCTCGTTGAACCGCTTGGGCTCGTCGAGGACCGTGAGCACGGTCATCGACCACTTGTCGGCGATCTGGTCGAGAATCGGGCGGGTGGTGTCGTCGCATCGGTAGACGATGTCGAGGGCGGCACTGGTCTCAGAAGTGGCCATGTTCGTCTCTTTCGTGATCCTTACGATGCTGAAAGTGCGTCATTGATGCCTTCCATCCGGCCGAGGGATGGCAAGGACGGGCGGAAGCGGTCAGCAGATGCCGTGGGTGATTGAAAGTCAGACCATGGTGGCGCCGTGGGTGGAGTCGTCGCCGGCCGCGTTGACGTCGCCAACGCCCGTACCGGTTCGGGCATCCGGCAGGTCGCGGCGGTGGCCGCCTCCGGTCGCTCTCTGGATTCCGGGACCATCCCGGCGACTGCTCCATGAGCGGTTCTCGGGCCCGGCGGCGGGGAGTTCACGGCGGCGGCACTGACGGCCGGATTTCGTATCAGCGCTGTTCAACCAATCTGCGCGGAACGCGCGACGGCGGATCGATGAAGCGTGGCCTGTCGGCTGCGACGCCGTAAGGCCGGACATTGTGAAGCTATGTACTTTGTGACGTTCGATCAATAGCTGGTCATGTTACCGAAGCCTGACGGTTACATGACGAATAACTGACGCCTCGGCGGTACGCGTTCAGTCCGACCGCGTGGCGGCAACGGGGAGCGGTGCGGGCGGCCGGGCAGTCGACGTCGGCTCCCAGGGGAATGTCACGGCGTCGCCCTTATCGCGTCGAGCAACCGCTCGTCGCGGACCCCGGCAACCGGGACGGCCTGGACGAGTTCTCGGGGTGCGGGAGGAGCCCTCCGGTCACGTCCGCTCTCCTCGCGTCCGCCGGAGGCCGAGCATGCCGTCCGGACCGAGATCGATGCGTGAGCCGAAGACGCGGCTGGTCCGGTCGAGAATCTCCCGTACCCACTGGGAGTCTTCGTGCGATGCGAGCGTGAGACGCATCTGTCGAGCCTGTACGGGCGCCATGCATGCGCCGACCAGCTCTCCGGTGTCCGGCTCGACCGAGACGAAGTACAGCAGACGCAAGTCGTCCCGGTACTCCTCATAGCCGGAGATGCCCTCGTAGTCGTCGATGAAGTCGCCGCAGCCGTAGAGGATGAGCTTCCCGCGGTAGACCTCGACGGGACGGGGATGGTGCGAGGAGTGCCCGTGCACCACGTCGACACCGCCGTCGATCAGCGCATGCGCGAAGCGGATCTGAGCGCGTGAGACGTGGTAGCCCCAGTTGGACCCCCAGTGGATCGATACGACCACGATGTCGCCCGGTTGCTTCACCCGCCGTACTCGGTCGGCGACCTCGGCGGCGTCCGCGTTCGAGGTTTCCGATACGAGGGCGAGGCCGGCGTGGTCCCTGGCCGCGGCCCACGTCGGCGGAATCCCGCTGGACGCCGTCCCGAACGCGAAGATCAGAACCCGCCTGCCGCCGTCGACCGGGACGATCGCGGGCCGCCGGGCCGCGCCCGCGTCCCGCCCTGCCCCCACCGCCCGCAGTCCCGCATGCTCCAGGGTTCCGAGCGTCTCTTCGAGCCCGAGGCGCCCGAAGTCCAGTACGTGGTTGTTGGCCAGCACACAGGCGTCGGGCCGGCCCGCGGCCAGGCAGGGGAGATTGGCAGGAGCCATCCGGTAGTGCACCTCCTTGTTCGGTGCGAAGTCGTCGCTCCGGGTGACGCTCGTCTCCAGATTCACCACCCGGACGTCGGGCGCGGCGTCGTCGAGGAGCCGCAGGGTCTCCCCCCAGGGCCAGGAGAAGTCGACCGGACGAGGAATCGGGCCGTTCACGGCCTCCGCCGACTCGACGTAGGTCAGTGCATCCCAGAGGTACGGCTCCCGCAGGGTCGGATCGCCCGGGTGGGGGAGGATCTGGTCGACACCTCGCCCGAGCATCACGTCGCCGCAGAGAAACAACCTCACCGGATCGGCGCCCATGCTTCAACACTAGGCACAAGCCGCCGACTCCGGGACCCGGGCTTTGCGCGGTCCCGGACGCCGAGGAGCGCGCCACGCGCCGCACGCCCTGCCGCTGACCGGGACCGGCACCGCACCGCCGGTGGCGGGCGGTGGTAGAGCTGTCCACCCCGCTCCGGGGGTGCGGAGGGAACTGGTCCGGGCGGTCGCACGCTGGTCCACTCCGAAGGCGCCGGACTGCTCGACGTCCTGGCCGAGAACCCCCATCAGGACGACCCGGAGGCCGTAGAGGCCGTCCGTGTGTTGGAGCGGGCAACCTTCGCACCTCAGCGGTTGCAGGTGTTGTCCGCGCCGCCCCTGGGCGCCCCATCACCGTGACGGTGGGAGGTGGCAGGACACTCGCATGCATCGGGCGCATTCCGCCCGAGATGCCGTCGATCGACTGGGACTGGGACGATGTCACGATGGACGCCCGGAAGAGGCCCGAGCCACTCAGGGTGGCCGATGAGCGCACGACGCTGACCGGCTTCCTGCAGTACCAGCGCGAGACGCTGGCCATGAAGTGCGCGGGGCTCACCGCCGAGCGGCTGAGGGAGAGGGCCGTGCGGCCCTCGGGGGTTTCCCTGCTCGGACTCGTTCGGCACATGGCCGACGTCGAGCGGACCTGGTTCCGCAACGTGCTTCACGGCGAGCACACCACGCCCCATTGGCCCCGTAGCGAAGGCGGTGCATTCGATGTCGACACCGCAGACCCGGCCGAAGCGTTCGAGATCTGGCACGAGGAGTGTGCCCGATCCAACGCCATCGTGGACGCCGCCGCATCCCTCGACGCCACCGGTCACTTCGGTAGGGACGTCTTTTCGCTCCGCTACATCCTCACCCACATGATCGAGGAGTACGCCCGCCACAACGGCCACGCCGACCTCCTCCGCGAACGCATCGACGGAGCTACCGGGGAATGAGAGGCGGCCCCGGTCAGCTACTCGTGCGCATCGACCGGCAAGCACCGCCCCTCGACCCGCCGAAGACCAGTTGTCCGGCCGGGCCGGAGGGTGAACTTGGACCGTTCAGTCGGACGAACCGCTCAGCTTGAGCCGGGGATTGAACGCGACCTTCCGTTTGCCGAGCAGCGGGATCGTCCCCTGCCAGCCGCGCACCGCTACCTTCGCGCGGAGGGTCACCTGCAGGTCCTCAGGTACACCGGTGTCCGCGAAGCCGGCCAGGACGCTCAGTTCGCGGTCGGCGCGCAGCGGGGTCTCGCCCGCGCGCTCGAACGTCCACTTGGCCAGCTGCATGTCCTTCCCGCTCGCCTGGAGCGTGGGGAAGTAGACGTCCTGCTCCGTGCTGCGTTCACGCGCGATCTCGGGGGCCAGCTTGGTCACCGTCTTGTCGAAGGAGAGCCCGCCGGTGCGCTTCCTGACCACCTTGACGGGCTGGTCCGCGACCTCGGAGCCGGGGCTGAGGTCCAGCACCCGGCCGGGCCTGACCGACAGGCTGACGCTCAGCCACTGCAGTTCGCACTCGGGATGCGGGTGGCCGACGCACCGCAAGGGAATCTCGAGCACCACGCTGCCCGCGGGGGCACCGGCGTCCGGCTCGACGGGCCCGAGGCTCAGGGTGAACCGGTTGTCCTTGGCCAACAGGCGTACCTCCTTGTCGAGTACGGCCGACTCGCCGTCCCGCTCGCCCAACGCCGCCTCGTCCACCTCCATGTCGAACTCGACGCAGGCTGCGCCGTCGGGCACGTCCACCATTTCAGCTCCTCCAGATCTGACGTTCAGTCAACCATCCCGGTGCTGCTGCAGATTTACCCGATCTGCCGGATCAGGTCCAGTCTCCCACGACCACGAAGGGACCCCAGTGGTAGAGGTGCCTCTGCGGGTCCGGCCCACCGGCGGACCTGAGGGCCGCCCGATGCAGGGCCAGCGGTGCACCGGCCCCAGCCCCCAGTTCCTCGTGGAAGGCGGTGAGCAGCTCGGCCGCGGAGTCGTCGGCGACCTGCCACTGGCTGACCACCACGCACGAGCTGCCGCCGAGCAGCAGGGCCCGCGTGAGGCCCACCGGCTCGTCCCCGGGCCGCTGCTCGTTGACCCCGGTCTCGCAGCCGCTGAGCACCACCGTCCCGCAGGCGGCGGTCTGTCCGCCGAGCAGGGCGGAGGCCCGCAAGCGGCCGTCCGCGAGATCCATACCGCGCTCGAAGCCGTCTCCGACCGACAGGACGCCGTGGGCGGCGAGGTGGACCAGGCCGTCCTCACGCAGGGCCTCGCGCACTCGGGCCAGTGAAACGTTCGCCCCCAACTCGGCCTTCACTCGTAGGAGGTCGGCTACGACCCGGGCCTCGTGCACCGCCCTGGGCAGGTTCTGGCGCGGATCACCGAACACCGCCGCCCGCCCCCGCCTGGCCTCGCCCGCCCGCCCGGGCCGCTGCCACAGCCCGTGCAGGATCGCCGCCGAGGGCGCGTAGCACACGGGGTTGCGCAACAGCAGCGGGACACCGTCCACGGGCAGGGTGTGCAGCGGCAGTTGGTGCAGCAAGCCGTACGGCACCAGATGGACGAGATCCCCGGGAGCGGACCACTCGGCCAGCGGGGCCACCAGCGGCGCGAGGCGGTACCAGTCGCTCACGTCGCCCTCGTAGTCCTCCATCATCATCCGGACCCCGCCCGGCACCTGGAACCACATCCGGGCCGGCTCGGCGAGCGCCTCGTACGACAGCGGCACCGCGGCCATGCGGGGTTCGTCCCAGTCCGACCGCAGTCCGTACACCAGCGTGCCGGCGGGCACGCACCGGTACTGCACGAGCAGCACGCGCCGCCCGTCCGCCCGCTGCTCCTCCGCCTTCAACGCGATGCGCAACCGCGCCACGGTCACGGGCCCGGGCAGCGGGATCCGGCCGATCCGCCCTTCGTCGGACCCACCGAGCGCCTCGACGCCGTCGAGCAGCGCCCGGGCCTTGGCCCGCTCCAGCCACCACAGGGCGGCAGAGCTGTCACCCAGACGGTACTGCTGGAGTTCGAAGCCCAGCCGGTAGACCTCCTCCTTCCCCCGGACCGCGGCCATCCTGGCGGCCTGCGCGCGCTCCGGAGCGGTGTCCGCCACGGCTGCCTTCGACCTCAGTCGGTCGATCGCGACGGCAGCGGCGTCGAGGAGCCGGGCGCTCGCCGTCCAGCGTTCCCGGCGCACCTCGGGGTCCGGGTGCCGGTCTCCCGACTCCAGGGCGTTGACGGCCCGGTGGAAGGAACCGCGCCACGCCTCGCCCGCGTAACCGGCCCGACGGCGCAGCTCGGACGCCTCCGCCAGCAGAGCGTCCGTCTGCTCATACGCGTCGGCTCCCATCCGGTTGACCTCTATCAGGGTCAGGGCCTCGAACGAGAGCGTGTCGGCGAGCAGGGGACCCAGACCGTAGCCGCGGCAGACCGCCTCGGCGAGCGTCAGATACCGGCCGCAGCCGTCCCAGTCCCGGCGGACGAACGCCTCCTGGTGCCTGAGGTGGCACAGCTTGACCAACTGAACGTGGGCCGCGAGGTCGGGCGGCGTCTGCCCGAGGAGCCGCTCCGCCGCTGCGAAGCGCTCCTCGATCTCGGCGGGGGACGACACGGGGACACCCCGGCCGGCGGCCACGGCCGCAACCCACGCCGCCGTGGCCAGGCACTGCGCCTCCTCCGACCGCAGTCCTTGCCGGTGTGCCTGCGCTGCGCCCCGCAGCAGGACGGACACCGCCTCCCCGGGGCCGGAGTCCGCCAGGTGGGTACCCAGCGACAGAGCCACGTCGGCCGCCAGGGGTGACGGATGACCGGTCGACGCCGGCCCGTCCTGGACCTCGCGCAGTGTTGCCGCAGCCTCCTCGGTCAGCCCCATCAGGGAGAGCGCCGCGCTGCGCTGCACCGCCTGGGCAACGGACTCCTGCACCGAGCCCGAGTGCGGGGAGGTGTGCAGTTCGGTCTGGCCGAAGTGGCCGCGCCGGGTCAGGGTTTCCAGGAACGCCGCCTGACGGGCGCTCTCCGCCGCCCACATTCCCAACTGCTCGCTGAGGGCCTGCGCGCGGACCAGGTGCCGCTCGGCTCGGGCCGCGTCCCCGTGCACCAGGTGCCAGCTCGACAGGGTCTGGTGGACCGACAGCTCACTGCCGATGTCACCGCCTTCACGGAAGCCACGGACGGCGGCCCTGGCCATGCCCTCGCCCGCGGGGACCCCGTACCGCAGCAGCAGGTCCGCAGTCGTCCACCGCGCCCGGGCGCGGGCCATGACTCCGCCCGCCTCGCGGATCCGGCCCGCCACCGCCTCCAGCGCCCGTACCCGGGCGCCCCAGGACTCCGGCGGAGGAGGAGCGCTCCCGAAGGCGTTCGCCGCGAGGACCTCCTCCAGGTCGGCCTCGGCCTGGAGGAGGTCGCTCTCGGCCACGGACCACAGGTCACCGCGGGCCTGGGCGGTCGCCCTCGCCTGCCCCAGCCACTCTGTCGCGCCCCCCGGGTCGGCCGGTGCAAGTCGCAGCAGCCGGAACGCGCGACGCTGCACCCGCTCGGCCGAGCGCGGTGCACCCGCCTCCCCGCACAGCCGTACGGCCGTCGCCGCGTGGCGCAGTGACTCCTCCCGGCGTTCCGGTCGGCCCCCTTCGAGGGAGAACAGCACCGCACTGACCAGGCAGGCGAACTCGGCTGCCCCGGCCCGATCGTGCGGGGAGCTCTTCGGGGCAGCGACCACTGCCTGGGCATCCGCCAGCAGCTGAGCCGCCAGGCCCGGCTTCGCCTCCGGCGCCTGGGCGAGCAGCGGCGGGTACCGCATCCACAGGCCGGCCGGGCTGGACGAGGCGAAGCACCCCTTGGCGCGCTGGGCCATCGCGGCCGCCGCCCCGACCAGCCCTCGCTCCAGCAGCGAGCGCAGGACGACCACCCAGGCCGCCGCATCGCGCCGCAGCGACTCCTCTCCCAGCTCCGAGACCACCCGCTCCAGCGCGCGGTACCGCCGCTGGTCCAGCAGGCCCTGGAGCACCGCGCCTTCCGCTGCTCCCGATCGCACCGACACCAGCTCCCCTTCCACGGATGCGGCCGGGCCGGCCGCCGAGGGCAATCGAGCACTTCTCAGCGGCCCGTCCCGGCATGCTCATAGCTTGTCCCGCACCTGCCCCACACCGCAGGAAGTCCGCCGTATCGCAGCAGGACCCCCGTGCGGCGGGCACCCGCCAGGCCGCCATTCGCGCTGAGGCGCAGCAGCGCAAGGGCGAGGAGGCCGACCGAGTCGCCCAGAGCAACATCTCCGTCCTTCGGCCCCGGCTCTCACCGTGGATTACGACATGCTTCTGACCCAGGAGTGCGGCGCTGACCGCATCGACGATTACACCCGAGCCTGGGCGCTGTCCACCAAGGATGTCCTCGACCGGGTCAAGGGGAACGGGGACGGATCCGGACCTCCGCCCATCTCCTGCCGCTCCACCACGTCAACGCCGGACTCAGCGACTTCCTCGCCCACGGCGCGGGAACGACGGCCCTGTGCACCCCGGCGCTGTCCCTCCTCGCCTTCACCACCGGCACGGTCCTGGTCGCCCTCGTCCTGTTCCGCTGGGAGCACGCCGAATCCCGCCGACGAGAGCACCGCACCCGAAACGGAAAGGCCCCGCCTTCCCGTACGAAGTAGGAAGACGGGGCCGCGGACGGGGCGTACGCGCGCCTACGCGCAGCCCCTGTCAGGCCGCCCTTCGCTTGCCGCGCTGGCGGCGGGGCCAGGGGAAGAGCCGCAGTCGGCGTTTGGCGGCGAGGTCCTCCACCCAGCCGAAGGTGAGTACCAGCAGACCGATCAGCGGGATCGCCACCATCAGCGGTAGCCACTGGCTGGTCAGCAGCCACTGGGCGTGGTCGTAGAAGAAGCCGTTCGACCAGAGCTGGTCGATGAGCGGGATGGAGAGCACCAGCGCGCTCTGGTGCCACAGGTAGACGCTGACCGCGCGCGAGTTCAGCAGGCTGATCAGGCCGTTCCAGCGTTCCAGCGGCGCGGGCCACTGCTCCCAGGACGGACTGAGGTGGAGCAGCATGGCGACGTACCCGAAGGACCAGAGCGCCTGGGCGATGGGCCAGCTCTCGATGTCGGTCGGGTTGCTGGGATCGACGGGTCGGGTGAGCAGGTACCACAGACCCGCAACCATGATCAGCGGGGCGAGGGAGGGCACCAGGTACTGCGGGATCTTCTTCAGCAGGCCCTCCTGGTGGGCCATGCCGAGCAGCCAGCAGGAGCCGAAGGTGGTGAAGTCGGTCACCGTTTCCCAGATGCGGCCGTCGTGATCGAAGAACCCCGCGTTGAGGATCAGCGACAGCAGCAGCGGCACGAACACCGTGAGCCAGGGCAGCCGGCGCAGGCCGCGGAGCATCAGGGGCGAGAGCAGGACGTACCAGAGGTAGGCGCGCAGGTACCAGAGCGGGACGACCAGCTGCTGGGCCCAGATCGGCTCCAGCGTGTGGTTGAAGCCGTGGAGCGAGTCCCCGTACGGCGGGGTGCTCAGCGGGAGGATCCAGAACAACAGCTTGAACCACCACCAGCCGGGGTGGCCGTCGGAGTTGGGCCCCCAGCCGTCGATGATCATGCCGGTGAGCACGATCGCGCCGAACAGCCACATCGGCGGCAGCAGGCGGCGCAGACGGCCCCGGATGACACCGAGCGCCGGGCGGCTGAGCGAACGGGCCATCAGGGATCCGGCCAGCGCGAACATCACACCCATGGAGGGGAAGACGAGCGGGAGCCAGAACCAGCCGAAGTTGTGGTAGAGGATCACGCGGGCCAGGGCGAGGGCGCGCAGCAGGTCCAGATAGCGGTCGCGGCCCTTGCGGGGCTTCGGCGGGGCCTCGGGCGCGGGGGGCGCGGGAGGCTGGGGGATGCGCAGCTGGACGGTGTCCTGCCCGAGGGAGGGAACCATGGTCATGCCTCCACGGGTGCGGCGACCTCGCCGGTGCGCTGGAGCTTCTGCCAGCGCAGCCGGCCACCGGTCAGCGCGGTGATCGAGGACTGCAGCAGGACGATGTACATCAGCTGCCGGTAGACCACCTGCTGGACGGGCAGGGTGACCAGGTGCCAGGGCTTCTCACCGTCGAGGCGGAAGGCGTACCAGGCCAGCACGCCCTGGATCAGCAGGAAGCCCGCCCAGGCGGAGAGGGTCTTCGGGGCGTCGACGAAGAGCACCCCGTACAGCAGGAAGATGTCGATCAGCGGCGCGAGGAGAGGGGAGACCACGCCGAACAGCGCGACCATGGGCAGGCCCAGCCGGCCGAACCGTCCCGCGGGGCCGCGGTCGGTGAGCGACCGTCGGTGCTTCCACATCGCCTGCATCGTGCCGTAGCTCCAGCGGTAGCGCTGCGACCAGAGTTGCTGGAGGCTGGCCGGCGCCTCCGTCCAGGCGCGGGCCCGCTCGGCGTAGACGACCTTCCAGCCGTCGCAGAGCATCGCCATGGTGACGTCGGTGTCCTCGGCGAGGGTGTCGTCGCTCATCCCGCCGACCCGCCGCAGGGCGTCCCGGCGGAAGGCGCCGATCGCGCCGGGGATGGTCGGCATGATGTTGAGCATGTCGTACATGCGTCGGTCGAGGTTGAAGCCGAGCACGTACTCGATGTGCTGCCAGGCGCCGATGACGGTCTCGCGATTGCCCACCTTGGCGTTGCCCGCGACCGCGCCGATGCGCGGGTCGGCGAAGGGCTGGACCAGCTCGCGGACGGTGGACGGCTCGAAGACGGTGTCGCCGTCCATCATCACGATGATGTCGTGCGAGGCGGCCGCGATGCCGGTGTTGAGTGCGGTCGACTTGCCGCCGTTCTCCTGGCGGATCAGCCGGACGAACGGCAGGTTCATCGCCTCCACGATGTCCGCCGTGCCGTCGCTGGAGCCGTCGTCGATGACGATGACCTCGATCGGGTGCTCACTGGCGGCGAGGGAGTTGAGGGTGTTGGCGATGCACTCGCGCTCGTTGTAGGCGGGCACCAGGACCGTGACCGGTCGGGTGACCGGTGGCCCCCACGCGAAGTCGGGGCGCCGGGAGCGGCGACGGTGCAGGGTGGCGGTCACCAGCATGAGCGCGAACCGGGCGAAGTTGAGGAACCCGGCGATCGCGAGCAGGGTGACCAGCACCGGCAGCAGGTTCACCGAGAGCTGGGTGGTCCAGATGAACGCCTTGCCCGCCCACAGCTGGAAGCCGTGCACCGGCACGGTGGCGTCGGACGCCCCGAGCGCCTCGGAGATGGTGGCGAAGCGGTAGCCCTCGCCCTGGAGCTGGTCGAGGATCTGCCCGAGCGCGGTGACGGTCTGCGAGCGGTCGCCGCCGGCGTCGTGCAGCAGGATCAGCTCGCCCTTGCCGGGCGTGGTCGGCGTCGCCGCCTTCACGATCTTGTCGACACCCGGGCGCTGCCAGTCCTCGGTGTCCGAGTCGATGAACGCGGTGAGGTAGCCGTGCGCACCCGCGTACTTGACCACCGGGTAGTTCCAGTCGTCCATCGCGTCGGCGGTGGAGGAGTACGGCGGGCGGAACAGGGCGCTGTGCACTCCGGCGACGCCGGCGAGGGCCAGCTGTGTCTGCCCCAGCTCCCAGGCGATCCGGGCGTGGGACTGGTAGGCCAGGTCCGGGTGAGTGAAGGTGTGCACGCCGATCTCGTGGCCGCCCGCGACGATCTTCCGGATCAGATCGGGGTTGCGGGAGGTCATCGCGCCGGTGACGAAGAAGCTGGCGTGGATGTGGTGGGCGGCGAGCAGGTCGAGGATCTTCGGGGTCCACTCCGGCGAGGGGCCGTCGTCGAAGCTCAGCACCACGGTGTGGTCCGGTACGTGATAGCTCACCGGGTGCGCGTTCTTCGCTCCCCGGGCGTCGATGATCGGGCCGCCGTCCAACAGGTTCTGCGGAACGGTCGTCTTGTCGACGGAGACGGCGATCCGGTTGTCGTGGAAGACCTCGTTGGTGGCGAGGCCGCGCAGCACCAGGAGTGCGAGCAGGCAGGCCAGCACGGTGACCGGCATGAAGAACCGCAGGGGCGGCGCGGCGAGCCGGCGCGACCTCCGGACCGACTGCCGGGTGCGCTGGTGGCGGGACAAAGGGTGCTCCAGGTGCGGGTGGTACGGAGGATCAGGAATGCTTGCCCGGCTTGGGGGGCGTCGACCGTTCCGTCCCCTCGTGCGAGGTCGTCCCGCTCGGGCTCGGGCGAGATGTGGCGGAGGTCGTCGCACCGTGCGACTTGCCGGCCGATGGTTTGGGGTTGGGTGTCGGGGTCGTCGTGGCCCCGGATGGTGTGGGCTTCGGGGACTGCCGGGCGGACGTCGGCGACGCGGCGGGTTGCTGCGCCGGAATCCCCATGGCAGGTGCGTCCGACTGGACGCCGACCAGACTGCTGGTCATGGCGGCCGCCAACATCGCGCCGACCACACTCACCGGCCAACCGATGCCGCGCAGCAGCCGACCACGAAGGCCGGTCGACGAGACGAATACCGGTGCGGGCTCGGACCCCGGAAGAGTCGGCTCGGTGGTGTCGAGTGCTGTGGGGTGCACCGATCCACGCTCGATGGGGGCGATAGTTGGGCGCACCTGGGCGGGCCTTTCCATGCAGGGTGCGAAGACCGCGAAGGCGTAGGGGGGAAGGCTAATGCACGGGCCGGAGCTGATTTGGATTCAATGTCTGTTCTGTTCCGATTTGCACGATGTCCGTAATCGGATTGAAATACCGGTTGGCGCGTGTGACACCGTAGGATGCCCGCAAAATCACCGGGCTTTGGCCGGTACATGTACAACTGCTGGAGCCACGCCCGTGATCACGCGCACCCGTCGGACCCGACTGATCCGAGCAGGCGCCCTGGCGGTCGCCGGCCCGCTGCTCGCCGTCGGGTGCGGGCCGGGGGCGCCCACCGCGACACCCGCCGTGACACCCGCCAGCACAGGCTCCGCCGCCCCTGGCGCGAGCGCCGCACCCGCCCCGCCGTACGACGTCTCGGCGCTCCGCAAGCCCGGCGGGCGGATGCTGGGAGTGGCGGCGGCAGGCGAAGCGGGCGACCTCGCGCCGGTGGCCGCCTTCGCGGCGAAGGCGGGTCGGGCACCCGACGTGCGTGAGTACTACTACGACTGGGGCCAGGACTTCGACGGGGACGGCACCGCCGCGCTCTGGCAGAACGGCCAACTACCGCTGATGGTCTGGACACCGACGAACGTGCCGCTGTCGCGGATCGTTTCGGGGGCGGAGGACGACTACCTGAGGTCGTTCGCCAAGGGGGTCCGCAGCTACCCGGGCCCCCTGGCGATCAGTTTCGCGCCGGAGATGAACGCCGATTGGAGTGACTGGGGCCCGTCCCGCACGACGTCGGCCGATTTCGTGCAGGCCTGGCGCCATATCCACGACGTCTTCCGCGACCAGCAGGCCGTCAACGTGCTGTGGGTGTGGGCGCCGCACGCCAACGACATGGACCGCAAGGTGCCGCTGCGCCCGTACTACCCGGGTGACGACTACGTCGACTGGCTGGGGTTGGTCGGCTACTACGGTCCGACTGACGGCACCGCCTACAGCAGCCTGTTCACTCCGACGGTCAAGAGCCTGCGGGCCTTCTCGGACAAGCCGCTGCTGATCTCCGAGACCGCGGTGGCGGAGGGGCCGAAGAAGTCCGCGCAGATCGACGACCTGTTCGCCGGTGCGGCCGGCACGGACGGGCTGATCGGTCTGGTCTGGTTCGACGTGAACGGACGGCGACCGGGCGTCGGGCCCACCGACTGGCGGGTCGACAGCTCGCCGGCGGCGGCGAAGGAACTCGTGTATGCGGCCGCACATGCCGGGTTCGGCTGGTCGCCCGCGAGCGCGCGGCGAACGAGTTCGGGATGAGACCGTCGGCTGGCCCGAGGACGCGGGTCAGGGCTACGGGACGTCCCGGTAAGGACTGGCGGGCTTGGCGATGGGGGTCAGCGACGTGGCGTCGAGGGCCGGGACGCCGGTGCCGGGCCGCCAGGTGCCGGTGACGGCCACCCAGGAGTCGGCGGCCGGTGCGGGGACGCCGCGGATCTCGACCTTCACCACCCGGGCGTCGGCGGCGCAGCAGCTCACGATGATCCGGCTGAGCCGCCAGCTCCCGGCGGTCCCGGGCGCGGCAAAGCCGGTGAGCCGGACGGTGTGGCCGCTGAGGGACTCGGTGCTGTCCCAGACCGCGCGGCTGGAGAAGTCGCCGAGCGACAGCGTGACCGGGTCCTGCGCGGGGAGCGGCGGGAAGCCGGTGCGCTTGGCGATGGCCCCCGAGCCGTCCCGGGCCACGGTGTACGCGCCGAGGGCGGGCGGGGCGAACAGCAGCAGCATCACCGCCGGAAAGGCCAGCAGCCATGCGAGTCCCGGCCCGACGTGCTCGTGGTCGTCATGGGCCTTGTCCTGGGCGCGGGCCTGCCGGAGATCGCGTACGGCCGCCACCAGCCCGAGCAGAACGAGTACCGCCCCGGTGGCGATCAGAGCCGGCCGCAGACCCTGCTTGACGTAGCGCAGGTAGAGCGCGCTGAACAGGCTGACGCGCAGCAGGGCCGATCCGGTCAGCAGGAGCAGCGCGGCGGGCAGCAGGCGCCTCACAGCAGCCACCCCCCGACCAGGGTGCTGACCAGGAGCGCGGTGGCGAAGGTGGTGGTGGAGAACCGGGTGGCGAAGGCGCGTCCGAAGGTGCCGGTCTGGAGGGCGATCAGCTTGAGATCGACCATCGGTCCCACGACCATGAACGCCAGCCGGGCGGTGGGCGAGAAGCCGGAGAGCGAGGCGGCGACGAAGGCGTCGGCCTCGGAGCAGATCGACAGCACCACCGCGAGCACGCCGAGCAGTGGTACGGCCAGCCAGGGAGTGCCCGCGAAGGTCTCGAGCAAGGACGGCGGTACGGCGATGTTGAACGTCGCCGCGGCGGCGGCTCCGAGTACCAGGAAACCGCCGGCGTGCAGGAAGTCGTGCTGCAACGCCCGGGTGAAGGCCGCCCATCGGCCGTGCCCGTCTTCGCCCGGCGGCCGGTCGCGCAGCCGCAGCCACTCGGTGCGGCCCAGCCGCAGCCACAACCAGCCCATGATCATCGAGGTTGCGAGTGAGGTGAGCAGCCGGGCGAGCACCATCTCCGGGTGGCCGGGGAAGGCGATCGAGGTCGCCACCAGGACGACCGGGTTGACGGCGGGAGCCGACAGCAGGAACGCCAGCGCCGCCGCTGGTGCGACCCCGCGCCGGATCAGGCTTCCGGCGACCGGCACCGACGCGCACTCGCAGCCGGGCAGCACGGCCCCGGCCGCACCCGCGACCGGCACCGCCAGCGCGGGGTTGCGGGGCAGCACCCGGCTCAGCACCCGGTCCGGCACCAGAGCGCCGATCGCCGCCGAGACCACCGTGCCCAGCAGCAGGAAGGGCAGGCCCTGGATCACCACCGCCGCCAGCACCGTCCCCCACGCCTGAAGCGCGGGTTGCTCCAGCCAGCCGAGCAGGTCGGGCACCACCAGCAGCCCGGCGGTGCCGACGATCGCCAGTGCGAAGGAGCCGAAGGCCAGCGTCACGACGATCCGCGCCACCAGCCGCAGCACGTCGGACGGGCGCGGCCGCCGGGTCCGGGCCGTTGCCTCGTCGAGCACGGTCACCCGCCTTCGCCTGTTCCGCTGCCGACCAGCGGATCCGGGCGCGAAGCCTAACCGGTCGGCTCGATCGCCGACGCACCGGGCACGGAGAGTCCGTGCAGGCGGGCCGCGTCGTACGGGCGTGGCTCAGCGGGACCGGGGCCTCCCGGACACCCGGACCGGCAGCCCTGCCGAACAACCCTACCGATCGGCAGAACGGACCCCGGTCGGCATCATCCCCGCCTATGCCGCGGACCCCGCCGGGACACTGCAACCGACCACCTTCTTCTTCAAAGTCACGGAATGAACCGGACGGCCCCAGGTCGCTTCGGCCAACGTGGACGGTCAACCAGGTCCGCCAACGCCCGCTCGTCCCGAGCCGCCGGATCAGATCCTCGAACTGCTGCCGCGGACGCCCCGGCTGGGCACTGTGTGGAGCGTTTAACCCCCGTTCCACGTCAATCAGTTGTACTCGGATCGCGCAACAGGTGAAGGATCGGGACATGGCTCGGATCGTGCTCTTCCGCCGTTGCGCGTCCTGGACGGCGGCGCGCCGCGCAACAACCGGGTGATCGAGCGCATGACCCTGTTGTCGCGTGAAATCGCCGTGCGCTACGACCACTACCCCCGGGTGGCATACCGTCTGCTGGGGCAGGATCACTGACCGCGCCGGACAGCCCTTGCCCGCGCCTGCCTCGATTCCCCGACGAACCGAACCGTGGACATCGCCTCGGTGCAGTTGGGCCGGTCTTCAACGAGGACTACTTGGGCGAGGTCGAGAGGGCCCGGACGGCCAACGTCTCTCGGTCCACCCGAATCCGGCCCCGCGCTGCACGTCTACGCCGGGCTCCCGGCCGGGGAGTCCGAGCATCCGGGCGCGGACTTCCGGACCGGCCGACAGGAGGGCTGTGACCTCCCTCTCGCGAAGTGCCCGGCAGTTAGTTGTTATCGCCACTGAGCCTGCCGGTCTCCTCTGATGTCGGCGCAAGAGGCGTCGGCCGGCCAGGGGCGGCGCGCGTGGAAGTACACGGCCGTGCAGCCGCTCCGAGCCGCCAGGAGGAGCCAGGGAGCCTTTCATGCATTCCGTTCGTCGTAGGCGGAGGATCGCCGTCGTCATGGCCACCGGTGCCATAGCCATCGTGCTGAGCGCATGCGGTCCGGACAACGGCGGATACGTTGCGGACACGGCAGACGCCCCGCCGGCGACGGCGGCAGCGACCGGCATCGGTTCCTCGTCGTCCGCAGCCGTCGCCTCCCCGTCGGCGTCCGCCTCCCCGTCGGCGTCCGCCTCCGCGACCAGCGAGGGAGCCACACCGCCTCCGGCCACGGCTGCGCCGACCAGTCCGACAGCCACCAAGGCCCCCTCCAGCCCGGCCGCGGCGAAGGCCCCGACCCGGACTCCGACCCCGAGCAGGGCCGAGGACCAGCAGAGTTCGGACAGGGCGACGTCGGCCAACGCCCCGGCGAGCCCCGGTCGCACGACGTCCGCGCCGGCCCCGGCGAGCCCCGACACCACGGGAGCGGACCGGACCGCCGGCAGTGCCGAGGCGCTCTCGTTGAAGCTGATCAACGAGGAGCGTGCCCGCAACGGCGTCCCTGCCCTCGTCGTCAAGGCCGACCTGACGGACTTCGCCGTGCGGTGGGCCCGTCACATGCGCGAGACCGGGTTCGCCCACTCCGAGAACGCCTCCGGTGCCGGGCCCAGCCTCACCGGCAGCCGGACGCTGACCGGAGAGTGCATTGTCATGTGGAGCGACGCCTCGCTCACGGGGGAGCAGGCCGCCGAGCGGTTCCAGGAGATGTGGACCGAATCCCCGGGGCACCACGCCGCTCAGATCAACCCCCGTTACAAGGAGATCGGTATCGGCCTCTACCACGACTCCAGCGGCTGGTGGGGTGTGCACGAGTTCGCAGGCTGACGCAGGGCACCGGTGCCGGTCCGGGGACACCGCCGAGCATCCCCGTCACGTGGTCAGCACGGAGACAGCATCACCGACCGGCTTCGACCCGAGGACGAAGAACGGCACGGACATGACAGCCATGAAGCTTCGCCATCGTCGAACGTGCTGGTCGGGGGTGCTGGCGCGGCGGTTCTTCGGGGCATGGGTGCTGTCTCCGGAAGCGGGGAGAGGACGGGGGGCCGCCCGGGACCTTGTGGGCCGGGCGACTGGTGGAGATGCCGCGGCGGGGGGGGGGGGGGGGCCGGACCACAACAACC
>NZ_JBHTTU010000007.1:0-89395 GCF_042794375.1 Kitasatospora sp. NPDC056531 | reverse complement strand
GGGGGGGGGGGGGGGGGGGGGGGGTTGGGGGGGGGGGGGGGGGGGGGGGGGGGGGGGGGGGGGGGGGGGGGCTCCCCCCCCCACCGCCGTGTGGTGTTGATGTCGGGCGCGAAGTCGCCGTGGTCGTTCAGGCCGACGCACGGGGTCGCGCAGTTCGCGGCGCCGGCGACGGTGAGGTAGTTCGGGTCGAGGAAGTCGGTGAAGGTCGCGGTGCGCAGGGGGTCGCCGGTGACCGTGTGGAGGGTCTTCATCTCGGTGTGGTCGGCGAGTTGGTGGCTGATCGGTTCGGTGGTGGGTTGCCGTCGAGGTGGAAACTCGGGGCGGACTCGGACTTCAGCTGGAAGGGCGCGGTGAGGTGCGCGAGCATAGATCGAGCGGTGTTCGGCTCGACCGAATGAACGGAAGGTTGCCATAGTCGGAATGCATTGCAACAGTCTGTGGAAGTGGATCGCGCGAAGATCTCACGTGGCGAGACGCCGGTCGAGTCGGGGGCTGAAGGGCGGAATGCGGACGGGCCTGCGGGTTCCCGATCGCATCGCGCGTAGACCATGCGCGTAGACAGCGCTTGACCTGTGGAGTTGATTGCCCCTACGGTTCGGGGGATCACGCAGCCCCCACGCCGGTTCGACGGGCGAATCATGCCCTCCCGGCCTGCGGCAGAAGGAGCAAGCCCTCATGCTCGAAAAGACCCTGACGTCCCGTACGCGGAAGATTTCCACCCTCGCCGTCGGCGTCGTCGTCGGCGCGGTGGTGGCCGGCGGCGGGCTCGCCGCAGCGGACGCCTCCGCACCCAGGACGGACCGTCAGATCACCAACATGACGGACGAGGTGGCCAAGATCAAGGCGTACTACGGCGACACCGTCGATGCCAGCGGCGAGCACTGGCCCTCCCCGGACAGCAACTACGCCACCCAGGTCAAGGGCATCGAGTCCCAGGCCCGCAAGTACCTGGCCCAGCGCATCAAGCACGACCACTCCGGCAAGAAGGCCATCGTCCTCGACGTCGACGACACCACGCTGTCCACGTACAACTACGAGCTGGAGACCACCTTCGTCTACAACCCGACCAGCAACGCCCAGTACATCGCCACCAAGACCATGCCGGCCGTCTTCGGCATGAACGACCTGGCGAACTGGGCCCAGCAACAGGGCTACACGGTCTTCTACATCACCGGCCGCCCCGAGGCCCAGCGCACCGCCACGGCGGCCAATCTCGCCGCCGTCGGATTCCCCGTCGCGGACGAAGCGCACCTGTTCCTGAAGAACAAGACCGCACCCGCGCCATACCTGCCGTGCGGGGCGAACTGCTCCATCAGTGAGTACAAGTCCGGGACTCGGGCCCACATCGAGAGCCTCGGCTACGACATCGTCGGCAACTTCGGCGACCAGAACAGCGACCTGGCCGGCGGCCATGCGGACAAGGGCTTCAAGCTGCCCAACCCGATGTACTACCTGCCGTAAACCCGGCCTCGCAGGGCCTGCCGCGCGTTGTCCCGGAGGGGCACGGGCGGCGGCCCGGCGGCTGCCTGCGTCGTCGCCGGAGAAGGCCACCGATGTCGCCGGCGTGCCGATCGTGGCCTACAAGAACCCGTCGACACCAAGGCCGACCTGGTCCCCGAACTGCTCGCCCAACTGCACGCCGACGGCTCGACCGTGGCTGTCAAGGAGTTCACCGGCGATGTTTGCCGCGCGTACCGGCTCGCCGGACTCGCGCCAGGAATGGACCTGTTGATCGGCTCGGACGACGTACTGCTGGAGAGCTCGCGCTGGCCGCGGGGCGGTCCGCGCCGCGACCGACAAGGCCATGGCGGAGGGCCTGCGCTGACACCCCCGTCGGCCAGCCTGACGGGCGATCATCACCGAAGGCCTCGCGGGCAGGTGGACATTCTCGGCGGCCGCGAACAGGACGCCGCCGCACCGCGGCTCTTCAGCGCCGAGCGGACCGTCACGATGCTGCTCGCAGAGACGTCCAGGTGACCACGGCCGTCGATGCTCCGGAAGAGGTGTCTCCGCTTTCATGACGGGACGTGATGGAGAGCTGGGAGCTGCCGAAGCCACTGACCGATCCGGACGATAACCTGCACGCGATTCCCGTACGGCGGCAGTCATCGACGTACCTGGGACCGCTCAGGAAACCGGGCCGACCGCCCGCGAGGGCGCAGCCGGCCGGGTTCACGACCCGGACCGATCTCTACGGAGGCTTCCATGGATCCCTCAGTCAGACCCTGGCGCTCGCAGCCGGCGGCGCTCATCCTCGTCCTGTCCGCGCTACTCGCCCTGGTGGTTGTCCCCGCCCAGCCCGCCCACGCGTACAACGGCAGCGCCTCCGCGTGTGCTCTGCAAGGCGCGACCGGATACACCGACGAGGGTCAGCAGACCGACTACACCCGGTTCCAGAACCCGATCGGCACCAAGCGCATCGGCCTGATCTACGTGGACTTCCCTGACGCCGTCGGCACCGTCCTGCCCCTCACGTCGTACTACGACACGCTGAAGGGGGCCACGGACTGGATGCGGAACGCCTCCTACGGCCAGACCACGCTGGACATCCAGGTCCCGTACGCCAACTGGGTCCACATGCCGAAGAACTCCACCGACTACAACTGGGAGCGCGGCTTCTCCTGGACCACACACCAGGTCTACGTGCAGGACGCGCTCGCCGCTGCGGCCAACGCCGGAGTCGACCTCTCCCAGTACGACATGTTCTACGTCGTGCCGACCGCCACCGCGACCGCGATCGGGCACTCCCCGACCTTCATCCAGGACCCGGCCAGCCCGACCTGGGTCTGGAACGCGCCCACCGGCAGCTGGGTGCTGATCCACTGGGCGGTGACCTTCGGCCAGGACATGTGGACCTGGGGCTACAAGGTCGCCGACCACGAGACCAGTCACACCTTCGGCCTGCCCGACCTCTACGCCTTCAGCGGCGATCTCAACCAGTACGTCGGCGGCTGGGACCTCATGGGCAGGATCTCCGGCCCCGCCCCGCTCTACTTCGGCTGGGAGGCCTGGAAGTTCGGCTGGATCACCGACACCCAGGTGTCCTGTCTGGACACGGCGAACACGTACACCACCACCCTGACCGGGCTGGAGTACGGTGGCGACGGCTACCGGCTGGCCGTGATCAAGACCAGCCCCACCACCGCCTACGTCGCCGAGTCCCGTAAGGCCGCCTACAACGACGCCAACGCCTGCGCCACCGGCGTCCTCATCTACAAGGTCGACACCTCCATCACCACCGGCAACGGGCCGATCCAGCTGGTCGCCAACCCCAACGCCGCCGCACCCACCGGGAACTGCACCACGATGGACATGCAGACCTGGCGACCCGGCCAGTGGTTCCAGGACGACACCGCCCGCATCCGGATCTACGTGAACGCCTCCGACGCGTCCACCGACACGGTCTGGACCTACAAGTGGTGACCGCGTAGCACCGGGACGTTTCCGATCAACGGGCGGTGCGGCGCCCCGGTGCGTTCGAGTCAGCCCTGGTCTACTCCGTGGAACACCCCGTATGCACGCGACAGCATCCGATGACCGGCTGGGCCGACGGAGAAGAACGCACCGTATGGCCCGTCACCGCCTACGGGCAGGAATCAGCCCGTTCCCAGCGCCGGGCTGCCCGTTCGCGGCCCGCATCGTGCCGGCGCCGTAGCCGGGGCGGGCGCGGAACAGCGAGGTCATCTCGATGGTGCCGGTGAGGGCTTCGACGATCCGCACGCGGCGGCCGAGTTTCGACGGACCGTGTGGGCGGCCATTCCCGGGGGTCGAAAGGATGTCGAAATGGAGGTTGCGGATTCACGATTTCAGCTCAGGAACAGGTTCCCTGCGATCGGTCGGATCCTGTACGGCATGCGCCGGTGATCGTTACGCTCCGTCTGCCAGGGCGGCCGGAAGGTGACGCTGTGTTCATTGCACTCGTTGTGCGTGTCCTATAGCGTGACGAGTGATCACGAAGGGGGCAGGAGTGACGGGGGTCTCTTCTGAGGTGAATGTGACTGCTGGGTCTGCCGACCGAAGTTGCGGGCGGCGTAAGGGATCTGCTGGTCCTCAACGGGTGTGGCATTGATGCTTCCCGACTTCTGACGGTGCGAGGCCGCCGTCTTCACTCATGTCCGGCGCGGATTTTCCGATGCTCGCTGCTTCAGCGAGGGGCGTGTGCTTCCGCGCGGCCGGGTAGGCCTTGTCTTCCTTTTCCTTTTCGTTCGATGTGAATTGCAACGTGTTGATCCGGTCTTTTCCATAAGGGCCTGGCAATTTCCATGATTGGTCCCGGGTCGGGTGCCAATGCCCGTTCGACGCTACCCTGGGATGGATACCGATGGGTGAATCCGTGACGTTCTCCGAGACATTCACCATTACGTCCGAGAACCCGTTGCTGCGAGGCCACGTCGTCTACGGCCGGAATCTTCTGCCGGGTGTCGGTTATGTGGATCTGGTGCTCCAGGTGCTCGCCAGGCATGGCTACGACATGCCGGACGTCGAGTTTCGGAACCTGACCATCCTGGCGCCGCTCGTCGCGGAGCCGGGTGAGCAGGTCCTGGCCACCGTCGAGGGACGTCCCGCGTCCACGGAAGGGTGGCGGATCGAGGTTCGCAGTCGGCGCGGGCGGGAAGCGGACGTGCTGCACGCATCGGTGACGGTGCGCCAATCCCAGGCGAGCGCCTTCCCGGAGCGACTGTCGATACCGCTCGCCGGAGTGGAACGGCACACGTCGCTCGCCGATATCTACGGCTGGCTCCGCGAGCACGAACTGGTCCACTCGGGGCTGATGAGGGTCGACGGCGTGGTGCACCATCGCCGTGAGGACCTGGTCGTGGAGCTGGAACTCCCCCGGGCGCAGCAGGGCGGTGCGGACGGTTTCCTCTTCCATCCGGCGCTGTTCGAGGCGGGGCTGCTCGGCGGCAGCGTGAACAGCCACATGCTGCACGAGGGAAGCGGGGGCGACCCAGGCGAAGCCCTCTACCTGCCGCTCGTGTTCGAGTCGTTCCGGGCGACCGCTCCGCTGGGCAGGCACTGCTTCGTCAGGGTCTCGGCCGACTCGACCAGCAGGGACGACGAACTGATCCGGCTGGCGGCCGAGTTCTACGACGCGCGTGGGGTGAAGATCGCCGAGGTCGGCCGACTCGCAGCCAAGCGGGTCCGGTCCGTGGCGGCTCTCGACGTGCGGGGCGAGCCCGCCCCGCACGCCGCCGCCACCCGGGCGGCGATCTCGCCGAGCGGCTCGCGTGACGCGGCGGGCGGTAAGAACGCCGCAGTGGGGCAGGACGTCGTGGCCGTGCTGCGCGAACTCGTCGCCGCGCGGCTCGGGGTGTCGCCGGCCGAGGTCGGGTCGCACACGGGCTACTACCAGCTCGGGCTGTCCTCCGCCTCCCTGGTCGCTCTGGTGGGGGAGTTGGAGGACCGGTTCGCCATCGAGCTCTCCCCGACCGTCGTCTTCGAGTACACCACGATCGCGGAGCTGGCGGCCTGGCTGGACGAGCGCCTCGCGGAGGCCGGCAGCCCGGCGGCCTCACCCTCCACCGGCGCCCCCGTGGGTGCTGGCCGTGAGCCGACCGATCCGACGGCCGTGGTGTGCGGCGAGCTGGTGGACGAGATCGCGGCGCTGCTCGGAGTGCCGGCCCGGCAGATCGATGCGGAAGCCGGGTGGACGGAGCTCGGGTTCGATCCGGTCGCTCTGGCCGCTCTCGCGGAGCGCCTGAACGACCGTTACGGCCTGGCGCTCACCACTACGGTGCTGGTCGCGCAGCCGACCGTGCGGGAGTTGGCCGAGCACGTCCTTGCCCGACAGGGTGACCGGGTCGTGCCCGCGCTCCTGCCGCGGGGCGCCCGGCCGGCCGCCTCGACGCCGCCGTCGACGCTCACGCCGACGGCAAAGGCGAAGGCGAAGACGGACCTGCACCCGATGCTGCACCGTGCCGTCCCCCTCGATTCCGGCGTGGTGTACGAGACCGGATTCGACGGGGGCGAGTCGTACCTGAGGGATCACCTGGTACGCGGCGCCCGCGTTCTGCCCGGGGTCGCTCACCTGGAGATGGCGCGGGCGGCCGTGGCCACCTGGTTCGACGGGCCGGCCGCACAGCGGGTGCGGCTGGAGGGCGTCGTCTGGCTGCGCCCCGCGTTCTGCGGACCCGACGGGCTGGAGCTGCGAGTCACCGTGCGGCAGGCGGTCGGCGGCGCGGAGTTCGAGATCACGGCTCCGAAGGATGGCGATACGCCATGCTGCCAGGGCCGGGCGCGCCTGGTCGAAGACCGTGCCGAGGGCGGCGAGGACGAGTCGGACGGTCTGGAGACGGCGCGGACCGGCTGTACCGGAGCGGAGGTGTCGGCGGCGCGGATCTACGACCTCTTCGCCCGTTTCGGCCAGGAGTACGGCCCCGCCCAGCGCTCGCTGGCCAGCCTGCGTACCGGCACCGACGCGGCGGGGCGCCCGCAGGCGCTGGCCGAGCTGCGGCTCCCGGTCGTCGCCGACCCGCTCGCCGGGTGCCTGCTGCACCCGGCCGTCCTGGACGGGGCGCTGCAGGCCACTGTGGGCCTGTGGCTCGGGGAGGACAGCGCGGCGGACCGATCGGCCAAGCCCGCCCTGCCGTTCGCCGTCGAGCGGGTGGACGTGCACCGCGCGATCCCCGCTCGGGCCTTCGCCTGGGTCCGGTACCGGCCGGGCAGCGGTCAGGCGGGGGCGCGGACGCCGGTGGACGTCACGGTCTTCGACGAGCGGGGCCGGGTGTGCGCTGACCTGTCCGGGCTGAGCACGCGCGCCCTGCCCGAGGTGCCGGGGGAGTCCGTGGCGGTTGCGCCGGAAGCGGTTGCGCCCCAGGGGCCGGACGCGGTTGCGGGTGCGGCCCCGCAGGAGGCGTCCGACGTGGGCGCCGGGATCGACATCGCCGTCATCGGTGTCGGCGGCCGTTACCCGGAGGCGGCGGACCTGGACGAGTTCTGGGAGAACCTCAGGTCCGGTCGCGACTCGGTGCGCAGGGTCCCGGCCGAGCGGTGGACGCGGCCGCAGTGGGCGGGAGAGGCCGCCCTCTGGGGTGGCTTCCTCGACGGCATCGACCTGTTCGACCCGCTGTTCTTCCAGATCTCGCAGCGGGAGGCCGAGCATCTCGACCCCCACGAGCGGCTGTTCCTGGAGTGCGCGCACCACGTCCTGGAGGACGCCGGGTACACCGGGGAGCTGCTGGAGCGCATCAGCGGCGGCGTCGGCGTCTTCACCGGCGTGATGTACCAGGACTACCAGCTCTACGGCGCGCAGGCCCAGGACCGCGGTCAGGCGGTGGCGCTGTCCGGGAGCGCGTCGTCGGTCGCGAACCGGGTGTCCTACGTCTACGGGTTCACCGGGCCGAGCATGAGCGTGGACACCATGTGCTCGTCCTCGCTGACCGCCATCCACCTGGCCTGTGAGGCGATCCGCACCGGCCAGTGCGGGGCGGCGCTCGCGGGCGGCGTCAACGTCACCGCGCACCCCAACAAGTACCTGATGCTGGAGCAGCGCAACTACCTCTCCAGCGACGGCCGCTGCCGCAGCTTCGGTGCCGGCGGTGACGGCTATGTGCCCGGCGAGGGGGTCGGTGCCGTACTGCTCAAGGCCCTCGACCGGGCGGTGGCGGACGGCGACCACATCCACGCCGTGATCAAGAGCACCGCGCTGAACCACGGGGGGCGGACCAACGGCTACACCGTGCCCAGCCCGGCGGCCCAGAGCAGGGTCGTGGGCAGGGCGCTGGCCGCCTCTGGGATCGACCCCCGGTCGGTCGGCTACATCGAGGCGCACGGTACGGGTACGGCGCTGGGGGACCCGATCGAGATCGCCGGGCTGGTCAAGGCCTTCCAGGAGGCCGGCGCAGGGCCGGAGCAGTGTGCGATCGGCTCGGTCAAGTCCAACATCGGGCACGCCGAGAGCGCGGCCGGCATTGCCGGGGTCACCAAGGTGCTGCTCCAGATGAGGCACCGCCAGCTCGTGCCCAGCCTGCACGCGACCACGCTCAACCCGCACATCGACTTTCCGCGGACCCCGCTGCGCGTGCAGCGCAGCCTGGAGCCGTGGCGGCGGCCCACGGTCCCGGACGGCGGGCGGAGCCTCCGCCTTCCCCGGACGGCAGGGGTGTCCAGCTTCGGCGCGGGTGGCTCGAACGCGCACGTCGTCCTCACCGAGTACGAGATGCCGCAGCCGGGACCGGGACCGGTCGGCAGGCCCGCGCTGTTCGTGCTCTCGTCCCGGAGCGAGACCCAACTGGTCGAGCAGGCACTGCGGTTGGAGGCACGACTGGCCGAGCTGACCGAGGCCGAGCTGGCCGGCATCGCCTGGACGCTCCAGACGGGCCGGGTGGTCCTGGAGGAGCGTCTGGCGTTCGCGGCGGACTCGCTGGCACAGGCCAGAGCCGTGCTCGCGCGGTTCGCGGCCGAGCCGGACCGGCCGGGCGGCTGGGTGCGCGGCACGGTGCTCACGGAGGTAGCACCGGACGAGGCGGAGCTGGCGGGCGCCCTCGACGACTGGACCCGGGAGGGCGCGGGCGACCGGCTGCTGAGGCTGTGGGCCGCGGGCACCCCGGTGCCGTGGGAGACGGTGCCGGTGGGCTTCGGTACGGACGGCCCCGACCGCGCGAGCGGTCCGGAATCGAGGCCGCGCCGCGTGCCGCTGCCCGGCTACCCGTTCGCCCGCGAGCGCTGCTGGATCGAGCTCGACGGGGCGGCACCCGGCGGGATCCTGCCGGACCGCGTCCCGATGGAGCGGAGCGGTCGGGACGGGAACGGGCCGGACGGTGAGGTGGCGCTGCTGCTTCCGGGCTGGGCGCCCGGTGCGGAGGCCGACGGGTCCGGCGGATCGAACGGGTTTACCGCACACCACGTGACGGTTGTCGGCACGCTCTCCGCGCAGGAGCGCGACGACCTGCGAGCCGCATTGCCGCCGAGCGCCGACTGCCGGTTCGTCGCGCTGGTGGACGGTCCGTCGGATCGGCAGTACACCGAGGCCGCACGGGAGGTGCTCGCGCGGCTCCAGGAGGTCCTGCGGCCCGGCCTGCCGGGCCCGGTGCTGTTCCAGGTCGCGCTGGCGCGGCCGGCGGCCACCGGCCCGGAGCGGGATCGGCTCGCCTGCCTGGGCGGCCTGTCCGGGCTGCTGCGGACGGCCGGTCTGGAGGACCCCCGGCTGCACGCGCAGCTCGTGGACTGCCTTGACGGAGCATCCCCCGCCGCCGTCGGCGCCCGGCTGACGGCCGAGGCCGGCGGCCCCGGGCCCGAGCCCGAGGTGCGTTACCGCGACGGCCGCCGGTACACGGCGGTGCTGGAGGAGACCGACCCTGGCGTCACCTCGACCATGCCCTGGCGGGAGGACGGCGTCTACCTCGTCAGCGGGGGCGCCGGTGCGCTGGGCCGGATCGTGGCAGGGGACATCGCGGCCTCGGTCAGCCGGGCCACGGTGGTCCTGGTCGGCCGCTCCGCCCTCACCGGGGAGCAGCAGGCCGCGGTGGACGCGCTGCGCGCCGCGGGGCTGACCGTGGAGTACCGGCGCGCGGACATCGGCGACCGTGCGGCCGCCGCCCGGCTGCTGGCCGACGTGGTCCGGGACCACGGGCCGCTGACCGGTGTCCTGCACGGTGCCGGCGTCCTCGCGGACCGGCTCGTCGTCGGCAAGCTCGCGCAGGAGCTGGAGCGGGTCCTGGCGCCCAAGGTCGCGGGCCTGGTGCACCTCGACGAGCTGACCCGTGATCAGCCGCTGGAGTTCTTCGTGTGCTTCTCCTCGGCCAGCGGCGCCTTCGGCAACGTCGGCCAGGCCGACTACGCCGCCGCCAACGCCTTCCTGGACAGCTACGCGGTGTACCGCAACCGCCTCGTCGCGGCGGGGGAGCGCACCGGCAGGACCGTCTCCGTCGGGTGGCCGCTCTGGGCCGACGGCGGCATGGGAGCGGACCGGGCCGTCGCGGAGCGGTTGCGCGACATGGACCTGGTCCCGCTCGAATCCGCACAGGGGCTCGCCGTGTTGCGGTGGGCGCTGACCGACCCGGGCGCCGCCGGGGACGGTCGACTGACCGTGCTCGCGGGCCGGCGCGAGGCGCTGGCCCGGATCACCGGCGGGGCGATTCGGCCGGGGGCGACGGACCCGACGGCCGCGGCGGCCTCCGCCGCGGCGGGGGACCGCGCCCCGGTGTCCGAGGCCGCGCGGGACGGAGACCGGCTGCTGGAGGACCGAGTGGTCGGCCATTTGCGGAGGGTGCTCGCCGACGTCCTCAAGCTCGGTCCGGAGCGTCTGCACCCGGACGTGGAGCTGGAGCGGTACGGCATGGACTCCGTCCTGGCGGTCGACGCCGTCACCCGGCTGGAAAAGGCGTTCGGCCCGCTGGCCAGGACCCTGCTGCTGGAATTGCCGACCCTGCGCGAGCTGGCGCGGTACTTCGCGGCCGAGCATCCGGCGGCCGTGCGTGCCCTGCTGGGCGAACCCCACCGCGCACCCGAGCGCCGGCTCGAACCCGAACCCGAACCCGAACCCGCAGTCGCTCCCGCCCCCGACCCCGTGGCGTCGCCGGCCGGCCCCGCCGGGGCCGTGAAGACCACATCCGCACCGGAACGCGCAGCGCTCCGGTCCACCGAACGCAGAGGGAAGTTCATGGACGTCGCCGTCATCGGCATCGCCGGCCGCTATCCGCAGTCGGCGGACCTGGACACGCTGTGGACGCACCTGCGGGACGGGAAGGACTGCGTCACCGAATCGCCCGCCGACCGCTGGGACGAGGCGGAGCGGTCGGGGGTCTGGGGCGGATTCCTCGACGGCATCGACAGGTTCGACGCGGCGTTGTTCGGTGTGTCGCCCCGCGAGGCGGCGGCGATGGACCCGCAGCAGCGACTGTTCCTGGAGACGGTGTGGGAGCTGCTGGAAGGCTGCGGCGTCACCCAGGAGGTGATCGAGCGCCGGTACCGGCGGAGCGTCGGCGTCTACGTCGGCGCCTCCTACCTGCAGTACCGGGCGGACACCTCCGACCCCGCGCTCGCGGCGCTGACCTCGACGGCGTCGTACAACATGATCGCCAACCGGGTCTCGCACTTCTTCGGGCTGGAGGGGCCGAGCCTGGCGGTCGACAGCATGTGCACGTCCTCGGCCATGGCCATCCACATCGCCTGCGCCGACCTCCAGCGCGGGGAGTGCGAGGCCGCCGTCGTCGGCGGGGTGAACCTGGCTCCCCGGCCGGACAAGTTCCTCGGGCTGTCCGAGATGCGGATGCTGGGCAGCGGTCCGGACAGCCGGAGCTTCCGTGACGGGGACGGCTACCTTCCGGCCGAGGCCGTGGGCGCGGTGCTGCTCAAGCCGCTGGACGCCGCACTGCGCGACGGGGACGAGGTGCACGCCGTCATCAAGGGAACCGCCTCGCTGCACAGCGGTCGCGCCAACGGCTTCCTCACGCCCAGCCGTCGGGCCCAGGTGACCGTCATGCGCCGGGCGCTGGAGCGGTCCGGTGCCGCACCGGCGTCGATCGGGTACGTCGAGGCGTCGGCGAACGGCACGGCGCTGTCCGACGAGATCGAGGTGAGCGCCCTGCGGGAGGTGTTCGACGGGGTGGCCGAGCCCGTGGTGGTCGGCTCGGTGAAGTCCAACCTCGGGCACCCGGAGGCGGCCTCGGGCATTGCGCAGCTCACCAAGGTCGCCCTCCAGTTCCGGCATCGGGAGCTGGCCCCGCTCGTCGGTGCCGGGGAGACCAACCCCAACCTCGCCCTGGACGGGGGGCCGCTGACGCTCTGCGAGCGGCTGACCCTCTGGGAGGAGCGCGAGGACGCGGACGGCCGCCCGCTGGCCCGGCGTTCGCTGATCAACTCCGTTGCGGCGGGCGGCAGCCACGTCAGCCTGGTGGTCGAGGCGCCGCCGCGGGTGGCGGTCAAGCGGGCCGAACCGGACGACGCCGGGCCGCACCTGCTGGTCGTGTCGGCCGCCGACCCGGCTCGGCTGCGGACGGCCGTGGGCCGACTGCTGGAGTTCTTCGGCCGGCGCGACCCGGTGAGCCTCGCGGACGTCGCGTACACCCTGCAGCTGGGCCGTGAGGCGATGCCGGTGCGGCTCGCCGTGGTGGCCGGAAGCGTTCAGGAGCTGCGGGCGTCGCTCGCCGCCTTCCTCGCCGGGGCGGACGGCGCCGCAGCGGCTGACGCGTCGTCGGGACCGGTGCTGCACACGGGCAACGCCGACGACGGGTCGCTCCCCCTCATGGCGGTGCTCGAAGGGGTCCGGGGTGAGGCATTCCTCTCCGCGCTGGTTGCCGACCGTGATCTGGAGCGCCTCGCCGAGTTGTGGGTGTGCGGCGCCAGGATCCCGTGGGGTGGACTGTACGCGCGGCGCAGGCGTCTGGTGGCGCTGCCGGCCACCGCCTTCGAGCGGGCGAGCCACTGGCTCGGCGGGACGTCGGCCCGGTCCACGCCGACGGGTGCGGCCCCGGCCGGTCGGCCCGAGCCTGTGGCGCCCGCACAGGCGAGCCCGGAGCCCGCGTCCCCGGACACCCGGCTCGTCCCGTCCGCCCAGACCCCGGCCTCCGAGCCCGGCCCGGCCCCGGAGCCCGTCCACGCGCCGGCCGGCCCGGAGCACGTGGTCATCGAGGTCTGCGCCGAACTGCTCGGTTTCCCGGCGGGTGAACTCGGCCCCGAGGACAGCTTCTTCGGCCTGGGCGGCCACTCGCTGCTCGCCCACCACTTCGCCGACCGGCTGCGGGAACGAGGCCTGCTCTGCGACCCGCCGAGCATCCTGCGCGCCCGCGATCTCGCGGCCATCGCGCGGACGGCGCAGCCGGTGCAAGCGCCCGCCCACACCGAGCCCGCCCCGGTGACCCCCGCCCACTCCGGCATCTCACCCGTACCGGCCGGGATCCCGGCCGGCACCACCCGTATCACCCCCGAGATGCTGCCCCTGGTCTCCCTCACCGAGCAGGAGCTCGCGGCGGTCGTCGCCGCCGTGCCCGGCGGGGCCGCGAACCTCCAGGACGTGTACCCCCTCGCCGGGATGCAGGAGGGCATGCTCTTCCACCACGTCCGGGACGGCGCGCACGACCCGTACGTCTCCTCGGGACTGCTCTCCTTCGCGGACCGCGACCACCTGGACCGGTTCGCCGAGGCGCTGAGGGCGGTGATCGCCCGGCACGACGCGCTGCGCACCGTGATCCTCTCCGACCAGCTCGGCACGCCGGTCCAGGCAGTGCTGCGCCACGTGGAGCTCGTGCCGGAGGAGACGGAGCTCCAGGCGGGAACGCCGGCCGTGGACCAGCTGGCCGAGCTGGTGCGCAACGCCCCGAGGATGCCGCTCGACCGGGCCCCGCTGATCCGGCTGCGGGCCGGTCTGGAGCCGGACACCGGGGTGTGGCACGCGGCGCTGAGCCTGCACCACGTGCTGCATGACGCGTCGTCGCTCGGTCTGCTGTTCGCCGAGCTCGCCGCGCATATGGACGGCCGGGCGGACGCCCTGCCGGAGCCGGTGCAGTACCGCGACTTCGTCGCCCACACCGGTCGGCGGCCCGCCGGGCCCGATGCCGGGTCCTTCTTCACCGAGCTGCTCGGTGATGTCACGGAGCCGACCGTGATGTTCGGCCTGCACGACGTGCACGGCGACGGGCGGCAGGTCGTCGAGGCGCGCCGGTCGCTGGACGAGGACCTGGGCCGACGCGTCCGTGCCCTGGCGGCCGAGCTGCGGATCAGCCCCGCGACGCTGTTCCACGTCGGCTGGGCGCTGACCGTGGCGTCCTGCGCCAACCGCGACGATGTGGTGTTCGGCACGGTTCTGTCGGGACGCCTCCAGGGGCCCGCGGGCACGGACCGGATGCTCGGCAGCTTCATCAACACCCTGCCCGTGCGGCTCGACCTGGCCGGCCGGAGCGTGCGCGACGTGGTCCGGCGGACCGGGGAGCTGCTGCACGAGTTGGTCCGTCACGAGCAGGTCCCGCTCACCGAGGCCAGGGCGCACAGCGGCCTGCCCGGCCGTGAACTGCCGCTGTTCAACGCGATCTTCAACTACCGTCACCTGCCGACCGACGACGGCATCGCCGCCCGGCTGCAGCGGGTGGGCGTGACGCCGCTGTCGGACGTCTTCGAGCGCAGCAACTTCCCGGTGACCGTCTCGGTCGACGACCTCGGCCACGCGTTCCGGGTCGACGCGCAGATCCACCGGGCCCAGGACGCCGACGTCGTGATCGACTGCCTGGAGGCCGCCATGGCCTCCCTGATCGAGGCGCTCCGCGACGAGGAGCGCGCGCTCTCCCCGGCGCTCGACCTGTCCGTGCTGCCGGCCGCGATGCGGCACCGCGAACTCGTCGGGTACGCCTGGGAGCCGGTGACGGCCGAGGCGGCCGACGCCAGGTCGGAGCGCCACCTGCACGAGTGGTTCGAGCAGGAGGCGCGTGCCGTTCCGGACGCGGTGGCGGTGACCTGCGAGGACCGCTCCCTGACCTACGCCGAGCTGAATGCGCGGGCGAACCGCCTGGCCCGGTACCTGCGGGCGCTGGGCGTGGGGCACGAGTCACTGGTCGCGCTCTGCCTGCCGCGCAGCGAGTGGCTGGTGGTGGGCGCGCTGGCCGTGCTGAAGGCGGGCGGCGCGTACGTGCCGCTGGACCCGTCGGCGCCGGTCGAGCGGCTCGGCCACGTGCTGTCGGACAGCGCCCCGACGGTGGTGCTGGTGGACGGCGCGGTGCCGGAGGGCCTCGACGTCGGCAGTGCCCAGGTGGTGGACGTCCCCGGGCACACGGCCCGCTGGGGGGCGCTGTCGGACGCCGACCTGGAGCCGGTGGCCGGCGCCTCGCCGATGGACCTGGCGTACGTGATCTACACCTCCGGTTCAACCGGCCTGCCCAAGGGGGTGATGGTCGAGCACCGCAACGTCGCCCGGTTCTTCGTCGCGGCCCAGGAGTGGTTCCGCTACCGGGAGGGCGACGTGTGGACGCTGTTCCACTCCCTCGCCTTCGACTTCACGGTGTGGGAGATGTGGGGCGCGCTGCTGCACCGGGGCCGGCTGGTCGTGGTGACGCGGGACGTGGCCCGCAGCCCGCGCGACTTCTACCGCCTGCTGTGCGCCGAGGGCGTCACCGTGCTCGGCCAGACGCCCACCGGCTTCGGGCAGTTGATCGCGGCACAGGGGGACGACGGCGCCCCGCACCGGGTGCGCACGGTGCTGCTCGGTGGCGAGGAGCTGGACGCCGCGCCGCTGGCGCCGTGGTTCACCCGGCCGGTCAACGACGGAACCGTGCTGGTGAACATGTGGGGGACCACCGAGACGACGGTGGTCACCACCTACCGGGTGGTCACCGAGCCGGACACCCGCCTGACCACCAGGCCGATCGGCGGGGCGATGCCGGGCATGAGCGTGTACGTGCTGGACCGGCACGGCAACCCGATGCCGACCGGGGCGGTGGGCGAGCTGGTGATCGGCGGCGAGGCGGTCTCGCGCGGCTACCTGAACCGTGCGGAGCTGACCGCCCAGCGCTTCGTCGCGGACCCGTTCGTCGGGGCGCCGGACGCCCGGATGTACCGCACCGGCGACCTGGGACGCCGACTGGCGGACGGCTCGCTGGAGTTCCTCGGGCGCAACGACGGCCAGGTCAAGATCCGCGGCTACCGCATCGAACTGGGCGAGATCTCCACCCGCCTCAACGAGCACCCCGCCGTCGCGGAGGCCCGCGTGGTGGTCCGTGGCCAGGGCGACCAGCGGCGCCTGGTCGGATACGTGGTACCGGCGGACGACCGCCGAGGTGAGTCCGGCGGGCCGCAGGAGCAGGAGCTGCGGGAGCAGCTGGACACCGCGATGCGCGCCGCGCTCCCGCCGTACATGGTGCCGTCCGCTTACGTCCTGCTGGACGCACTGCCGCTGACCGGCAACGGCAAGCTCGACACCGCCGCGCTGCCCGAGCCCGAGGCCCCGGTGCGGTCCGCGGTGAGCGGGCCGGTGGCCCCGCTCACCGACACCGAGCGGATCGTCTCCGAAGTGTGGGCCGAGCTGCTGCACACCGACGCGGGACTGCTCGACGCGCAGAGCGGCTTCTTCGAGTTCGGCGGCAACTCGCTGCTGGTGACCCGGTTGATCAACCTGATGAAGCAGCGGACGGGCGTCGAACTGACGGTCCAGACGGTCTTCGACGCGAACCGGCTGGGCGATCTGGCAGCCGCGCTGGAGCGCAGCCTCCCGGACCAAGGGTCCGCCGCCGACGCACTCGACCTGGACGCGATCAACGAGAGCATCAGCCTCATCGAGAGCCTGACCGACGACGAGCTGGACGCCCTGGACATCGACAACGCCGTACCCGGCATCGAGAGCTAGAGAGGCCGACGATGAGCACGCCGTACCCGGACAGCGGACCGGAACTGATCCGCAAGATCCAGGCGATGCCCGCCAAGCGGCAGCGCGCCGTGATCGCGCTGCTGACCAAGCGGGGCGTCGACCTCTCCGCGCTGGACATCATCCCGCGCCTGCCCCGGTCCCAGGACCAGCCGCTCCCGCTCTCCTTCGCCCAGCAGCGGCTCTGGTTCCTCGCCCAGCTGGAGGGCACCAGCGCCTACTACAACGTCCCGATGGCGATGCGGTTGCACGGTCCGCTGGACCGCGCGGCGATGCGCCGGGCGCTGACCGGGCTGGTGCTGCGGCACGAGGCCCTGCGTACCCGGTTCGAGGAGCGCGACGGCGTCCCGTACCAGTGCATCGACGATGGCACCGGCTTCACGGTGCGCGAGCAGGACGTCGCCGACCCGGCGCAGGTGCCCGGGATCTGCCAGCAGGAGATGCTCACGCCCTTCGACCTGGCGCAGGACGCGCTCATCCGGGCGCTGCTGCTGCGGGTGTCGGAGACCGAGCACGTCCTGATGGTGACGATGCACCACACCGTCTCGGACGGCTGGTCGGTCGGGGTGTTCTTCCGCGAGGTGACCGAGCTGTACGAGGCGGCCCGCCAGGGCCGCGACGACGCCCTGGAGCCGCTGCCGGTGCAGTACGCCGACTTCGCGCACTGGCAGCGCCAGTGGCTGGCGGGCGAGGTGCAGACCCGTCAGGTCGACTACTGGAAGCGCCAGCTCGCCGGCGTCGACACGGGTCTGACGCTGCCCGCGGACCGCCCGCGCCCGCCGGTGCGCGGCTACGACGGCACCAGGGAGTTCTTCCACTGCCCGCCGGAGCTGCTGAAGCGGCTCCGCGAGCTCGGCGAGCGGCACGACGCGACGCTGTACATGACGCTGCTGGCCGCCTACTCCGTCGTGCTGCACCGCTACACGCAGCAGACCGACATCGCCGTCGGCACCGTCATCGCCAACCGCAACCGGGTCGAGACGGAGGGGCTCATCGGGCTGTTCGCCAACACCCTGGTGATGCGCAACAGCCTGGACGGCGATCCGGCCTTCACCGAGCTGCTCGCCCAGGTGAAGCGGACCGCGCTGGAGGCCTACGACCACCAGGACGTGCCGTTCGAGGCCGTGGTGGACGCCCTCCAGGTCGAGCGCGCACTCAGCCACTCACCGGTCTTCCAGACCGTGCTGGTGCTCCAGGAGGAGCAGACGGAGCAACGGCTCACCCTGGGCGGGCTGGAGGTGACCCCGGTCGACGTCGACTTCACCATCGCCAAGTTCGACCTCACCCTCGACCTGCGGGAGACCCCGCAGGGCCTGGCCGGCGCCGTGGAGTACAGCACCGCCCTGTTCGACCGGGAGACCGTGCAGCGCTTCGTGCGCCACTTCACCACCCTCCTGGCCGCCGTCGCCGACGCGCCGCAGGAGCCGATCTCCCGGCTGCCCCTGCTGGACGACGCCGAGCTCGGCGCCGTGACCCGGGAGTGGGCGGCCCCGTCGGGCCCGGCGCCCGAGCCGGTGCGCCGGCTCGACGAGTGGTTCGAAGAGGTGGTGCGCCGTACGCCGGACGCGGTGGCGGTGACCTGCGAGGGCCGCTCCCTGACCTACGCCGAGCTGAACGCGCGGGCGAACCGCCTGGCCCGGTACCTGCGTGCGTCGGGCGTGGTCCGCGACACGCTCGCGGCGCTCTGCCTGCCGCGCGGCGAGTGGCTCGTCGTCGGCGCGCTGGCGGTGCTGAAGGCGGGTGGCGCGTACGTGCCGCTGGACCTGACGGCGCCGGTCGACCGGCTCGGCCACGTGCTGTCGGACAGCGCCCCGAAGGTGGTGCTGGTGGACGGTGAGCTGCCCGAGGGGCTCAACGCCGGCGGCGCCCAGGTGGTGGACGTGCGCGGGAACTGGGAGTGGCTGCCCGCCGACGACCTGGAACCGGTGACCGGCGCCTCGCCCAAGGACCTGGCCTACGTCATCTACACCTCGGGCTCGACCGGCCTGCCCAAGGGCGTCCTGGTCGAACACCGCAACGCGACCCGGCTGTTCACCACGACCCGGGAGTCGTTCGGCTTCGGCCCCGAGGACGTGTGGACGCTCTTCCACTCCTTCGCCTTCGACTTCACGGTGTGGGAGATGTGGGGTGCCCTGCTGCACGGCGGCCGACTCGTCGTCGTCCCGCAGGAGGTGGCCCGCAGCCCCCGGGAGTTCTACGCGCTGCTGTGCGCGGAGGGCGTGACCGTCCTGAACCAGACGCCCAGCGCCTTCGGACAGCTGATCGCGGCCCAGGGCGAGGACGGCGCCCGGCACCGGCTCCGCACGGTGGTGTTCGGCGGCGAGGCGCTGGACCCCACGGCGCTGCGCCCCTGGTTCGCCCGGCCGTTCAACGCGGCGACCGAGCTGGTCAACATGTACGGCATCACCGAGACGACGGTGCACGTGACCCACCGGGTGGTGAGGGAGGCCGACACCGCCTCCGCCGTCAGCCCGATCGGTGGGCCGCTGCCGGACTTGAACGTCTACGTGCTCGACCGCCACCTCAACCCGGTGCCGACCGGGGCGGTCGGCGAGATGTACGTGGGCGGCGCGGGGGTTGCCCGCGGGTACCTGAACCGGCCGGAGCTGACCGCCGAGCGCTTCCTCGACGACCCGTTCCGGGCGGTGCCCGGCGCCCGGATGTACCGCACCGGGGACCTGGCCCGGCGGCTGGCGGACGGCTCGCTGGACTACCACGGGCGCAACGATGACCAGGTCAAGATCCGCGGATACCGCATCGAACCGGGCGAGATCTCCGCCAGTCTCAACGAGCATCCCGGGGTGCGCTCGTGCGCCGTCGTGGTGCGCGAGGACCGGCCCGGCAACCGGCAGCTCGTCGCCTACGTGGTGCCGGCGGCGGACCAGGGCGAGGCGGGGCTGCGCGCCGAGTTGGACCGGCTCGCCCGCCGTGTCCTGCCCGAGTACATGCTCCCCGGCGCCTACGTGCTCCTGCCGGACCTGCCGCTGACCACCAACGGAAAGCTCGACCGCGCCGCGCTTCCGGCCCCCGACATCGACGCCTACACCCAGCGGCAGGACCGCGCGTACGTGGCCCCGGCCGACGGCACCGAGCGGGTGCTGGCGGAGGTCTGGGCCGACCTCCTCGGCTTCGAGGCCGACCGGATCAGCGCGAACGACAACTTCTTCACCCTGGGCGGCCATTCACTGCTCATCACGGTCCTGGTGGCACGGCTGCGGGCCGCCGGGCTGCAGCTCACGGTGCGTGACCTGTTCGACGACGCCACCCTGACCGGCCTGGCGGCGCGCATCGACGCGGGCACGGCCGAGACGGGCGGGCCCGGCACGGGCGAGGACCCGGCGGCCGAGCCCGGCTACTCCGTGCCGCCGAACGCCGTCCCCGAGGGCTGCGAGCGGCTCACCCCCGAGCTGCTGCCCCTGGTCCAGCTGGGCCAGGAGCACCTGGACGCCATCGCCGACCGGGTCCCCGGCGGCGCCCCCAACATCCAGGACGTCTACCCCCTGGTGCCTTCCCAGGAAGGCATCCTCTTCCACCACCTGATGGACCCGGAGAACGACCCGTACGTGATGTCCGCGGTGTTCGCCGCGGACGACGAGGCCGCGTGCACGGCGTTCCTCGACGCGCTCCAGGCGCTGATCGACCGCCACGACGTGATGCGCACCGCCGTCCTCACCGAAGGCCTGCCCGAGCCGGTCCAGGTGGTGTACCGATCGGCGACGCTCCCGGTGGACCACATCGACCTGTCCGAAGGCGAGGCGGCCGGCACCGGCGCGGACGCCGAGGAGCGGGCCCGCGCATTGGCCGGTCTGCGGGCCCAGCTGCCGCCGGACCGGGCGCCGATGCTCAGGGTCCGGATCGCGGAGGACCCCGGATCGTCCCGGCGCTTCCTCCTGATGAACTTCCACCACCTCATCGAGGACGCCACCTCGATGCGCCTGATCGCGGACGAGCTGGCCGCCCACATGGCCGGGCGCGCCGACCTGCTCACTCCGCCGGCGCTCTACCGCGACTTCGTCGCCCACACCCTGCACCAGCTGCGTACCGGCGACGTGGAGCAGTACTTCCGCACCACGTTCGGCGACGTCACCGAACCGACGGTGCCGTTCGGCCTGAGTGACGTGCACGGCGACGGCCGCCGTACCCGCAAGCCGCGCCGCTCGCTGCCCGCCGACCTCACCCGGCGGCTGCGGGCCGAGGCCGGGCGGCTCGGCCTCAGCCCAGCGTGGCTCTTCCACGCGGCCTGCGCCCGCGTGGTGGCCGCCGGCAGCGGGCGCGACGACGTGGTCTTCGGCACCGTCATGTCGGGGCGCCTCCAAGGCGTGCCCGGGGTGGAGCGGATGCTGGGCAACTTCATCAACACCCTCCCGTTGCGGGTGCGGCTGGCCGGGCGCACCGTGCGGGAGCTGGTCGACGAGGTCGCCGGCGACCTGCGCGAGCTGATCGTCCGCGAGCAGTCCTCGCTGAGCCTGGCCCAGCGGTGCAGCGGACTGGACAGCGACACCCCGCTGTTCAGCGCGGCGATCAACTTCCGGCACTTCGAGCCCGCGCGGGACGACGTCCCGGCACCGCTCCTGGAGGACCAGGGCATCCGCTGGCTGGCTGTCATGGACCGCACCAACTACCCCATGGGCATGTCGCTCGACGACCTCGGGGACGAGCTCTCCCTGACCGTCCAGATCGAGGACACGGTCGAACCCGAGACCCTGCTGTCCTACGTGGAGACCGCGCTCGCCGGCATCGTCGACGCGCTCGCCGCCGACGACGGACACAGCACCCTGGCACTCGACATCGACGTGCTGCCCCCGGCGGAGCGGGAGCGGCTGCTCACCGTGGCCCGCGGCGCGCGCCCCCCGTACCCGCAGGACTCCTGCCTCGCGGAGCTGTTCGAGGAGCAGGCGGCCAAGCGCCCCGAGGCGATCGCGGTGCGCCAGGGCGAACGGCGGCTGACCTACGCGCAGCTCAACGCGAGGGCGAACCAGGTCGCCCACCACCTGCGCGGCGCCGGGGTGGGCCCCGACGTCCTCGTCGGAGTGTGCGCGAACCGCTCGCCGGAGCTGGTGGTCGGACTGCTGGGCGTCCTCAAGGCGGGCGGCGCCTACGTCCCGATCGACCCCGACTACCCCGAGCAGCGCATCCAAGCCCTGCTCGACGGTTCCGGGGTGCGCATCGTGCTGGGGCAGTCCGGGCTGCCGGGACCTCTCTTCGAGCAGGTCGACGAACTCGTCCACCTCGACACCGGCGAGCGTGCCGGCGACCGGGCCCAGGTGCTCGACAGCATGCCCACGCACGATCCCGACCGCGCCGGGCTGGGCCTGACACCGGACCACCTCGCCTACGCCGTCTTCACCTCCGGGTCCACCGGCCGCCCCAAGGGCGTGCTGGTGGAGCAGCGCGGTGTGGTCCGACTGGTGCGCAACCCGGACTACTTCGCCGCCGGCGAGTCCACGGTCGTGCTCCACCACTCCTCGATCTCCTTCGACGCCGGCTCCCAGGAAGTGCTCACCCCGCTCCTCTCCGGCGGCCTCCTGGTGCTGCACGACGGCGACTCCAAGGACCCGGCCCAGCTGCTCGACTGTGTCGAGCGGGCCGGCGTCACCACGATGCTGCTGTCGGCCGCCTTCCTGCCGGCCTTCGCCGAGGCTGCGAGCCGCCGTGCGCTGCCGCTGCGCGAGCTCGCGGTCGTGGGCGACACCTTCTCGGCCCGGGACGTCCAGCGCCTCCACGCGGCCCACCCCGGGCTGACCGTGACCAACGGCTACGGCCCGACCGAGAACAGCATCGCCTCCACCTACCACGTGATCCCGCGCGGCCTCGCCGAGGACAGCCGGGTGCCGATCGGTATGCCCGTCCCCCACACCACCGCCTACGTCACCGACGACCGGCTGCGGCTGGTGCCGGACGGGGTGATCGGCGAGCTCTGCCTGGGCGGAGCCGGCGTCGCCCGCGGTTACCTCGGCGACCCGGAGCTGACGACCCGGCGGTTCGTCGACGACCCCTTCGGCGACGCCCCGGGCGGCCGCCTGTACCGCACCGGCGACCTGGTGCGCAGGCTGTCCGACGGCACCCTGGAGTTCCGCGGCCGGGTGGACGAGCAGGTCAAGGTCCGCGGCTTCCGCGTCGAGCCCGGCGAGATCGAGGCGGCGCTGAACGCGCACCCCTCCGTGCACAGCGCGGTGGTCGTGCCCCGCTCCGACGGCGAGTCCGGCACACTGAGCGCCTACGTGCGCCCGGCCGAGGAGTGGCTGGAGGAGGCAGCCGCGGATCAGACCGCCGAGCACCTGGTCCAGTGGCGGCAGCTCTTCGAGGACCAGTACTCCCGGGAAGCCGAGGAGGCCGTCCCCGACGACCTCAACCTGGCCGGCTGGGAGAGCAGCTACAGCGGGGAACCGATCCCCGAGGCGGAGATGCGGGAGTGGATCGACGGCACCGTCGACCGGATCCGCGGGCTGCGGCCCAAGCGGCTGCTGGAGATCGGCTGCGGCACCGGACTGCTGCTCTTCCGCTACGCGCAGGAGTGCGAGCGGGTGCACGGTATCGACATCTCCGCCGCGGCCCTGGCGGACGTGCGCCGGGGCGCCGAGCGCCGCGGCTGGTCCCACCTCACCCTGCGGCAGGGCGACGCGCTGTCGGTGGCGGATCTCGGCGACACGACCTTCGACGTGGTCGTGCTCAACTCCGTGGCGCAGTACTTCCCCAGCCGCCATTACCTCCAGGAGGTGATCGCCCGGATCCTGCCCCTGGTCGAGGAGGGCGGCCGGATCCTGCTGGGCGACATCCGCAACCTGGACCTCTTCTCCGAGCACGTCTGCGCCATCGAGCGCAGCCGCTCCGGCGTGCCGAGCACGGCCGGCGCGCTGGCCGCGCAGGTGCAACGCCGCCGCCGGCAGGAGACCGAACTCCTGGTCAGTCCCAGCTACTTCGCCCGGCTCCCGGAGCGATTCGAGGAACTGGGTGCCGTCGACATCGTGGTCAAGCGGGGCACCGGCGGCAACGAGATGCTCGCCTACCGCTACGACGTGGTGCTGACCAAGGGGCAGGCCGCCACGACGCCCGGCCTCCCCTGGCTGGAGGCCGCCACCCCGGCCGAGCTGCGCGCCCTGCTGGTGGGCGACGTCCCCGAGCGGTTCGGCGTCACCGGACTGACCAACCCGCGGGTCGCGGAGGACGTGCGCGTCCTCGCCTCGCTGGCCCGGCTGGCCCCGTCCCGCCAGGTGGAGCCGCTGCCCGGTGGCGAGCGGCTCTCGGCGCGGGCCCGGGAAGAGGTGCGGGAGCTGGAGGCGGTGCTGCGGCACGCCGAGGAGCTCGGCTACCACATCGCGGCGACCTGGTCCCAGGACCGGCCGGATGGCCTCGACCTGGTGCTGGGCTGGGGCGAGCGACCCCGGGTGCTGGCACGCGGCCCGTACCGGGCCCAGCGCCTGGCCAACGCGCCGCAGATCGACCGGGTCGGCCCCGGCCTGGTCCGGGAGCTGCGGGACCACCTGTCCGACCGGCTGCCGGACTACATGGTCCCCGGTGCCTTCGTCGTCCTGGAGGAACTGCCCGTCACCCCGCAGGGCAAGGTCGACAAGCGGGCGCTGCCGGCACCGGACGAGGAGGACCTCGCCAAGGAGGTCTACGTCGCGCCCCGCACCGAGGCCGAGCACCTCCTGTGCCGGCACATCGGCGCGATCCTCGGGCTCGACCGGGTCGGCCTCCAGGACAACTTCTTCAACCTGGGCGGCCACTCCCTGCTCGCCACCCGCCTCAACCTGCGGGTCAAGAAGGAGACCGGCGCGGACCTGCCGCTCCAGCTCATCCTCACGGCCGCCACCGTCGAGGACCTGGCGGCGGCGCTGGAAGCGGACACCCGGAAGGCAGAGCCGCCCGCCGCCGTGGCCGGCGAGCCCGGCGACGGAGCCGACGCGCACCCGGCAACCGGGGCGGAGCGCGACGGCGGGGACGCCGGCCAGCCGCGGCCGTCCGACGACCTGCTGCCGGCCGCGCCCGCGACGGAGGGGGACGAGGCACCGCTGTCCTTCGCCCAGCAGGACCTGTGGTTCCTGCGGACCCCCGCGCACCTGGGCACCGCGCACGACAACGCCCAGCTGGCCGTACGGCTGCGCGGCCGGCTGGACCGGGACGCCATGGCGCGGTCCGTGCACGCCCTGGTGGCGCGGCACGCGATCCTGCGCACCAGCTACCCGGAGCGCGACGGGACCGTCGTCCAGCGCGTGAACGCCGCCGACGGCTTCGAGACGGCCGTCCTGGAGCTCCCGAAGCCCGCCGGGGGAGAGGCCGCGCTCGCCGAATGGCTGCGGGCCGAGCGACTGCGTCCCTTCGCGCCGCAGGACCGGCACATGCTCCGCGCCCACCTGCTGGTCGTCGACGAGGACGAGCACGTCCTCGTCCTCACCCGCCCGTGGGGCGTCGTGGACGGCTGGTCCACCGGCATCCTGATGCGGGAACTCGTCGAGATCTACCGTGGGTCGGGCGATGGCCGACCGGGCCCGGCGCCCCTGCCCCTGCAGTACGCCGACTTCGCCCGCTGGCAGCGCCGCACCGTGGACGCCGCCGAGCTCGACCGCCAGCGCGACTTCTGGCACAAGCGGCTCGACGGACTGCCCGAGCGCATCGCGCTGCGCACTGACTACCCGCGCTGCGCGGTGAAGTCCTACCAGGGCGCGGCGGTGGAGTTCGCCGTCCCGGCCGACCTGGTGGAGCGGCTGCGCAGGCTCGGCGCGCAGCACGGTGCCACGCTCTACATGACCGTGCTGGCGGCCTACGCGGCCTTCCTGGGCGGGCACACCGACGACCGCGAGCTGGCGATCGGCTCGCCGGTGACCAACCGGCCGGCCGCCGAACTCGACGACGTGGTCGGGTACTTCGTGAACGCGCTGGTGCTGCGCCTGGACGTGGCGCCGCAGCAGGCCTTCACCGGACTGCTGGCCCAGGCCAGGGAGGTGGTGGCCGAGGCGCAGGCGCACCGGGACCTGCCCTTCGCGGACCTCGTCCGCACCCTGGTCCCGCGCCCCGATCCGGCCCACTCCCCGCTGTTCCAGGTGATGTTCAACCTGGCGCCGGCCCCGGCGACGGGCGGTGCGGCGCAGCGGGACACCGACCGCATCGACGGCCTGACCGGGGAGACGCTCTCCACCGCTCCCGGGACGGCGACCTTCGACCTGAACCTGTCGCTGCGTGAGACGGACAAGGGCCTGGAGGGCTACCTGGAGTACAGCACCGACCTGTTCGCCCGGGCGAGCGCCGAGCGGCTGTCCGGGGACTACCTGCGCCTGCTGGAACGGATCGTCCGGCGTCCGGAGACGGACCTGGCCGAACTGCGGGCCGAGGCCGGCGCGCAGAGCGAGGAGGAGTCCTCATGAGTGCCCCGACAGCCGTCGTCCTCGGCGACGTGGCCCTGGTCGTCCTGGTGTCCTGGCTGTGCGGCGGCCTCGCCCGCAGGCTCAACCAGCCGACGGTGACCGGCCAGATCCTGGGCGGCATCGCCCTGGGGCCGACCCTGCTGGGCCGGCTTCCGGGCGATCCGACCACGTTCCTCTTCCCCGCCGGGGCCCGGCCGTTCCTCTCGGTGCTGGCCCAGGTCGCCATCGTTCTGTTCCTCTTCGTGGCGGGCTACGAGATCGACTTCCGCACCTTCCGGGCGGGACGCACCGCGGTGAACGTCGCGCTGGCGGCCCTGCTGGTCCCGATGGGGCTGACCCTGGCGGCCGTCTCCCTGTGCGGCGGGATCTTCTCCGCGGTGGACCCGGCGCACGCGGGCCGGACCTCGTTCGCGATGTTCATGGCGGTGGCGATCTCGATCACGGCGCTGCCGGTCCTGGCGGCCATCGTGCGCGAGCGCGCGCCGGGCACCAGGGCCGGAACGGTGGCGATCGCGGCGGCCGGACTCATGGACGTGGCCGCCTGGCTGGTGCTGGCCGCGGTGCTCAGCGACTCAGGCCATGCCACCCGCTGGTCCTGGCCGGTGGCCCTGGCGCTGCTGGTAGGGTTCGCGGCGTTCCTGTTCGGCTGCGTCCGGCCCGTGCTGCGCTGGTGGTTGGCCCGGCCGGCCACCCTGCTGAGCAACCCGGTGCCGGTGGCGCTGGTCGTCGCCCTGGGCAGCGCCTGGGTCACCGAGTCGCTCGGGCTGCACGCCGTCTTCGGCGGGTTCCTCGCCGGGATGGCCATGCCGCGGCGCGACGGCGCCCCGGACGCCGACGTCCTGGGGCCGATGGAGCAGACCGCCAACCTGCTGCTGCCGCTGTTCTTCGTCACCACCGGACTGTCCGTCAACCTCGCCACGGTGGGGGCGGACGGTCTGGCCCTGCTCGGCCTGCTCCTGCTGGTGGCGATCGCCGGCAAGATCGTTCCCACCTACGGCGTGGCCCGCCTGCACGGCATGGAGCCCCGGCAGTCCGCCCTGGTCGCCGTCATGGTGAACACCCGCGGTCTGACCGAGCTCATCGTGCTGGAGGTCGGCAAGTCCGCGGGCCTCATCGGCCAGAAGCTCTACGCCGTCCTGGTCCTGGTGGCGCTGGTCACCACCGTGATGACGGGCCCGCTGCTCCAGCTGATCGGCGACGGTCCCAAGGGCGGGCGGCGGGCGGGCCGCATCGGGACCGGTACGTCCCCCACTGCACCAACTTCACCCACTGCACCAACTTCACCTACTGCACCAACTGCACCAACTGCACATCCAGTACAGGCCGTCGGCGTCGGCGGCGAGGAAGCGGGAGAGAAATCAGCGTGAGCAACACCGAAGCATTCGATGTCGTTGTTGTCGGCGGCGGTCCTGGCGGCTCGACGTTGGCCGCACTCGTCGCCAAGAAGGGGCACTCGGTGCTCGTTCTGGAGAAGGAGTTCTTCCCGCGCTACCAGATCGGGGAGTCGCTGCTGCCGTCCACCGTCCACGGCGTCTGCCGGCTGACCGGCGCGGCGGACGAGCTGGCGAAGGCGGGCTTCCCGCTCAAGCGCGGCGGCACCTTCCGCTGGGGCGCCAACCCGGAGCCGTGGACCTTCTCCTTCTCGGTCTCCCCCCAGATGGCCGGTCCGACCTCCACCGCCTACCAGGTGGAGCGCTCCAAGTTCGACAAGATCCTGCTGGACAACGCCCGCCGGGTCGGCGCCGTGGTCCGCGAGGGCAGTGCGGTGTCGGAGATCGTGGAGGACGGCGACCGGGTCACGGGCGTGCGCTACACCGACGACCAGGGGGTGCAGCGGGAGGTGTCGGCCCGGTTCGTGGTGGACGCCTCCGGCAACCAGAGCCGACTCAACCAGAGCATAGGCGGCCGCCGGGAGTACTCGGACTTCTTCCGCAACCTGGCGCTGTTCGGCTACTTCGAGGGCGGCAAGCGGCTGCCGGAGCCGACCCGCTACAACATCCTGTGCGTCGCCTTCGAGAGCGGCTGGTTCTGGTACATCCCGCTGAGTGACACCCTGACCAGCGTCGGCGCCGTGGTCCGGCGGGAGCTGGCCGAGAAGGTCCAGGGCGATCCGGAGAAGGCGCTCCAGGCGCTGATCGACGAGTGCCCGATGATCTCGGACTTCCTCGCCCCCGCCACCCGGGTCACCACCGGCCAGTACGGCCAGATCCGGGTCCGCAAGGACTACTCGTACCACCACACCGCCTTCTGGCGGCCGGGCATGATGCTCGTCGGTGACGCCGCATGCTTCGTCGACCCGGTCTTCTCCTCCGGCGTCCACCTGGCCACCTACAGCGCGCTGCTGGCCGCGAGGTCGATCAACAGCACGCTGGCCGGCGAGGTCGAGGAGGAGGTGGCGATGAAGGAGTTCGAGGCGCGCTACCGCCGCGAGTACGGCGTGTTCTACGAGTTCCTGATGTCCTTCTACGACATGCACCGCGTCGAGGGCTCCTACTTCTGGGACGCCAAGAAGCTCACCCGGAACAGCAACTCCGAACTGGAGTCGTTCGTGGAGCTGGTGGGCGGTGTCTCCTCCGGGGAGGCGGCGCTCACGGACGCCGAGTCGGTCGCCGCACGCCTGCACGCGCAGACCGAGGAGTTCGCCGCCGCGGTCGAGACCATCTCGGCGGGCGGCAACGAGAACTGGGCCCCGCTGCTGGGCTCGTCGGTGGCGCGCGAGGCGATGACCGAGAGCTCGAAGATGCAGATGCACGTGGCGCTGGGGGAGGACGCCGAGGAGGAGCTGCCGCTCTTCGAGGGCGGCCTGATCCCCTCGGCGGACGGCCTCTCCTGGGTCGCCCCGCAGTCGGCCTGACGGTTCGCCGTGACCGGGGGCCGGGCGGGTCGTCGGGCCGGGCGGGTCGTCGTGGCACGTGCCCGGTCGGCCCGCCTGCTCCGGCGGGGCGGGCCGACCGGCTCACCGGGGCGGGCGGACCGTCACCTCGGCCCCATCCGCAGGGCGCCGTCGAGCCGGATCGTCTCGCCGTTGAGCATCGGGTTGTCCACGACGTGGGCCACGAGCGAGGCGAACTCCTCGGCCTCGCCGAGGCGTTGCGGATGCGGCACCTGTCGGCCGAGCGCCTCGATCGCGGACTGCGGGAAGCCGTCGAACATCGGGGTGCGGAAGAGGCCCGGGGCGATGGTGACCACGCGGATCCGCGACTGGGCGAGGTCGCGGGCGATCGGCAGGGTCATGCCGACGATGCCGCCCTTGGCGGCCGCGTAGGCGGCCTGCCCGATCTGGCCGTCGAAGGCGGCGATCGAGGCGGTGTTGACGATGACTCCGCGTTCGTCGCCGTCCGCCTCCAGCCGGATCATCCGGGCCGCGGCGAGGCGGATCACGTTGAAACTGCCGATCAGATTGGTCCGGACGACCTCGCTGAAGGCCTCGAGCGGGAACGGGCCGCTGCGGCCGGCCGTCCGGTGGGCGTTGCCGATCCCCGCGCAGTTGACCACGATCCGCAGCCGGCCGAGTTCCACGGCGCGGTCGACGGCGGCGGTGACGTCCGCCTCGCTGGTGACGTCGCCGGGGGAGAGGACGACTCCCCCGCCCAGTTCCGCCACGACCTTTTCACTCCGCGCGGAAGGCCGGTTCAGGATGACCACGGAAGCACCCCGCTCGCGCAGTTTCCGTACCGTCGCCAGGCCGAGGCCGGACGTTCCGCCGGTGACCAGCGCAACGCTTCCTTCGATTCGCACGTGTTGCTCCAGTTCTGTTGGCCGGCTCACCGGGGGAACCAGGCGCTCGAAAGGCTCGCGGACATTCCTGCAAAGCCCCGGCCGTCACGCTAGCCAGCTCGGCCGTAAAGGCGCAAGCGCTGTTCCGGAGAATTCTGTCGGTCCGGCCGGAAAGCGCGAAGAAGATCCGAACCCGTACATTCCGGGGTGAGGTGCGGACGGCCACTGCGGCCCCGATCCCGGTGAAGCAACGAAACCACGCCTGCAAAGAAGGTGCACAATGTCGAACAGCATGACGTCGGCGGTCTTCGACGAGGTCGACGAAATCCGCGAGAAGGTCCGGGGATCGCGCGACGCATTCCGGGACCGCGAATTCCTGGACGAGTTGGCGCAGCTAATCGCCGACGCTCCGAACCTGGGCCGGCAGCCGGCCGCCCGGGCTTTGGTCGAGGACCTCCGGGCCTACACGCCCGGAGCCCGCCTGGACGCCGTCAAGGCGCACATCAACGACGAGCGCGACAACCACGTCTTCTCGCTGTTCGACGCCTCGTACTTCCCCGCCCTGTCGCTGGAGTACCTGACGTACGAGACGCTGCCCACCGACCCGCACCTGGCCGCCCGGTACGCCAGCAACACCATGCCGGTGAACATCGCGGGCAGCTCGAAGGGGTTCGAGTCGCGGGTCGTCGTGGCGTTGTTCCCGGAGAACCACGTCGACGGCATCCAGCACGGCGACGACCTGATCTTCTACTTCATCAACAAGTTCGTCGAGCGGCACAACCGGATCACCCGGAAGATGATCGATGCGGTGATGGCCGAGGACGCCTTCCCGCTGCTCCGGGGCGTCGACGACAAGACGGTCGAGCAGGCCTCCTCGTGGTGGGTGCGGCTGCACGAGTACCACCACCGGCAGGGCGACATGCCCATCCCGGACTACCTGCCGGTCAAGAAGCTGAAGCCGCTGGCCGGCCTGGAGGAGTTGCGGGTCGACGTCTCCGCGATGCTGGTCTGCCTGAACGACCCGCAGCTGCCCGCCCGGGAAGCGCGGCTGGCGTACGAGTACATCCTGTCCGAGCGGCTGCTCCGCTACGCGGTGGAGGGGATTCCGCGCCCCAACTACGACGCGGTCGCCTCCCAGCTGCTCTTCAACTACCTCTCCAAGCACGGCGGAATCGCATTGCGTGGGGACCGGATCCGGCTCCACGACGAACTCCCCGAGGTCCTGGCCGAATTCCTCGGTGCGATCCAGCGGATCGAGCGGGAGATCCGGACCGGTGTCCCGGCCGACGAGGTCAAGCAGCGGCTGCTGGAATTCACCAACGAGTACACGGACTACGACGAGGATGCCAAGGACTACCGGCACATTCCGTTCTTCGCGGAAGTCAAGGAACGCCTCGGCGTCTGAGGCGGCGGCCGGTTCGGCCGGGGTCCGGCGGAGCGGGGTGACCCGCTCGGCCGGGCTGTCGGCCGAGGGCGCCCGGGGAACGCCCGGCGAATGTCACGCTGTGCTTGCCGGAACCGTTGGCTGATGACTCTCTGTGCATTGCCCTCGCCATGGGCGTCCTATAGTGTGACGGATGATCACGAGGGGAGTGGAAGTGACGGGGGTCTCTTCTGGGGGTTCTGTGACGGCGGCATCCGCCGGGCGTATTCGCCGGCGGTGTGTCGGATGTGAAGGTCTTTCGCGGGTGTAGCGCTCGGCGCTCCCCGGTTTCCAGTGCACGCCGAATGTTCATTCTCCGTGCCCGTTCTTGTTGCGTGCATTTCCTTCCCGCTCTCGCGGAGTCACGTCGGTCGTTCCGCGGGAGCCGCCGCGGGTCCGTCCGGACGTTTCGCCGGCGGTCCCGCACGTCTCCGGCTGCCCGGGACGAGCCGGGTCCGCGTACCCGGCCGCCCGGAGCGGAGCCGCCAGAAAGGAACACCCCCTCATGCCCACGCGTCACCCGAGCCGGTCCGAGATCGCCGTCGTCGGCATGGCATGCCGCGTCCCCGGGGCGGAGGACCTCGGTGCCTTCTGGCGGCTGCTGCGCGACGGCACCGACGCGATCGGCGACCTTCCCGAGGGACGCTGGGACCTCGGCGCCGTCCCGGCGGAACTCCGGCCGGCCGGTTTCGGGCGCGGCGGATTCCTCGACCGGGTCGCCGACTTCGACCCGGAGTTCTTCGGCATCACCGCGCGCGAGGCCGCGGCGATGGACCCCCGCCAGCGGCTCGCCCTGGAGCTGGGCTGGACGGCCATGGAGCACGCGGGCGTGGTGCCCGGGAGCCTGCGCGGCGGCTCCACCGCGGTGTTCCTCGGCGCCACCGGCGACGACTACGCCACCCTCGTCCACCGGCACGGCGAGGAGGCCGTCTCCCCCTACACGCTGACCGGCCTGAGCCGGGGCGTGATCGCCAACCGGATCTCCTACCACCTCGGCCTGCGCGGTCCGAGCCTCACCGTCGATGCCGCGCAGTCCTCCTCGCTGGTCGCCGTGCACCTCGCCTGCGAGAGCCTGCGCTCCGGCGCCACCGACCTGGCGCTGGCCGGCGGCGTCCACCTCAACCTGACCCCGGACAGCACGCTCGCCTTCGCCCGGGCCGGAGCCCTCTCCCCGGACGGCCGCTGCTACGCCTTCGACGCGCGCGCCAATGGCGCCGTCCGCGGCGAGGGCGGCGGCCTGGTCGTGCTCAAGCGCCTGGCCGACGCCGTCGCCGACGGCGACCGGATCCACTGCGTCCTGCTCGGCAGCGCGGTCAACAACGACGGCGGGGGCGACTCCTTCACCACCCCTGACGGCACGGCACAAAAGGAACTGCTGCGCGAGGCCTACGAACGGGCCGGGACGGCGGCGGCGCAGGTGGGGTACGTCGAACTACACGGCACCGGGACCAGGGCGGGGGACCCGATCGAGGCGGAGGCGCTCGGCGAGGTCCTCGGCCGGGAACGGCCCGCCGGACGGCCGCTGCTCGTCGGATCGGTGAAGACCAACATCGGGCACCTCGACGGGGCCTCGGGCGTGGTCGGGCTGATCAAGGTCGCGCTCTCCATCGGGCACCGGGTCCTCCCGGCCAGCCTCAACTACGCCGAGCCCAACCCGTCGATCCCGTTCGAGCGGCTCGCGCTCCGGGTCAACGACACGGCCGGCCCCTGGCCCGAGGGCGCCCGGCTCGCCGGCGTCAGCTCCTTCGGCATCGGCGGCACCAACTGCCACGTCGTGGTCGGCGACGCCCCCGGTGAGACGGAGGCAGTAGCAGAGGCAGAGGCAGAGACCGGGCCGGCCGTGCCGGTGCCGGTGCTGGTGTCCGGCCGGAGCGAGGCGGCACTGCGGGCCCAGGCCCGCCGGCTGCTGGAACACGTCGACGCCGACCCGGGGCTGCGCCCGCGCGACGTCGGGTACGCCAGCGCCACCACGCGTACGGTCCTGGAGCACCGCGGGGTTGTCGTCGCCGCGAACCGTGCCGAACTCCTGGCCGGACTCGCGGCATTGGCGGAGGGCGAGCCGTCCCCGCACGTGGCGGCCGGCGTGTCCGGGCCGCTCTCCCGGGCCGTGTGGATGTTCCCCGGGCAGGGCCCGCAGTGGGCCGGGATGGCCCTGGAGCTGTGGGACTCGTCGCAGGTGTTCGCCGCCCGGATGGCGGAGTGCGCGCGACTGCTGGACGGTCAGGTCGACTGGTCGCTGCGGGAGGTGCTCGCGGACGAGGCGGCGCTGAGGCGGATGGACGTCATGCAGCCCGCGCTCTTCGCGGTGCAGGTCTCGCTCGCCGAGGTGTGGCGGGCCGTGGGCCTGCGGCCGTCCGCCGTGGTCGGCCACTCCCAGGGGGAGATCACCGCGGCCTGCGCGGCGGGGATCGTCCCGCTCCCGGACGCCCTGCGGCTGATGGTGGAGCGCAGCCGGGCCATCGTCGCCCGGCTGTCCGGCCACGGCGCGATGGCCCTGCTGGCGATGCCGGTCGAGGAGGTGGACCGGGAACGGGTCGCGATCGGCGCGGTGAACGGCCCGAACTCGGTCGTCGTCTCCGGTCCCGTCGAGGTCGTGCAAGCGGTGATGGCCGAGTGCGAGGCCCGGGGCGTCCGGGCCCGGACGGTCCCGATCGACTACGCCTCGCACTCGCCGTACGTCGAGCCCGTCCGCGAGGAGGTCCTGCGAGCGGCCGCCGGAGTCACCGCCCGGGCCGGCGACACCGCGTTCTACTCGACCGTCACCGGCGGCCTCCTCGGTGCGGACGGCCTGGACGCCGGGTACTGGTACCGCAACCTGCGCGAGCGGGTGAGCTGGATGGAGGCCGTACGGGCGCTGGCCGCGGACGGACACGGGGTGTTCGTGGAGGCCAGCCCGCACCCGGTGCTGACCACGGCCGTCCAGGAGACCCTGGGCGACGCCTCGGGCGCGGTGGTCCAGGGCACCCTGCGCCGCGGCGAGGGCGGGCTGCGGCGGCTGCTGCTGTCCATGGCCGAACTGTACGTCCAGGGCGTCGAGTTGGACTGGCAGTCGGTGTTCGAAGGCACCGGCGCCCGTACCGTGGAGCTGCCAGGCTACGCCTTCCAGCGCCAGCCCTACTGGCTCTCCGGCACCGCGCTGCCTGCCTTGTCGGTGCCGGCGGTTCCGTCGTCGGCACCCGGGGCCGAACCCGTCGCCCTGCCGCGGCGGACGGCGCGGGGGTCGGAGGACCTGCACGCCCTGGTCCGGGCCCAGGCGGCGGCCGTGCTCGGCCGCACCGACCCGGGCGCGATGGCGGCCGATCACGCGTTCCCGGACCTCGGCTTCGACTCCGCGACCTCCGTGGAGCTCAGCGTCCGGCTTGGGAGGGCGACCGGGCTGCGACTGCCCACCACCCTGCTGTACGACTACCCGACGATCACTGCGCTGGCCGGCCACCTCGACGAGGAGCTCTCCGGGGAGGCCCCGGAGGAGCACCCGGCCGCCGCCGGCTCCGCCCTGGACGACGACCCGATCGCGATCGTGGGCATGGGCTGCCGCTTCCCGGGCGGGGTGGCCTCGCCCGAGGACTTGTGGCGCCTGGTCCAGGAGGAGGTGGACGCCGTCGCGGCGTTCCCCGAGGACCGCGGCTGGAGCCTCGACCCGGAGCGCACCGGAGAGGTCCGTACCGGCGGCTTCCTCGCGGGCGCCCTGGACCTCGACGCCGACTTCTTCCGGATCAGCCCGCGCGAGGCGCGGGCGATGGACCCGCAGCAGCGGCTCCTGCTCGAAGTGTCCTGGGAGGCGCTGGAGCACGCCGGAGCCGACCCCGCCGTGCTGCGGGGGAGCCGGACGGCCGTCTTCATGGGTGTCATGAACCAGGACTACGTCCCCCCGCTGGACGAGACCTCGGAGAGCTTCGGCGGCTACGCCCTGACCGGAGGCACGCCGAGTGTGGCGTCGGGGCGGATCTCGTACACCTTCGGGTTCGAGGGGCCGGCGGTGACGGTGGACACGGCGTGTTCGTCGTCGTTGGTGTCGCTGCATCTGGCGGTGCAGTCGCTGCGTTCGGGGGAGAGCTCGCTGGCCCTGGCCGGCGGGGCCACGGTGATGTCGACTGCCGGGATGTTCGTCGAGTTCTCCCGGCAGGGCGGGCTCTCCCCTGACGGGCGGTGCAGGGCGTTCTCGGATGCGGCGGACGGTACGGGGTGGGCTGAGGGTGTGGGGGTGGTGGTGCTGGAGCGGTTGTCGGATGCGCGGCGGCTGGGGCATCGGGTGTTGGCGGTGGTGCGGGGTTCGGCGGTGAATCAGGATGGTGCGTCGAGTGGGTTGACGGCGCCGAACGGGCTTGCGCAGCAGCGGGTGGTGCGGGCGGCGTTGGCGGGTGCGGGGTTGTCGGGTGTCGATGTGGATGTGGTGGAGGCGCACGGTACGGGGACGCGGTTGGGGGATCCGATCGAGGCGCAGGCGCTGTTGGCGACGTACGGGCAGGGGCGGTCGGTTGAACGGCCGTTGTGGTTGGGGTCGTTGAAGTCGAACATCGGGCATGCGCAGGCGGCTGCGGGTGTCGGTGGTGTGATCAAGATGGTGATGGCGCTGGAAGCGGGGGTGCTGCCGCGCACGCTGTACGCGGAGGTGCCGTCGCGTCATGTGGACTGGTCCTCGGGTGGGGTGGAGTTGCTGCGGGAGCGGCGGGTGTGGCCGGAGGTGGGTCGGGCGCGTCGGGCGGGGGTGTCGGCGTTCGGGATCAGCGGCACGAATGCGCATGTGATCCTCGAGCAGGCGCCGGTGGAGTCCGGGGCGGAGGAGTCGGGGTCGGAGCCGGGCCCGGTGCCGGTGGTGGTGTCGGGGGCGAGTGCGGCGGCGTTGCGGGCGCAGGCCGAGCGGTTGCGGGTGCGGGTGGAGTCGGATCCGTCGGTGCGTGTGCTGGATGTGGGTTTGTCGTCGGTGTGTTCGCGGGCGGTGTTGGAGCACCGGGGCGTGGTGGTCGCGGACGGCCGTGACGGTTTGCTGGAGGGGTTGGCGGCGCTGGCGGCCGGCGGGGACGGTTCGTCGGTGGTGGCCGGTGCGGACCGGCGGGCCGATGGCCGGGTGGTGTTCGTGTTTCCGGGGCAGGGCGCGCAGTGGGCCGGGATGGCCGTCGAACTGCTGGACTCCGCACCGGTGTTCGCGGACCGGATGGCCGAGTGCGAACGGCTGCTGGACGGCCTGGTCGACTGGTCGCTGCGTGAGGTGCTGACCGACGCGGCCGCGCTGGAACGGGTTGACGTGGTGCAGCCCGCGCTCTGGGCGGTGATGGTGTCGCTGGCGGCGCTCTGGCGCTCCTACGGCGTCGAGCCGGCGGCGGTCGTGGGCCACTCGCAGGGCGAGATCGCCGCCGCCTGCGTGGCCGGCGCACTCACCCTGGAGGACGCGGCACGGGTGGTCGCCCTGCGCTCGCAGGCGATCGCCCGAGGACTGGCCGGCCACGGCGGGATGATGTCGGTGGCACTGCCGGCCGACGGCGTGGAGGCCCGCCTCCGCACGTGGCCGGGCCGGCTGGAGGTGGCGGCCCTGAACGGTCCGTCCGCCACGGTCGTCGCCGGCGATCCGGACGCCCTGGACGAGCTGCTCGCCTCCTGCGAGGCGGACGGCGTGCGGGCCCGCCGGGTGCCGGTGGACTACGCCTCCCACACCGCCCACGTGGAGCGGATCGAGGACGAGCTCGCCCGGGTACTCGCGGACGTGCGCCCCGGCCCCGCGCGGGTGCCGCTCTTCTCGACCGTCGAGCGGGACTGGCTCGGTGAACGGCCGGTCGATGCTGGCTACTGGTACCGCAACCTGCGGCAACCGGTGCACTTCCACTCCGCCGTGGCGGCACTCGCCGAGCAGGGGTACCGCACGTTCGTCGAGGTCAGCCCCCACCCTGTGCTCACCATGAACCTCGAGGAGGTCCTGGAGGGCCGGCCCGAGCCGGGCGCCGCCGTGGTCTCCGGCACGCTCCGGCGCGACGAGGGAGGACTCGACCGGTTCCTGACCTCGGTAGCGAGGCTCTGGACGAACGGTGCCGCAGTGGACTGGAACGGAGCCTACGCCGGGACCGGCGCGCGCCGCGTCGAGCTGCCGACCTACGCCTTCCAGCGGCGCCGCCACTGGCTGCACCCGCTCGCCGACCGGCCGCTGCTCGGGCCGCCCGTGGAACTCGCCGACGGCGGCACCGTGCACACCGAACGCCTTTCGCTCCGCAGCCGGCCCTGGCTGGCCGACCACCGCGTGCTCGGCCAGGCAGTGGTGCCAGGAACGGCCCTGCTGGAGATGGCGCTGCGCATCGGCCACACGGTGGACGAACTGACCCTCCAGGCACCGCTGGTGGTGCCGGAACGGGGCGAGGTCGAGGTGCAGCTGACGGCGGCGCCACCGGACGCGTCCGGCCGGCGGGAACTGCGCATCCACGGTCGCCTGTGCGGCGAGGCCGAGGAGGACTGGCGGCTGCACGCCACCGGGCGGGTGGGCCCGGCCGAGGCGGTCGCTGCCGACCCGGCGCCGACCGAGTGGCCGCCGAGCGGTGTGATCCCGCTGGACCCCGCCGGGTGGTACGACGAGCTCGCCCGGCGCGGTCTGGAGTACGGGCCGGCCTTCCGCAACCTGCGTGCGGCGTGGCGGCACGGTGACGACCTCCTCGCCGAGGTGGCGCTAGCGGAGGAGCCGGGACCGTTCCGCGCGAATCCCGCGCTGCTGGACGCGGTCCTCCATCCGCTGGTGCTGGAGGAGGGCACCGGGCCGGTGGCCCCGTTCTCGTGGGAAGGCGTGCGGCTCGCCCGGACCGGGGCCTCCCGGCTCAGGGTACGGATCGGCCTGCTCGGCGGGCAGCGGGCTGCGCTGGCCGCCACCGACGACAACGGCGCCCCGGTGCTCTCGGTCGACTGCCTCACCCTGCGCCCGCTCGACGCCCGCCGCTTTGACCCCAAGCTGTTCCAGGTCGAATGGCGCGAGGTCGGCGTCCCCGCCGGAACCGGGGCGCCGGACGCCCCGACCGTCGTCCTGCCGGTTCCGTCGAGCGCGACCGAGCTGCCCGCAGCCGTGCACGTGATGGCGGAGCAAGTGCTGAGGGACGTCCAGACGTGGCTGGCCGAGCACGGCGAGGGCCTCGGACGACTGGTCGTCACCACCCGCCGGGCCGTAGCCGTGGCACCTGGCGAGGAGCTCGACCTGCCCGCCGCCGCCGTGTGGGGCCTGCTGCGCTCGGCCCAGACGGAGCACCCGGGCCGGATCGTCCTGCTGGACCACGACGGCGACGGGGAACCCGCGGCCGATCTGCTGCGGGCGGCCCTCGCCGTCGACGAACCGCAGGTCGCCCTGCGCGCCGGACGGATCCACATCCCCCGGCTCGCCCGCGGCTCCGTCCCCGGGCCCGCCGCCGACCGGTCGCTCGCCGGCCCCGACGGGACGGTGCTGATCACGGGCGGTACCGGCGGCCTCGGCGCCACCGTGGCACGCCGTTTGGTGGAGCGGCACGGCGTCCGCCGACTGCTGCTGGTCAGCCGCAGCGGCTCCGCCGCCGACGGCGCGGCGGACCTGGTGGCGGAGCTGACCGCCAGCGGCGCAGCCGTCTCGGTGGCCGCGTGCGACGTGGCCGACCGGTCCGCGCTGGCCGACGTCCTCGCGGCCGTCCCCGCGTCGGCCCCGCTGCGGGCCGTGGTGCACGCGGCCGGGGTCCTGCAGGACGGCGCGATCTCCTCGCTGACGACGGAACGACTGCACGCCGTCCTCGCGGCGAAGGCGGACGCGGCCTGGCACCTGCACGAGCTGACCGAAGGCATCGAGCTGTCCGCGTTCGTGCTGTTCTCCTCGGTCTCGGCCACCGTCGGCCTGGCCGGGCAGGCCAACTACGCGGCCGGCAACGCCTTCCTCGACGCGCTCGCCCACCACCGGCACCAGCGGGGACTTCCCGCGGTGTCGCTGGGCTGGGGCCTGTGGGAGCAGAGCACCGGCCTGACCGGAGCGCTCGGCCCCGCCGACCGGCGGCGGATCCTCCGGACCGGCCTGCGGCCGCTGCCCACCGACCAGGCGCTGGCGCTGCTCGATCTCGCCCTCGACGCGGACCGGCCGCACCTGGTGCCCGCCTGGTTCGACCCGGACGAGCTGCGGGAGAGCGCACCGCCCGCGGTGCTGCGCGCACTGGTCCGCGCCCCTGTCGCACCGACCAACCGGACGGCGGACGGTGCGCGGTCCCTGGACGAGCAGCTGCGGTTCCTGCCGGAGCACGAGCGCGAACTGACGCTCCGCCGACTCGTCCAAGCGGAGATCGCGACCGTGCTGGGCCGTTCCGGACCGGGCGACGTCGCACCCGACCGCGGCTTCATGGAGATGGGCTTCGACTCGCTCACCGCCTTGGAACTGCGCAGCCGGCTGGCCGGCCTCACCGGGCTCACCCTGACCGCGACGGTGACCTTCGACTACCCGAGCGTGATCGCCCTGGCCCGGCACCTGCTTGAGCAGCTCGCCCCGGATCCGGCCCCGGTTCCGGCCCCCGAACCGCCGGCCGAGCCCGCGCTCGCCGCACTGGCCCGACTGGTGGCCGGCGCGGCCACCCTCGACGCCGGGCTGCGCCTGGACGTCACCGCACAGGTGTGGGAGTTGCTGTCGGTACTGACCGCCGGAGCGGGCGGGGCGGAGCCGGTGCACGACGAGGAGATCACCGCGGCAAGCGCGGACGAGCTCTTTTCCTTGATCGACGATGAGCTTGGAAGGCCCTGAAGATGACCGAGGCGAAGCTGCTCGACTACCTGAAGCGGGTCACCACCGAGCTGCGCCAGACCCGCCGTCAACTGGCCGAGCTGGAGGAGACGGCCGGGCGGGAGCCGATCGCGATCGTGGGGATGGCCTGCCGGTACCCGGGCGGGGTCTCCTCGCCCGAGGACCTGTTCCAGCTGACCCTCGACGGCGTGGACGCGCTCACCGAGTTCCCGGCGAACCGGGGCTGGGACGTCGAGGGGCTGTACGACCCCGACCCGGACCGCCTCGGCACGACCTACACCCGGCACGGCGGATTCCTGCACGACGCGGGGGAGTTCGACGCGGGCCTGTTCGGCATGTCCCCGCGCGAGGCGCTGACCACCGACCCGCAGCAGCGGCTGCTGCTCCAGGTCTCCTGGGAGGCGCTGGAGCGCGCGGGCATCGCTCCGGCCTCGCTGCGCGGCAGCCGGACCGGCGTCTTCGCGGGCGTGATGTACGACGACTACGCGTCGCGCCTGGGCCCGGAGACCGGTGCCCTCGAGGGCCACCTGTTCAACGGCAGCCTGCCGAGTGTGGCGTCGGGGCGGATCTCGTACACCTTCGGGTTCGAGGGGCCGGCGGTGACGGTGGACACGGCGTGTTCGTCGTCGTTGGTGTCGCTGCATCTGGCGGTGCAGTCGCTGCGTTCGGGGGAGAGCTCGCTGGCCCTGGCCGGCGGGGCCACGGTGATGTCGACTGCCGGGATGTTCGTCGAGTTCTCCCGGCAGGGCGGGCTCTCGCCCGACGGGCGGTGCAGGGCGTTCTCGGATGCGGCGGACGGTACGGGGTGGGCTGAGGGTGTGGGGGTGGTGGTGCTGGAGCGGTTGTCGGATGCGCGGCGGCTGGGGCATCGGGTGTTGGCGGTGGTGCGGGGTTCGGCGGTGAATCAGGATGGTGCGTCGAGTGGGTTGACGGCGCCGAACGGGCTTGCGCAGCAGCGGGTGGTGCGGGCGGCGTTGGCGGGTGCGGGGTTGTCGGGTGTCGATGTGGATGTGGTGGAGGCGCACGGTACGGGGACGCGGTTGGGGGATCCGATCGAGGCGCAGGCGCTGTTGGCGACGTACGGGCAGGGGCGGTCGGTTGAACGGCCGTTGTGGTTGGGGTCGTTGAAGTCGAACATCGGGCATGCGCAGGCGGCTGCGGGTGTCGGTGGTGTGATCAAGATGGTGATGGCGCTGGAAGCGGGGGTGCTGCCGCGCACGCTGCACGCGGAGGTGCCGTCGCGTCATGTGGACTGGTCCTCGGGTGGGGTGGAGTTGCTGCGGGAGCGGCGGGTGTGGCCGGAGGTGGGTCGGGCGCGTCGGGCGGGGGTGTCGGCGTTCGGGATCAGCGGCACGAATGCGCATGTGATCCTCGAGCAGGCGCCGGTGGAGTCCGGGGCGGAGGAGTCGGGGTCGGAGCCGGGCCCGGTGCCGGTGGTGGTGTCGGGGGCGAGTGCGGCGGCGTTGCGGGCGCAGGCCGAGCGGTTGCGGGTGCGGGTGGAGTCGGATCCGTCGGTGCGTGTGCTGGATGTGGGTTTGTCGTCGGTGCGTTCGCGGGCGGTGTTGGAGCACCGGGGCGTGGTGGTCGCGGACGGCCGTGACGGTTTGCTGGAGGGGTTGGCGGCGCTGGCGGCCGGCGGGGACGGTTCGTCGGTGGTGGCCGGTGCGGACCGGCGGGCCGATGGCCGGGTGGTGTTCGTGTTTCCGGGGCAGGGCGCGCAGTGGGCCGGGATGGCCGTCGAACTGCTGGACTCCGCACCGGTGTTCGCGGACCGGATGGCCGAGTGCGAACGGCTGCTGGACGGCCTGGTCGACTGGTCGCTGCGTGAGGTGCTGACCGACGCGGCCGCGCTGGAACGGGTCGACGTGGTGCAGCCCGCGCTCTGGGCGGTGATGGTGTCGCTGGCGGCGCTCTGGCGCTCCTACGGCGTCGAGCCGGCGGCGGTCGTGGGCCACTCGCAGGGCGAGATCGCCGCCGCCTGCGTGGCCGGCGCACTCACCCTGGAGGACGGCGCGCTGCTGTCCGTGCTGCGCAGCCGGGCCCTGACGGCGCTCGCGGGCCGGGGCGGGATGGTGTCGATCGTCGCCCCCGAGACGCGGGTGCGGGAGTGGATCGTGCCGTTCGGCGAGCGGATCTCGGTGGCGGCCGTCAGCGGACCCTCCGCCGTGGTCGTCTCCGGCGATCCGGACGCCCTGGACGAGCTGCTCGCCTCCTGCGAGGCGGACGGCGTGCGGGCCCGCCGGGTGCCGGTGGACTACGCCTCCCACTCCGCCCAGGTGGAGGAGCTGCGCGAGGAGCTCCTGGAGTCGCTCGCCGGGGTGCGGCCGCGGGCCGCCGAGGTGGCCTTCCACTCGACCGTGAGCCCGGGCCGCCTCGACGGCCCGGAGCTGGACACCGCCTACTGGTACCGCAACCTGCGGCAGCAGGTGCGGTTCGAGGAGACGGTCCGTGCCCTGGCCGAGGACGGGTACGGGGTGTTCCTGGAGGTCAGCCCGCACCCGCTGCTCACCATGGCGATCCAGGACACGGTGGACGCCGCCGACCGCGACGCCGTGGTGGCGGACACGCTCCGCCGTGATGAGGACGCGACCCGGCGGTTCGCCCTCTCCGCGGCCGCGCTGCACGTCCAGGGCGTCGAGGTGGACTGGACGCGGGCGTTCGACGGCACCGACGCACGGATCGTCGAACTCCCCACCTATGCCTTCCAGTCGAAGCCCTACTGGCTGCGCGCGCCGGAGCCGCTGCTCGGCGCCCCGCTCGAACTGGCCGACGGCGAGCGGACGGTGCTCACCGGCCGGCTGTCCCGGCGCACCCACCCCTGGCTGGCCGACCACCGCGTGCTCGGCCGGATGGTGGTGCCGGGCACCGCCCTGCTGGAGATGGCGCTCCAGAGCGGTCACACCGTGGACGAGCTCGTCCTGCAGACCCCGGTGGTGGTGCCGGAGCAGGGCGTGGTCGAGATCCAGTTGGTGGTGGACCCGACTGACGGCGGCGGCCGGCCACTGCGGCTGTACGCCCGCGCGCCGCAGGCCGACTGGCAGCTGCACGCCACGGGAACCCTCGTCGCGGCCGGTGAGCCGGACACCGCGATCGAGGCGGGGCCGTGGCCGCCGCCGGCCGCCGAGCGGGTCGACCTGGCCTCCTGGTACGGGGACCTGGCCGCGCAGGGCCTGGAGTACGGGCCCGGCTTCCGGGGGCTGCGGGGGCTGTGGCGCCACGAGGGCGAGCTGTTCGCCGAGGTCTCGCTGCCGGAGGCGGTCCGCCCCGCGTTGCTGGATGCTGCCCTGCACGCCCTGGACCTGAAGACCGAGCCGGGGCTGCCGTTCTGTTGGCGTGGCGTGCGGTGGCTGGACGCCGACGCGGCCGAGGGGCTGTCGACCGTACGCGCCCGGCTCACCCCGCTGGGCGACGGCTCGGTGGCGGTGCGGATCGCGGACGACACCGGCCGCGCCGTGCTGTCGGCCGAGTCCCTGACGCTGCGTCCGTTCGACGCCGCGCTCCTCAGCGGCCAGGGCGGCGGCGTCCTCTACGAGCTGGACTGGGTCCCCGCGCGGCCGGGCACCCCCATGGCCGAAGGCGCGGGCGTGACCCTGCTGTCCTGTCCGGCCGTCGACGGCGAGCCACCCGCCCGGGCCCTGGCGGCGACCTCCGCCGTGCTCGCGGACCTGCAGGCCTGGCTCGCCGACGAGGACACCGGCGACAGTCGCCTGGTGGTCGTGACCCAGCGGGCCGTGGCGACGGACACCGAGGCGGATCCCGCCCAGGCCGCGGTGTGGGGGCTGGTGCGCTCGGCGCAGACGGAGCACCCGGACCGGATCGTGCTCGTCGACACCGACGACCCGCAGGGCCTGTCCGAACTGCTCCCCTCACTGCCGGCCGGCGACGCGAACCAGTTCCTGATCCGCGACGGCGAGATCCGGGTGCCCCGGCTGGTGCGGTCGAAGGCGTCCGGGACACCCGCTTTCCCCACCGACGGCACGGTGCTGATCACGGGTGCTTCGGGCACCCTCGGCACCCTGGTGGCGCGTCATCTGGTCGAGGCGTACGGCGTGCGCGACCTCCTGCTGGTGAGCCGCCGCGGCGCGGCCGAGCTCGCCGCCGAGCTGACCGCGGCGGGTGTGCGGGCGACCTCCGCGGCCTGCGACGTCGGCGACCGCGCGGCGCTCGCCGAACTGCTCGCGGCGATCCCTGCGCAACGGCCGCTGCGGGCGGTGGTCCACGCGGCCGGGACGCTGGACGACGCAGTGGTCGGCTCGCTGACGCCGCAGCGCCTGCGGTCGGTGCTGGCGGCCAAGGCCGACGGTGCCTGGCACTTGCACGAGCTGACCCGCGACCTCGAGCTCGGGGCCTTCGTGCTGTTCTCCTCGGTCGCCGCCACACTCGGCACCGCCGGGCAGGGCAACTACGCCGCGGCCAATGCGTTCCTCGACGGGCTGGCGCGGCTGCGTCGAGGCGCGGGCCTGCCCGCCCTGTCGCTGGGCTGGGGCCTGTGGGCCGAGCGCAGTGCCCTGACCGGCCGGCTCGACGGCGCTGACCTGGCCCGCCTCACCGACGTCGGGGTGCTTCCCCTGGAGACCGGAGACGCCCTGCGCCTGTTCGACGCTGCCCTCGGCGCAGACCGGGCCCACCTGCTCCCGCTCCGTACCGGCGGGACGCCGCCACACCTGTCCCGCGAGCCGGCTCCGGCCCGGCGCAGCCGACCGGACGCACCGCACGGCGGGCCCGCGTCCGCCGGTCCTGGCGTCGGCCTCGACGCCGTGCCGGCGGCCGAGCGCGAGCAGGCCGTCGCGGAGTTGGTCCTGCGCGAGAGCGCCTCGGTGCTGGGGCACGGCTCGGCGGCCGAGGTCGACCCCGGCACGGAGTTCCTCCGGCTCGGCGTCAACTCGCTGGCCGCGCTGGAGCTGCGCAACCGGCTCAGCGCCCGTACCGGCCTTCGGCTGCCGGCGACGATGGTCTTCGAGCACCGCACCCCGAGGGCGCTGGCCGCCTACCTGACCGGCCGGCTGTTCGCAGACGCTCCCGGTTCCGGGCCCGTGCACGAGAGCGCGAGCGAGGTCGCGGCGGTGGCCGCCGCGCAGGAGCGGGCCGACGACCGGATCGCGATCGTCGGCGTCGCCGGCCGCTACCCGTTGGCCGGGACGGTCGGCGAGCTGTGGGAGAACCTGGCCGCAGGACGGCACTGCATCCGGGAGGTGCCTGCCGACCGCTGGGACGCGGACGCGCACTACGACCCGGAGGGGAAGCGCGGCGTCTACAGCAAATGGGGCGGCTTCCTGGGCGACGTCGACGCCTTCGACCCGCTGTTCTTCCGCATCTCGCCCGCCGAGGCCGAGGAGATGGACCCGCAGGAGCGGCTGTTCCTGGAGACGGCGGCGGCCACCCTGGAGGACGCCGGCTACCCGGCGGCCCGACTCGCCGCCCAGGGCCCGGTCGGGGTGTTCGTCGGGGTGATGAACAGCGACTACGAGTGGCTGGGCGGTCAGGCGAACGCGTTCGGCGTGAGCACCGGGGCGCACTCCCGCCACTGGTCGGCTGCCAACCGGGTCTCGTACTTCTTCGACTTCACCGGGCCGAGCCTGGCGGTGGACACCGCCTGCTCGGCCTCGCTGACGGCGATTCATCTGGCCTGCCAGAGTATCCGCGACGGCGAGTGCGTCGCCGCGATCGCGGGCGGTGTCAACCTGATCCTGCACCCGGAGCACCTGCACGGGCTGGCCCGGGCGGGGATGCTCTCGCGCGGCGACCGGCTCAAGGCCTTCGGGGCGGACGCGGACGGCTTCGTGGACGGTGAGGGCGTCGGCGCGGTGCTGCTCAAGCCGTTGGCGACGGCGCTCGCCGATGGTGACCGCGTCCTCGGTGTCATCCGGGCCACGGCCGTCAACTCCGGCGGGAACAGCGGTGGTTACACCGTGCCCAACCCCGCCGCGCAGAGTGCTCTGATCCGCACCGCGCTCGAGCGCGCCGGGGTGGAGCCGGACACCGTCGGCTATGTGGAGGCGCACGGCACCGGCACCATGCTCGGCGACCCGATCGAGATCGCCGGCCTGGTCGACGCGTTCGGCGGACCGATCGACCCGGCGCAGCGCGCCCAGCGGCCCACGGTGGCGGTCGGCTCGGTGAAGACCAACATCGGCCACCTGGAGTCGGCCGCCGGGATCGCCGGCCTCACCAAGGTGCTGCTCCAGTTCCGCCATCGGACGCTGGTGCCGTCGCTGAACTCGGCGCGGACCAGCCCGGAGATCGACTTCACCACCACGCCGTTCGAGGTGCCGCAGACCGTGCGGCCCTGGGCCCGCCCGGAGCGTCCTGGCGTGCCGGGCGGCCTCCCGCTGCGGGCCCTGGTGAGCTCGTTCGGAGCCGGTGGCGCCAACGCCTGTGTGATCATGGAGGAATACCCGATGGCCGACGAGCCGGAGCAGCCGGAGGACGGGGCGCAGCAGCTCCTGGTGCTGTCCGCGAGGTCCGAGGACCGGTTGCGTGCCTACGCCGGTGACCTGGCGGACTACCTGCGCCGGGGCACACCGGCTCCGGCGGGCGTGGGTGCGGGCGCCGGCGCCGTGAGCGCGGACGCCGCCCTCCCCGACCGGTTGGCCGACGCCCGCAGCCGGTGCCTCCGGCTGGCCGCCGAGCTGGCCGGGGTGGCGCCGGACTCCCTCGACCTCACCACCGACCTGATCGACTGCGGCTTCGGCCTGGCCGAGCGCGCCCGCTACTTCGCCCTGCTGTCCGAGGAGTTGGGCACCAGGCTGCCCACGGTGGCCACCACGGCGGACACCATCGGCGCGGTGGCCCAGGCGGTGGCCGGCCTCGGGCGCCGGGCCGAGGAGAAGGAAGCTCTCCGCCGCCACCCGCGGCTCGCCGATGTTGCCCACACGCTGCAGTCGGGCCGTACCGCCCACGAGTTCCGCCTCGCGCTGCCCGCGGGCTCGGTCGCCGAGGCGGCCCGGTTGCTGGCCGAGTACGCGGCGGGCGAGGCCGACGACCGGGTCGTCACCAGCACCGTGACCCGTACCGCGGCGCAGCTGCGTGCCGCCGCGGCCGAGGCCCTGGAGGCGGCGCTGACCAGCCGCGACCTGACGGCGGTGGCCGAACACTGGGTGACGGGCGCGGAGGTCGACTGGTCGCGGATCACCCCCGCCACCTCCCGCCGCATCGAGCTGCCCGGCTACCCGTTCGCCCGCAAGCGTCACTGGATCCCGGCCCTGCCGGAGCGGCCCGAGCCCCTCCGCACCGCCACCGCCGCGGTCGAGGCCCCCGGCCCCCAGGCCCCGTCGGGTCGCGGCTCCGACATCGCCCAGGTGCTGGCCGGCTTCGCGGAGCTGGACGAGGCCTCGAAGTCCGGGGTGCTCGGCGCCTACCGGCGGATGGGTGTCTTCCTGAGCGCCGGTGAGCGGTACCGCAGTGAGGAACTGCGCGCCCGGCTCCGGATCAGGGACAAGTTCCGGCGACTGCACGAGGCGCTGCTCGACCTGCTGGTCGGCGCCGGGTTCCTCGTCCGGGAGGGCGACGAACTCGTCACCACCGCCGCGCCGGCCGACCGGACGGACACGGCCGGTGGGACGGAACGCTGGGAGACCGAGCTCGACCGGATCGCGGACACCTACCCGGACATCGCGCCCACCGTCACGCTCAACCGCGAGTTCCTGCGGGTCTATCCGCAGCTCCTGCGCGGCGAACTGGTGGGGACGGAGGTGATGTTCCCCGGCACCTCGATGCAGCTGGTGGAGAACCTCTACAAGGGCAACGCGCTCACCGACTTCTTCAACCTGCTGGTCGCGGACGAGGTCCGCGACGTGCTGGCCGCCCGTCTGCCACGGCTCGCCGACGGGGAGACGGTCCATGTGGTGGAGCTGGGTGCCGGGACCGGCGCCACCAGCGAGCGGGTGCTGCCGGTGCTGGCCGGGTCCCCGGGCCGGGTCGGCTACACCTTCACGGACGTCTCGCCGCGCTTCCTGGAGCACGGGCGCGAGCGGTTCGCCGCCCGCTACCCGTTCGTCCGCTTCGACCTGCTCAACCTGGAACGCGGCCTGGCCGACCAGGGCTTCGCCGACGGCACGGCCGACATCGTGGTGGCCACCAACGTGGTGCACGCCACCAGGAACCTGCGGGCCACCCTGCGAAAGGCCAGGGCGATGCTCAAGCCCGGCGGCGTGCTGCTCCTCAACGAGCTCACCGCGATCCGGCCCTATCTGACCGTCACCGGCGGTGTGATGGAGGGCTGGTGGGCCTTCCAGGACGCCGAGCTGCGTATTCCGGGCTCCCCGCTGATCGCCCCCGAGACCTGGAGCCGGCTCCTGGCCGAGGAGGGCTTCGCCCGGACCCGGATCCTCGACGACGGCACGGCGGAGCTGGGACAGCACGTCCTGGTCGCGGAGAGCGCCGACACGGCGGGCGACCGGAGTACGGCGGTGCCCGCCGCCGCTGCCGCCGAGCCGGCAGTGGTGCCGGCTCGGCCGGATGCGGCCGGAGTGGCCGCCGAGCGGCTGCGGGGGCTGCTGGAGCGGGTCCTGAAGCTGGACGAGCGCATCGACCCCGACCGCCGGCTGGCCGACTACGGCTTCGATTCGCTCAGCGGGATGAAGATCGTGGCCGAGGTGGACGAGGCGTTCGGCGTCTCGGTGCCGCTGGAGGAGTTCTTCGAGAAGCCGACGCTGCGCGAGCTGGCCGCGTACCTGGTGGAGGGCTGGTTGCCCACCGTGCAGGCGCCCACCGTGCAGGCGCCCGCCGTCGAGCCCGCTCCCGTCCCCGTCGAGCCCGCTCCCGTCCCCGTCGAGCCCGCTCCCGTCCCCGTCGAGCCTGCCCCCGTTCCCGTTCCCGCCGAGCCGTCCGGGCCGCCGGTCCCCGCGCACGTGGCGCGGGTGCTGCGCCCCCGGGCCGACACCACGCTGAGCACCCATCCGGCCTCGCCGGGCCAGCGCGCGCTGTGGGTGATCGAGCAGATCGCCCCGGGGAACTACGCCTACAACCTCCCGCTCGCCTTCTGGCTCGACCCCGGCGTCGACGTGCCCGCCCTCCGCCTGGTCCTCCAGGACGTGCTGGACCGGCATGAGGAACTGCGGGCCACGATCCGCACGGACGGGAGCGAACCGTACGTCCGGATCGCGGCCGAGCCCGAACTGCCTTTCCAGCAGGTCTTCCTGACCTCGGTGGCCGACGACGCCCTGCGGGAGCGGATCCACACCGAGGCGAGGCGGCCGTTCGACCTGGCCCGGGGCCCGCTGCTGCGCGCCACCGTCTACACCCTGGGCGACGGCCGCCAGGCACTGCTGCTGACGGTGCACCACCTGGTGCTCGACGGCCTGTCCATCCCGCTGCTGCTCCACGAGGTGGAGCGCGGGCTGCGCGCCGTCGCCGGGGGCCGGCCGCTGCCGACCGAGCGCCCCGCCCGGACCTTCGGTGACTTCACGGCCTGGCAGCGCGAACAGCTCGCCGGGCCGGAGGGGGAACGGCAGCGCGCGTACTGGGTCGAGCGTCTGCGCGGCCGGCGGACGAGGGTGCCGCTGCCACTGGACCGCCCGCGCCCGGCCCGGCCCACCTTCCGCGGCGCGAGCGTGACCGGGCGGATCCCGGCGGAGGTGTCGGAGCAGGCCCGGTCGCTGGCCGCCGCGGAGCGCACCTCGCTCTCCAGCGTCATGCTGGCCGCCTTCTTCGCCCTCCTGCACCGCTACGGCGGCCAGGACGACATCGCCGTCGGCACTCCGACGGCGGGCCGCCCGCCGAGCGGCTTCGACGACGTGCTCGGCTACTTCATGAACATGGTCGTGCTGGCCGAGCGGGTCGACGCCCAGAAGGCATTCCGCACCCTGGCGCACCGGCTGCACCGGACGGTGCTGGGTGCGCTGGAGCACGGCAGCTACCCGCTGCTCACGCTCGCCGAGGAACTGCGCCGGCTGGACCCGGCGGCGTCGGCGGCGCCGTTCAACGTGGCCTACTACTTCCACAACTGGGCCCGCGACCTGACCGAGGCCGGAGCGGTCCGGGGCCGGGTCGAGGGCGTGCACCAGGAGGGCGAGTTCGACCTGACCCTGGACCTGGTGGACTCGCCCGAGGGCTGCCGGTACACGCTCAAGTACAACCCGGACCTGTTCGACGCCGGGACGGTGGAACGGCTCGGGCGGCACTTCGCCGCACTGCTGGCCCGCGCGGTCAGCGCCCCGGGGACGCCGGTCGGCGAACTGGAGCTGCGGACCGAGGAGGAGCGGGCCGAGGACGAGCGGGCCGCGTCCGCCGCGCGCGTCGACTACCCGGCCGACACGCTGGTCTGGGAGCTGGTCCGCGGACAGGCCGAGGCGCGCCCGGACGCGGTGGCGGTGCGCTGCGCCGGAGCAGAACTGACCTACCGCCAGCTGTGGTCGCGGGTGACGGACCTGGCGGCCCGGCTGACCGCCGCCGGCGTGGGCCGGGGCCGTACGGTGGGCGTCCTGCTGCCGCGCGACGTCGAGCTGCCGGTGGCGCTGCTGGCCGTGCAGGCCGCGGGCGGCACCTACGTGCCCTTCGACCCCGCCTACCCGGAGCAGCGGCTCGCCCACATGGCGCAGGACGCCGGGTTGCACCTGATGCTCACCCGCTCCGGCCTCCCCAGCGGCTACGCCGCCGTGCCGCGCCTGCTGCTGGACGACGACGCTGCCGCGCCCGCCGCGCCCTCCCCGGGGCCCGCGGGACCGTCGGACGCCGCCTACGTGATCTACACCTCCGGCTCGACGGGCCTGCCCAAGGGCGTCCGGATCCCGCACCGGGCGCTGGTGAACCTGCTCTGGTCGATGGCCCGCGAGCCCGGGTTCGGACCGCAGGACACCCTGCTGGCCGTGACCACCGTGTGCTTCGACATCTCGGGGCTGGAGCTGTACCTGCCGCTGATCAGCGGCGGCACCGTGGAGATCGCGCCGAGCGAGACCACCCGGGACGGCCTGCGGCTGCGCGAGCTGCTCGAATCCGGCCGCGTCACGGTGATGCAGGCGACGCCCGCCACCTGGCGGATGCTGCTGGCCGCCGGCTGGCGGGGCAACGCCGGCCTCACCGTGCTGTGCGGCGGCGAGGCGCTCCCCGAGGACCTCGCGCAGGCGCTGCTCGCCGGCAACCGCGAGGTCTGGAACCTGTACGGCCCGACCGAGACCACGATCTGGTCGGCGGCGAGCCGGCTCGCGCCGGGCGAGCGGGTGACCCTCGGCACCCCGATCGCCAACACCACCCTGCACGTCATGGACGGCGCGCGCCGCCCGCTGCCCACCGGGGTGGCCGGCGAGCTGTACATCGGCGGGCACGGGGTGGCCGACGGCTACCTGAACCGCCCGGAGCTCACCGCCGAGCGCTTCCTGCCCGCCCCCTTCGCGGATGCCGACGCGCGCCTGTACCGCACCGGCGACCTGGCCCGCCGACTCGCCGACGGGCGGTACGAGTACCTGGGGCGGATCGACGAGCAGGTGAAGGTGCGCGGCTTCCGGATCGAGCCCGAGGAGATCGAGGCGGCCCTGCGGCGGCTGGACGGCGTGCGCGAGGCCGTCGTGGTGGCGCCCGGCCGCGACGGCGGCGACCGCTCCCTGCTGGCCTGCTACGTGCTGGCCGACGGGGCCGCCGAACCCACCCGGGAGCAGCTCGCGCTCTGGCTTCCGGCCCACATGGTCCCGGACGCGCTGGTCCGGGTGACGGGCTTCCCGCACACCCTGAACGGGAAGGTGGACCGCACCACGCTGGCCGCGCTGCCGCTCGCCGAACTGCGCGCGCGCTTCGGCGCCGCGGGCGGGCACGGGTCCGAGGCGGTCCCGGCGCGGTCCGAGGCCCCGGCGCGGACCGCGGGCCGTACCGAGGCACTCATCGCCGAACTGGCCGGCACGATCGGCCGCCTGGCGGGGACCGCCCCCGAGGAGATCGGCCGGCACGTCCCGCTCGGCGAGGCGGGCATGAACTCGGTGGGCTTCACCGCGCTCAGCGTGGAGCTGCGCGCCGCCTACGGCATCGAGGTCTACCCGACGGTGTTCTACAGCCGGGGCACCCTGGCCGCGCTCGCCGCGTACCTGTGGGACAACCACGCCGCCGAACTGTCCGCACACTTCGGTGCCGAGCCCCGGGAGTCCACCGCCGCGCCGCTGCTCCCGGCGGCGCAGGCGCCGGCCGGCCCGCCGCACGGCGAGGACGTCGCGATCATCGGGATGGCCGGGAGGCTGCCCGGCTCGGCCGACCTCGCGGAGTTCTGGACCCACCTGCTTGCCGGGCACGACCTGGTCGGCGAGGCGCCCGCGGACCGCCGCGGGTTGCGGGACCGGACGGGCCCCGGCCCGCTCCGGGGCGGCTTCCTGACCGACGTGGACCGCTTCGACGCGGCCTTCTTCGGGATCTCCCCGCGCGAGGCCGAACTGATGGACCCCCAGCAGCGGCTGCTGCTGGAGGTGGTCTGGTCGGCCGTCGAGGACGCCGGCTACCGGCCCTCCGACCTCGCCGGGAAGCGCGTCGGGGTGTTCATCGGCGTCGCCAACTCCGACTACCTGGAGGCGCAGCGGGCCGAAGGCTGCCCGCCCCAGGGACACACGGCAACCGGCGCGGCACTGACGATGATCCCCAACCGGGTCTCCTACCTGCTGGACCTGCGCGGCCCGAGCGTCGCGGTGGACACCGCCTGCTCGGGCTCGCTCACCGCCGTGCACCAGGCCTGCGCCGCGCTGCGCGACGGCACCTGCGACCTGGCCATCGCCGGCGGCGTCAACCTGATCCTGACGCCCAGCGTGTACGAGGTGCTCACCGAGAGCCGGATGCTCAGCCCTGACGGCCGGTGCAAGACCTTCGACAGCCGGGCCGACGGCTACGTCCGCGGCGAGGGCGTCGGCGTGGTGCTGCTCAAGCCGGGCGGGCGGGCGCGGCACGACGGCGACGCCGTGCACGCGGTGATCAAGGCGGCGGTCGCGGGGCACGGCGGCCGGACCACCTCGCTGACGGCCCCGAGCCCGGATGCCCAGGCGGACCTGCTGGTCGACGCCTACCGGGCGGCCGGCGTCCCCGCGGAGACCGTCGGTTACATCGAGGCGCACGGTACCGGCACCGCCCTGGGCGACCCGATCGAGACCGCCGGCCTGAGCGCCGCCTTCCGCCGGCTGCGCGCCGAGCGCGGGGCGCAGCCGGGGCCCGCCTGCGCGATCGGCTCGGTGAAGAGCAACATCGGCCACCTGGAGGCCGCGGCGGGCATCGCCGGACTGTTCAAGGCGGTACTCGCCGTGCGCCACGGCGTCATCCCGGCCGGCCTGCACATCGAGGAACTGAACCCGTATCTGGAGCTGGACGGCGGTCCGTTCGAGGTGGCCGACACCGCCCGGCCCTGGCCGCGGCTCCGCGCTGCCGAGGGAGGCGAGCTGCCGCGTCGAGCCGGGGTCAGCTCCTTCGGCTTCGGCGGGGCGAACGCGCACGTCGTGTTGGAGGAGTCGGACATGCCGGACGCAGGTGACGAGGACACGGGCGAGCAGCTGTTCGTGCTGTCCGCCCGCACCCCCGAGGCGCTGCGCGGCGCCGCCGAGCAGCTCGCCGGCCACTTGGCGGACCACCCGGTCCCGGCGGGTGACCTCGCGTACACCCTGCAGCTGGGCCGTGAGCCGATGGCGCACCGTCTGGCCGTGGTGGCGGACGGGGCCGCCGGACTGAGGGCCCAGCTGACCGCCCACCTCGAAGGACGGCCCTCGCGGGTGCGCACCGGGCAGGCGGAGCGGACGGCCCCGCGCGCGGCCACCGGGACCGGTGACCTGGCGCTGCTCGCCGACGCCTGGGTGGCCGGTGCCGAGGTGGACTGGACGGCGCTGCACCGGGGAGCGCGGCGGCGCCGGGTGCACCTGCCCGCCTACCGCTTCGGCGGATCCCGGCACTGGTTCTCCACCGGTACGGCGTCCTCCACAGCCGCGGCGCCCTCCGCCGGTACGGCGTCGGGGCCGGCTGCGGCCCGGCTGCACCCGACCCTGCTGGACGCCGACCTGTCCACGGGCGCCGAGCGGGTGTACGCCAAGACGCTCACCGGCGAGGAGTTCTTCCTACGCGACCACGTGGCCGGCGGCGAGATGCTGCTGGCCGGGGTGGCGTACCTGGAGATGGCCCGGCTGGCCGGCGAGCTGGCCGAGGGCGGGCCGGTGTGCGGTGTCGACGGCCTGGTGTGGGCCACACCGGTCCGGCTCCCCGCCGGGACCTCGCGCCGACTGCTCGTCCGGCTCACCGGCACCTCGTTCGAGGTCGTCACGGCCGGCGACGACGGGGCCGCCCACGCCCGCGGCACCCTGATGTTCGGCGAGCCCGGGCGCCGGCCCGCGCCGGTCGACTTGGCGGCCGTGCGCGCCCGCTGCACCACCGTGGGCAGCGGCGAGAGCTGCTACCAGGCCTTCTCCCGGCTGGGCTTCGACTACGGTCCGAGCTTCCGGGCGGTCGAGGAGATCGCCGTGGGGGAGCGGGAGGCGCTCGCGCAGCTGCGGCTTCCCGAGCCGCGGCTCGCCGACCGGGACGCGTACCTGTTCCACCCCTCGCTGCTCGACGCGGCGCTCCAGACGGCGGGCCGTCTCGCGCCCGGTGCGGGGGACTCAGCGGCGTCGCCGGACTACCTGCCGTACTCCCTGGGATCGGTGCGGCTGTACGGCGACCTGCCGCAGCAGCCGCACGCCTACGCAACCCCCAGCGCCCGCCCGGCGGCGGCCGGGACGCTCTGCTTCGACGTCCTGCTCCTCGACCGTTCCGGCGGCGTGGTCGCGGCGATCGAGTCCTTCACGCTGCGCGCGGTGGGCACACAGGCCGGGACGGACGAGGTGGCCGCGTTCGAACCGGTCTGGCAGGCCGCCCCGGCGGCCGGGCACCGGCCGGTCGGCACCGCGCTGGTCGGCACCGCGCTGGTCCTGGACGCCGGCCACGAGGGTCCGGCCGTGGCCGCCACCCTGGCCAGCGCGGGCCTGACCGCCCGGGTCGTCGCACTGGACGCCGGGTTCGACCCGGCGGCGGCGATCCGGGCCGCCGGCCCCGGGCCGGTGCACGTCGTCCACCTGGGCGGTGCGGACGGTGCTCCCGCCCGCGCCGTGGAGCACGGTTTCCACACGGCCGTGGCGTTCCTGCAGGCCTGGCAGCGGGCGCGGCGCGGTGCGCTGCGCTACCTGTACGTGCACCGCGACCCCGTGTCCTCGCCGGCCCACCCGGCGATGGCCGCCCTGGCCCGCTCCGTGCGCCAGGAGCACCCGGCGATCGACATCGGCGTGCTTGCGGTGGCGGACGGCCCGCTGCCCGAGGCGGTGGCGGCCGAACTCGCCGAGACCGGCGAGTCCGAGACCAGGGTGACCGCGGCGGGCCGCAGCCGCCGCGCCTGGCGGCGGGTCAGCCTGCCGAGTGCCGTCGCGCGCAGCGCCTTCCTGGGCGGCGGGGCGCACGTCATCACCGGCGGCACCGGCGCGCTGGGCCTGCTGGCGGCGGAGCACATCGCCGCCGTACGGCGCGCGGCGGGCGTCACCGCGGGCGGGATCGTGCTGGCCGCCCGGACCGCCCCCACACCGCAGGCCCTGGCCCGGATCGAGGCCATCGGCGCCCGCGTTGTCCGGGCCGACGTGGCCGAGGCGGCCGACGTGCGGGCCCTGCTCGCCGAGGCCCGGAGCGCGCACGGCACGATCAACGGCGTGCTGCACGCGGCCGGAGTGCTGCGCGACGGTCTGCTGCACGGCAAGCAGCGGGCCGACGCGGAGGCGGTGCTGGCCGCGAAGGTGCACGGCACGGTGCTGCTGGACGAGGAGACCCGGCACGACGCGCTCGACTACTTCGTGGCCTTCTCCTCCGCCGCCGCCGCGCTCGGCAACGCCGGCCAGAGCGACTACGCGTTCGCCAACGCCTTCCTCGACCACTTCGCCGAGCAGCGCGAGACGCTGCGTCGCGCCGGGCAGCGGCACGGCCGCACCCTGGCGGCGGCCTGGCCGGTGTGGGCCGACGGAGGCATGCACATCGACGCCGCCACGCAGCAGTACGCGGCCCGTGTGGCGGGCCTACGCCCGTTGCGCAGCCGGGCGGCGCTGGAGGGACTGGAGCGGGCGCTGGCGGACGACCGGCCGAGGCTGCTGCTCGCCGCCGGGGACCAGGCCCGGATCCTGGCCGCCCTGGGCGGCGGCCCGAGTCCGGTGCCCGAGGCCCCGGCCGCTGCGGCCGCTGCGTCAGCTCCGGTAGTTGCGGCCGACCCGGTGGACGCACGGGCGCGGGCGGAGCGGCTGGTGCTGCGGGTCACGGCGGAGGAGCTGAAGCTCCCCGAGGCGGAGATCGTCGTCACCGACCCCTTCGACCACTACGGCGTGGACTCGCTGATCACGCTGAGCGTGACCCGGCGGCTGGAGGAGGTCGTCGGCCCGCTGTCGAAGACCCTGCTGTTCGAGTACGTGACGGTCCGTGAGCTGGCGGACCACCTGGCCGCCGAGCACCCGCAGGCGTTCACCGCGCCCGAGGCCCGGGAAGTCGAGACCGGCCCGGCCGAGTCCGAACCGGCCCGGCCCGGCCCGGCGGCCGGTCCCTCCACCCGCCCGGCCGACGGTGTCGACGACATCGCGATCATCGGCGTCGCGGGCCGCTACCCGCAGGCCGACGACGTCGAGGAGTTCTGGCGCAACCTGCGCGCCGGGCGGGACAGCGTGGAGGAGGTCCCGGCCGACCGGTGGCGCCACGAGCGGTTCCACGACGAGCGGAAGTCGCTGATCGGCAAGACCTACGGCAAGTGGGGCGGCTTCGTGCGCGGCGCCGACCGCTTCGACCCGCTGTTCTTCCGGATGTCGCAGATCGAGGCGGAGCACACCGACCCGCAGGAACGCGTGTTCCTGGAGACGGTCTGGCACCTGCTGGAGGACGCGGGCTACACCCGCGAGGGGCTGCGCGGCTCCCGCACCGGCGTCTTCGTCGGCATGATGTACGGCCAGTACCAGCTGTACGGCGTCCAGGAGGCGCTGCGGGGCGAGGGCCTGCCCCCGCACTCGTCCTACGCCTCGGTGGCCAACCGGGTCTCGTACTTCTTCGACTTCACGGGTCCCAGCGTCGCCGTGGACACCATGTGCTCCTCCGCGCTGGTCACCATCCACCAGGCGTGCCAGGCCATCCGCGCCGGCGACTGCGAGGTCGCCGTCGCCGGCGGCGTCAACATCACCAGCCATCCGGCGAAGTACCTCCAGCTGGCGTGGCGCGGCTTCCTCGCCGAGGACGGGCGGTGCCGCAGCTTCGGCGCCGGCGGTACCGGCTACGTCCCGGCGGAGGGCTCGGGCGCGGTCCTGCTGAAGCGGCTTGACGCGGCCCTCGCGGACGGCGACCGGATCCTCGCGGTGGTCAAGTCCTCGGCCGTCAACCACGGAGGCACGGGGCGCGGGTTCACCGTGCCCAACCCCCGGGTGCAGGGCGACCTGGTGCGCTCGGCGCTCGACCGGGCCGGCCTGCGCCCGGGCGACCTGGACTACGTCGAGGCGCACGGCACGGGCACCGAACTGGGCGACCCGGTGGAGATCACCGGACTGATGCGGGCATTCGGGGACGAAGCGCCCGAGCGGCTGCCGATCGGTTCGGTGAAGTCGAACATCGGGCACGCCGAGTCGGCGGCGGGCATCGCGTCGGTCACCAAGGTGCTGCTCCAGATGCGGCACGGCGAGCTGGTTCCCTCGCTGCACGCGCAGGAGCTCAACCCGAACATCGACTTCGCGGGGACGCCGTTCGTGGTCCAGCGCGAACCGGAGCCGTGGCCGCGCCGGGTCGGCGCGGACGGTGCCGAGCGGCCCCGGACCGCGGGGGTCAGCGCGTTCGGTGCCGGCGGCACCAACGCGCACGTCATCCTCCAGGAGTACCTGGGAATCGAGGCACCGTCGGCTGCCGCAGCCGGTCCGCAGCTGGCCGTGCTCTCGGCCCGGGACGCGGACCGACTGGCCGAGCAGGCCCGGAGGCTGGCTGCGCGGCTGCGCGCCGAGGCCGCCGGCGCGGCGCCGCGCGAGGTCGCCTGGACGCTGCAGTCGGGGCGCGAGGCGATGGCCCACCGGCTCGCGGTGGAGTTCGAGGACGTGAGCCAACTGGCCGACCGCCTGGAGGAGTTCGCCGCCGGCCGGGTGCCGTCCGGGAGCTGGACGGGCGTGGTCGATCCGCGCCGGCCGGCCGAGGGCGGCGCCCCGGCGGCCGATCCGGCCGCTCTCGCCGAGGCCTGGACCACGGGCCGGCCGGTCGACTGGTCCGTGTTGCACGGTGGGCGGCGGCCCGGCCGGGTGTCGCTGCCGGGCTACCCCTTCGGCGGCGAGCGGGTCTGGCTCGCGGCCGCGGACGCCGAACTGGCCGCGCTCGAGGCCGCTCCCGCCTCGGCCGTGTCGGCCGTGTCGGCCGAAGCCGTATCGGTCGCCCCCGCGACCGAGGAGCGGCTGCTCACCAGGCAGTGGGTCCCCGCCGGGACCGCCGCGCGGCTGGCCCTGCCCGGCCGCACGGCCGTCCTGGCCGTCCCCGGCACCGAGGCCCTGGCCGCCGCGCTGGCCGCCGCGCTGCCGGGTGCCGAGGTGCTCACCACCGCCGCGCTCGACGCCGACCTGGCTCTGGCCGGCACCCGCTGGGACCGCTTCGACGCCGTGCTGGACCTGGCGGGATGCGCCGAGCAGGGGCTGCCGGCGGACCGGACCGTGCTCTACACCTGGTGGCGCTGGCTCCAGCGGCTGGTCGACCAGGGCCCGCGCGACCTGCGTGCGCTGCTGGTCTCCCGGGAGACGCCGGCCGGTGTCGGCGGCGGTGCGGAGCGGGCGGGTCTGTACCGGATGCTGCAGAGCGAGTACCGCCACGTGCGCTCGCGCCACGTCACCCTGGGAACGTGCACGGACGAGCAGGCGGTCGAGTGGTTGGCCGACGAACTCGCCAGTGCCGGGCCGGAGGCCGAGGTGGCCTATCCGGACGGCGTCCGGCACCGGGCCCAGCTGCGCGAGATTCCGGACGGCGCGTCGCGCCCGCCACGCTTCGCGGACGGCCACGTGCTCTGGGTGACCGGCGGTACGCGAGGTCTCGGCCTGTTGACGGCCCGCCACTTCGTCGCCCGGTACGGGGTGCGCAAGCTGGTCCTCACCGGCCGGGAGGAGCTGCCGCCGCAGCCCGAGTGGGCCGCGCACATCGCCGCGGACACCGGGCTGGGCCACAAGCTGCGCCCGCTGGCCGAACTCGCCGCCCAGGGCGTGGAACTGGAGGTGCTCGCCGTCGACCTGGAGGACGAGGGGGCACTGACCAAGGCCCTGGCCGAGGTCAAGTTGCGGCTCGGTCCGGTGGGCGGGGTGGTCCACGCCGCCGGGTTCGTGGACTCCGAGAACCCCGCCTTCGTCCGCAAGCCGATGGAGGGCGTGGCGCGGGTGATCGGCCCCAAGGTCTTCGGCCTCGACGCGTTGACACGCTCTTTCCGGGACGAGCCGCTGGCCTTCTTCGTCCTGTACTCGTCGGTCACCGCCGCGGTGCCCCGGCTGGCGGTCGGGCAGAGCGACTACGCGCTGGCCAACGCCTACCTGGACGCGGTGGCCGAGGAGCGTCGGTACGGGCTGCCGCTGGTCAGCGTGCAGTGGCCGAGCTGGCGCGACACCGGCATGGGGGAGGTGCGCAGCGAGGCCTACCGGGCCACCGGGCTGGTCGCACTGACGGACCAGCAGGGGCTGGCCATGCTCGATCGCGCGCTCGCCGCCGGTGAACGGGTGGTGCTGGCCGCCGGGGTGCGGCCGGACACCGACTGGAGTCCGGAGCGGCTGACGGACGGCGGCCCGGAGACCGGCGCCGAGCCGGCGACGGGATCCGCCGTGCCGCAGGCCGCCCGCCGAGCGCCGGAGAGCGCCCCCGACCGGGCCGCGGCGCCGTCTGGGGACAGCCGTGGCGCGCGTGAGGCGGTGGCCTCGTGGCTGCTGGACCGGCTCGCGGAGGAACTGCGGTTCGACCGGGCCGTGCTGGCCGACGACGTGCCGGTCCAGGACTTCGGCATCGACTCGATCCTGGTGGCCCAGCTGCTGCAGACCCTCGGCAAGCGGCTGGACGTGTCGCTCGACCCGTCCTCGCTCCTGGAGTACCCGACGGCTCAGGAGTTCGCGGACTACCTCGCCGCCGAGCACCCGGCGGAGCTCGCCGCCGCCTTCGGCACCCCGGCGTCCGAGGCCCCGGCCGCCCCGGTGGCCACGGTCGACATCACCGCTCGTGCCACCGCCCCGGACGCCGCACCGTACGAGCGGGCGGGCGAGGACATCGCGGTGGTCGGCCTGTCCTGCCGCTTCCCGGACTCGGGCTCCCCGGAGGAGTACTGGCAGCTGCTGCGGCAGGGCCGCAGCGCGCTGCGGCCCGTCCCGGAACGGCGCATCGCCGGCCTGGGCGGCTTCCACGCCGGACTGCTGCCCGAGGAACTGCGCTTCGACCCGGAGGCGTTCCTGCTCTCGGAGGCGGACGTCGCCGCCCTGGACCCGCAGGCCCTGCTGCTGCTCGAGGAGGTCGACCGGGCCGTGCACCACGCGGGCTACCGACCCGCCGAGCTCAAGGGACGGCGGATCGGCGTGTACGTCGGCGGCCGGACCACCGGCACACCGGACGAGACGCTGGTCGAGCGGGCGCAGAACCCGGTGATGGCGACCGGCCAGAACTACCTGTCGGCGAACATCTCCCAGTTCTTCGACTTCCGCGGCCCGAGCATCGTGGTGGACACCGCCTGCTCCTCCGCGTTGGTGGCGATGGAGACGGCCGTGTACGCCCTGCGGGCGGGCGCCGTCGAGGCGGCCGTGGTGGCGGGGGTGAACCTGCTGGCCGACGGCCGGGCGCACCGGATCTTCGCCCAGCGCGGACTCCTCAACCCCGGCCCCGAGTTCCACCTCTTCGACCGCCGGGCCGCCGGGCTCGTCCTCGGCGAAGGGGTCGGCGTCGTCGTCCTCAAGCCGCTGGCGCAGGCGCAGGCCGACGGGGACCGGGTGCTCGCGGTCCTCCGGGGCATCGCGGTCAACAACGACGGACGCACCGCCGGCCCGGCCACCCCGAACCTCCAGGCGCAGAAGGAGGTGATGGCCGAGACACTGGCGCGCAGCGGCCACACCCCCCGGCAGGTCGGATGGGTGGAGGTCAACGGCTCCGGCTCCACCGTCACCGACCTGCTCGAACTCAAAGCCGTCCAGGCGGTCTACGGCACCGATCCGGCGCACCCGGTGGCGCTCGGCTCGGTCAAGCCCAACATCGGCCACCCGCTGGGCGCGGAAGGCATCGCCGCGTTCATCAAGGTCGTCCTGATGCTGCAGCACGGGGAGCAGGTGCCGTTCGGCTCCGGACAGGAACCGCTCAAGCACTTCGACCTGGAGTCATCGCCGCTGTACTTCCCCCGGGAGGTCGTGGCGTGGCCGGACCGCGCGCCACTGGCGGCGCTCAACTGCTTCGCCGACGGCGGCACCAACGCCCACGTCCTGCTCGCTCCGGCTCCCGAAGCCGCCCGCCCCACCCGCGAACCCCTGCCCGAACCCGCGCTGAACCGGAGGATCGTCATCCGAGGCACCACCGCAGCCGACTCCGCCGCCGGCGGCCTGTTCTGGGACGGCTACCGATGAGCGGCCACCAGCCCACCGTGTTCCTGTTCTCCGGCCAGGGCTCCCAGTACTACGGGATGGGCCGGGAGCTCTACGACGCCAACGAGGTGTTCCGCACCGAGCTGCGCCGCTACGACGCGGTGGTCGCCGAGGCGTCCGGGGTGTCGGTGCTGGCCCGGATCTTCGACGAGGAGAAGCCGAGGAACCACCCCCTCGTCGACACCGCGGTCTCCCACCCGGGCATCGTCATGATCGAGCTCGCGCTGGCCGCCGCCCTGCGCGCCGAGGGCATCGAGCCGGACTACGTCCTCGGCTACAGCCTGGGGGAGTACGCGGCGGCCGTCGTCGCCGGCGCGCTGGACCCGGTCGACTGCCTGCGGCTGCTGGTGCGCCAGGCCGGTGCACTGCGCGCGAGCGCGCCTGGCGGGATGATCGCCGTGCTCGCCGGAGCCGAGGTGCTGGAGCGGGTGCCCGAACTGGGGGCCTGCGAGATCGCCGCGCGCAACCACCCGGAGTGCTTCGTGGTCACCGCCCCGCAGGCCGAACTGGACCGCGCGGAGGCCGCGTTGCGCGCAGCCGGGGTCCTGCACCTGCCGCTGCCGGTCGAGTACGCCTTCCACTCCCGGCTGATGGACCAGGCACTGGAGGCGGGCCGGGCCGACTTCGCGGGCGTGGCGTTCGCGGCGCCACGGATCCCGTGGGTGTCCTGCGTGACCGGCGAGCCGGTGGAACGGGCCAGTGCGGACCACTTCCGGCAGGTGGCCCGGCGGCCGATCGAGTTCGAGCGGGCGATGGCCTGGCTACGCGCGCGCGACGACTTCCTCTACCTCGACCTCGGGCCCTCGGGCACCTTGCACAACTTCGCCCGCATGCTCCTTCCCGAGGCGGGCCGGGCGCAGTCACTGCCGCTGCTCAGCCAGTTCGAGAAGGACACCACCCTGTTCGAGCGGGTCCGCGTGCGCGCGGCCCGCACGACATCGCGCAGGTTGGAGGCCACGGCACCGCGAGAGGGGCAGGGCATGCACGGCACCGGTCGGCCGAAGGTCTACGGCTTCCCCGGGCAGGGGTCGCAGCGCCGCGGCATGGGCCGGGAGCTGTTCGCACGGTTCCCTGCCCAGACGGCGATGGCGGACGAGGTGCTCGGCTACTCGATCGAGGAGCTGTGCGTGCGCGATCCCGAACGCCGCCTGGGCCGCACCGAGTTCACCCAGCCCGCGCTCTACGTGGTGAGCGCCCTGGCCTACCTGGACCGCGCGGCACAGGACCCGGTGGCGCCCGACTACCTCGTGGGGCATAGCCTGGGCGAGTACGCCGCGCTGTTCGCGGCCGGGGTCTTCGACTTCGAGACCGGGCTGCGGCTGGTGCGCCGGCGCGGCGAGCTGATGGCCGCCGCCCCCGGTGGCTCCATGGCGGCGGTGGTCGGTGTCAGTGAGGAGGACGTGGCCCGCATCCTCGCCGACCCCGCGTTCGAGGTCCTGGACCTCGCCAACCACAACGCCCCGGACCAGTTCGTGGTCTCCGGCCCGCAGCCGGAGCTCGAAGCGGTCTGTGTCGCGTTCGAGGCGGCCGGCGCCCGTACCGTGCGCCTGACCGTCAGCGCGCCGCTGCACTCGCGCTACATGCGCCCGGTGGCCGAGGAGTTCGGGCGCTTCCTGGACGGCTTCACGCTGCGCCCCCCGACCGTCCCGGTGCTCGCCAACGTGGACGCCCTGCCGTACACGGCGGCGACCCTCAAGGAGCGGCTGACGGCGCAGATCGCCTCCCCGGTGCGCTGGACCGACACCGTGCGCGCCCTGATGCGCGAGGGCGACTTCGAGTTCGTGGAGCTGGGCCCCGGCCAGGTACTCACCAAGCTCGTCACCCGCATCAGGGCCTCCGCCGCCCCGCTCTCTCAGGCCGCAGCGGTCCGCCCGCCCGCGCCGACGGCCGGGGCCGACGTCCCGGTAGCCGTCTCCGCTGCGCCCGTCTCCGCTGCGCCCGTCTCCCCTGCGCCCGTCTCCTCGGCCGTCGCCTCTCCGGAATGCGCCGAGTTCGCCGTCACCGCCGAGGGCCTGGGTGCCCGGGGCTTCCGTGAGCGCTACGGTCTGCGGCGCGCCTACGTGCTGGGGTCGATGTTCGGAGGCGTCTCGGGCCCGGAGTTGGTCCGTGCCTCGACGAAAGCCGGCCTGCTCGCCTTTCTGGGGACCGGTGGGCTCGACCTCGCCGAGGTGGAGCGGCGATTGCGCGAACTGGACCTGGGCAGCGCTTACGGAGTCAACGTCCTCCACCGCCCCGACGCGCCGGAGCAGGAGGCCGCCCTGATCGACCTGCTGCTGCGCCACGGGGTGACCCTGGCGGAGGTGTCCGGCTTCCCCCGGGTGACCGAGCAGCTCGTGCGCTTCCGGCTCAAGGGTGGTCGGATCCTGGCGAAGGTGTCGCGCACCGACGTGGCCGCGGCGTTCCTCGCCCCGCCGCCCGCGCCCCTGGTGGCACGGCTGCTGGCGGCGGGCGCGGTCACCGAGGCCGAGGCCGCGGCGGCCGCCACCCGCCCGATGGCCGACGACCTGTGCGTGACGGCGGACGGCGGCTGGCTGTGCACGGGCGCGGACCCGCTGACGCTGCTCCCGGCCGTGCTGCGGCTGCGGGACGCCATCGCGCCGCCGGGGCCCCGGGTGCACGTCGGCTGCGCCGGCGGCATCGGCACGCCGGAGGCGGCGGCCGCGGCGTTCCTGCTGGGCGCGGACTTCGTGCTGACCGGGTCGGTGAACCAGTGCTCGGTCGAGGCGGCCACCAGCGACCGCGTCAAGGACCTCCTGCAGCAGGCGGACGAGTACGACGTGGACACCGCGCCGTCGCCGTACCAGTTCGAACTCGGGGTGCGGGCGCGCTACTTGAAGCGCGGCCTGTTCTTCCCGGCGCGGGCGTCCGCGCTGCACGAGCTGTGGCGCCGCAACACCACGCCGGCCGACCTGGACGAGGCGACCAGGACCCGGATCCTGGAGCGCTACCTGGGCGGCGAGTACCGCCTCCCGACCAGTCCGCGGACGAATCCCGCACCGGGCACCTGGGCACGCTCGGAGGCGGCGCAGCCGCTGCGCCGCTACTTCGACCGGGGCCTGCGCCTGGCGCTGGCGGGCGACCCGGACCAGACGGTGGACTACCTGGTCCACTGCGGGCCGGCGATGGGCGCCTTCAACCAGGCGGTCGTCGGCAGCGAGCTGGAACCCTGGCGGGCGCGCACCGTCGAGGCCGTCGGCGAGGTCCTGATGGCGGGTGCGGCGGCCCACGTCACCGCCCGGATCCAGGCCCTCCGGACACTCCAGGGCACCCGAACGAACCAGGACAACTGACCGCGCACGAAGGGGGACACCGGACCGTGAGCACCGCTTCGCAGGACCAACCCGTGATCTTCTACCCGTTCACCAGGGAGTTCCAGGAGGACCCGTACCCGCACTACGCGGAGCTGCGCCGGCACGCGCCGGTGCACGAACACCCGGGCGGCTTCTGGATGGTCTCGCGCTACGAGGACGTGGCCGCGCTGGTGCGCTCGGGGCTGTCCGTCGAGCAGAGCCGCGTCGTCCCTGGCCCGTTCCGCGACGCCTACGCGAAGGCGGGGGTGACGGACAAGCCGCGGCTGAAGGGGCTGGCCCTGCTGGACCGGGACCCGCCGGACCACACCCGGCTGCGCAAGCTGGTCACCCAGGCGTTCACGGTGCGCGCGGTCAACGCGCTGGAGCCGATGATCCACGGCTTGGTCACCGAGGCGCTCGACGGCGTCGCCGAGGCGGGCGGCGGGGACCTGGTCGAGTCGCTGGCGTTCCCGCTGCCGTTCACAGTCATCTCGCGCATGCTCGGGATCCCGCCGATCGACACCGGGCACATGCGGATGCTCACCACGCTGCTGATGCGCTCGGTCGAACTCACCCCGGACCGGGAGGTGATGAGGGTGATCGAGGCGGCCGACGCGGAGATCTTCGAGGTGGTCAGCGACGCCGTCTCCCGCAAGCGGCGCGAGCCGGGCGACGACCTGCTCACCGCCCTCATCGCCGCCGAGGACGACGGCGACACGCTCACCCACGACGAGCTGGTCGCCCAGGTCACCATGCTCTACGTCGCGGGCTACGAGACCAGCGTCAACCTGATCTCGGCCGGCGCGCACGCCCTGCTGCGCCACCCGGACCAGCGGGAACTCCTATACACCAGGCCCGAGTTGGTGTCGAACGCGGTGGAGGAGGTGCTGCGCCACGAGCCGCCGGTGCACTTCAGCCGCCGCGTCACCCTCCAGCCCTACCGGGTCGGCGGCCACGAGATCCCCGCCGGCTCGTTCATCCTCGCCAACCTGGCCGGCGCAAATCGCGACGAGGAGGTCTTCGGCCCCGACGCGGAGGAACTGAAGGTCGAACGCGAGAACGCCCGCCGGCACCTCTCCTTCGGCGGCGGCATGCACCACTGCCTGGGCGCGACGCTGGCCCGAATCGAGGGCAGAGCCGCCCTCGGCGAACTCGTCCGCCGCTTCCCCGCCATGGCTCTGAACGGCAAGGTCGAGTGGAACGGCCTGGTCAGCCTGCGCGGTGTGACTCGTCTGCCGGTCACGGTGTGACCGCCACCCGGATCCGCAACCGCGAAGTCGTCGACGTCCGCCCCCGTGGCCACCTGCGCGCTTCGGCCTCTCCCGGATCAAGGTGATGTGAAGCAGAGGCGTTCCCCAGTGGCGCATTCTCGTCGGTGAGAGTGTGCCACTGGGGGATCCGAAGTGGCCTCAACTGTGGCTGCCTGCGGGTTAGTTATCGCCGAAGTCGAACTCGGCGGTGACACACCAGATGCGTCGGCGGTCTGCCTGGTGCGAGCTCCGGATCCGGCAACTCGGCGTTCAGGCCGCGAAGTTGCAGAGGGCCGCAAGAGCCGCGTGGACCTCCCGTTCGATCTTGGCGTAATGCCCGGGCGGGCTGCCGTAGTCGGGGTGGAATCCGGACTCCTCCTCGTGCCCGGTCTCGATGGTGAAGGCGAAGACCGGCGCTCTGGTCGGGTCGTCGAACTGCCGGCGGAAGGCGTAGTCGTCGGAGGTACCGGTGACCGGGCCGCCCACTGGGTGGTACAGCGATGCGCTCTGACCGACCGCGTAGGTGGAGTGTGCACGCTGGGGGCTCGCGGTGGTGACGGTCGGGTCCACACCGGCGCTGCGCAGGATGGCGTCACGCATCTCACCGGCGATGGTGCCGAGGGTATTGCGCACGAAGTGCGGCGGGGAGTTGGTGACGAACTCCTGGTAGTCGAGGCGGTCTGGCGGCAGGGCGGGGCTGCCCGGGCGGAGGCCGTCGCGCTTGCCCGTCCAGGCGGGCGAGGAGAAGTTCATGGACGGGTCGCTGCCGTTGTCCTCGATGCCCCAGCAGAGCAGGACCTTGCGGCCGAACTGGTGGACGTCGACGAAGTACGTAGCCCGGGTGTGGTCGATGAGCCACTGCATGTTGGCGGTTTCCGGCTCGGACGCCGCAGACGGTCCCCGGTAGGTTTCCTGCCTGCTGTCCGTGGAGGCCGGGCCGTCCCGGTAGAAGGACAGATAGATCGCCATGTCGTAGTAGTCCTCGAACTTCCACGCGATGTCGTGGTTGCGGTTGATGTCCACCCCCATCTTGGCCGGGTCGGGATGGGGCCGCCGGTTCTTGCGCCAGCCGGCCTTGACCGGGTCGGTCGGCGGGTTCAGCTGGTCGAACAGCCGGCCGTCGGGATTGATCAGCGGCGCGACGTAGAGGTCCACCCCGTTCAGGATCCGCTCCACCTGGGTGGCCGGGATGGTGAACGGGGGGTAGTCCACCGCCGGCCCGGCCGGGAGCGGCAGGCAGGACAGCGCGGGGAAGACGATGTCAGCGCCGGTGGTGCGGCTCACCAGGAGGTTCTGCGCGAAGTGGACCAGCGCGTCCGGCGGCGCGTACTCGCGTGCGTGGACACCGCCCGTCAGCACCACGGCCGGGCGGCCGTTCTGCGGTGCGTCCGCGATGCGGAGGAAGTGGATCTTCCGGTCCTCGACGCTGAGGTTCGGGAACTCACTGAGCGTGCACAGGGCGGGGAATGTCGCCGCGAGGTCGGCGAGCGCCGCCTCGATCTGGGCCGGGGTCTGCGGCACGGTCGGCGTGGCGTAGGGCGGGGGCATCGCTCACACCTCCCCGCGCTCGGCGTACCCCTGGCCGATCACGGCCGACATCCGGGCGTGGTGCTCGGCGACGCCCTCGGAGGAGAGCAGCACCGTCACCTGGGCACCCTGCGCAACCGCCGCCTCGACAGCCTGGTCGGACGCGTACGCCGCGACCTTGTACTGGTGGTCGGGGCGGGCCTCCAGGCTCGAACGCACCAGGTGGAGCTCCGGTATGCCCTGCACGGCGCGCAGGACCTCCTCGGAGCCTTCGATCTGAACCAGGCTCACGACACTCACCACCTCACCGGCGGCCCCGCTCGACGGCTGCGGTGCGTGAGCGCGGGGCCAGGTCTGCCCGCTGCGTCCGGAGCCACTTCCGGGCCCGGCCGACCGGAGCCCGGACATACAGCATCACCGCTGTTCCGCACCGGTCCGTGTGACAGACGGTGACTAAATCCCGAGCACCAAGCCGGGTCTCCCGCAATCGGGCGCGGGGAACCCACGCACGCTTTCAGCCTGGCACACCGGGCCCCGGACGTAAACCGCCGCTCGGCAGCCAACGGGGCGCGGCCGGCGTGCAGATCGACGACCCGTCCGACGCGCCTTCGTGCCCCCGGCCCGCGCCCGGGCGGAGGCGGAATGCCGGTGGCCGCGCCGTCGTGTCAGAGTGGCGTACGGTCGGCAGGTGGCGGCCCGGGAGGCCCGCGGCGGGGGTGTCGGGAGTGGCGGGAAGATCGACGCGCAGGCGCTGCTGGACGCTACCGTCGGTGCCACCGGGAGCCCGGACTGGTCCGGACTGGTCCGAGCCCACGAGGCGGAGCCGCTGCCGGTGCCGGCGCGGTACGGCCTCGCCGACCGCCCTGACGTCCCGGACGCGCTGGCGCGCGCTGTCGGGTAGCTGGCGGCCGTCTTCCCGCACCATGATCCGGCCGCGTTAGCCGTGCCGGCCAGGAGCCTTGTCGTAACCGGCGAGGAAGAGGCCGACGCCGGCCTCGATGACCCGCGCCAGCCGGGGGTCCTGCAGGCCGGGGTCGCCTCCGGGTCATGCTCAACTGTAGCTGCCTGTGGGTCAGTTATCTCCGAAGTCGAACGCGGCCTCGATGCATTTGCCCGCGATGCCCGGAGTCGTCACGATGAGGTCGATCCTCCAGTGGAGCGACGCCTTTTCGAAAAAGGTTCACCCGTCGCTCAGGTTGAACTCGTGTTGGCGGCAGGCAGCCGTTGATCAGGTGAGGCCGGTACTGGATTTTCTTCAGTTTGCGCTTGATCACACGGGTGAGGTGTGTGAGACCGGCTGCTGCGAAGTCCGCCAGGCCGCGTTTGAGTAGGGACCAGATGCCCTCGGCCGGGTTGAGCTCGGGAGCATTTCCATCGGCACACCGCGACGATCGCAGAACGTCACTATTGCGGACACTGCGTCAACCCGAGTAATCCCCCTCCGTCGCAGGCCCGTTGTCGGGCCAGGCGCGCCCGACGGCGCGTGGCGGAGGGGGATCAGGCACTCGGTCGGTCCCGCAGGGTTCAGGGCGAGGGGGTGTCCGAGGGGTCCTGGGCGGCGTCCGACTCGGCGGCAGCGGCCGCGCTCTCGGCGGCGTCCACCTTCTGCTTCATCTCGCCGAGCTGGTCACCGCCGACCGCGGTGCCGGCGGGCGCGGCGGCCGGCTGGGAGGCGGTGCCCTTCCCGCCCGTGTTCCCGCTGCCGCTCCCGCCGCATGCTGTTAGGGCGAGCGAGACGAGCAGGACTGCGGCGGTGAGACCGGCGGCCCGCCGCAGCGGGCGAGCGGTGGCCGGACGTGCGGCCGCTGCGCGGGCGGTCATGGTGCGAGCGGTCACTGCGCGGTCGAGGTGCCGAGGCCCTGCGAGGAGCACCAGGTGGCCACGTCCTTCAGGTCGTTCTGCCGCTGGGTGAGCGTGGGCACCAGGCTCTTGCGGTAGGTCAGGCGGTCGTTGAGGTAGCTGTAGACGGCGGTGTGCCCGGCGGCCTTGGCGTTGTCCACCCGCTGCTCCAGACGGGCGACCGAGCCGACCTCGGTGTTCGGGCCGTTCAGGCGGTTCAGCGCGTTCTGGATCCGCTGCTCGGTCTTGGGCAGGCGCTTGCAGATGTCCTTCGCGCCGTCGCCCTTGGGCGCGGGCAGGGTCTTCGGGGTCACCGTGGCCACCGGGGTGGCGTTGGTGGTCGCCGCCTGGGCGGGGCCGGCGAACGCGAACAGGGTGCCGCCGAGGGCGAGAGCACCGGCCGCGGCGGCGGCCTTGCGGTAGGAGCGCATGGTGAGTCCTCCAGTTGGCAGGGGTGGCAGATCCCGCCGGACCGTCGGGCGACCCGGCTGAGCAGGACGGTAGAGGGCCTCTTTGTGGATTCCTTGTGAGCCGTGGACTCCTTGTGAGTCGCCGGGTCCGCGAGCCGCCGCGGCCCGCTCAGCCGCTCGCCCCCGTGGACCTGATCCAGTGACGGCGGGTCGGCAGGGGCAGGGTCGGGGCGTCCGGGGCGACCAGGGGCAGGCGGATCTCGATGCGGCAGCCGCTACCGCTCGGCGGCTCGGTGACCGTGACCGTGCCCCGGTGCAGGGCCACCTGCTGGGCGACCAGGGTCAGCCCCAGGCCCGAGCCGGGGCTGTCCCGGCGGCGGTGGAACCGGTCGAAGACCGCCGCGCGGTCCTCGACCGGGATGCCCGGCCCGTCGTCGTCCACGGTCAGGACCGCCTGTCCGGCCTCCCTGTGCAGCCCGAGCACGATCCGGGCCGGCAAGCCGGGTCGGTGGCCGTGCACGGCTGCGTTGGCCAGCAGGTTGTCGCAGACGATCCGCAGCCCGGCCTCCCAGCCGTGCACCCGCAGCCCGCCGCCGTCCGGCCCGGTGAGGCCGGGAGCGGCCAGGGCGATGACCGCCGGCTCCGGCCGCCGTCGGCGAAGCTCGGCGACCGCCGCCGCGGCCGGCTCGGCCAGGTCCAGCGGTCCGAACGCCTCCTCCTCGACCAGGTCGCCGCGGGCCAGCGTGCGCAGCGCGGTCAGCAGGTCGAGCAGCCGTCGGTGGTCGTCGCGCAGGTCGGCGGTGATCTCCGCACGGTCGCCCGGCGGCAGGTCGGGGTGCGCGCTGAGCACGTCCAGGTTGGTCTGCAGGCCCATCAGCGGGGTGCGCAGCTCGTGCGAGGCGGCGGCGGAGAACGAGCGGGCGGTCTCCAGCGCCTGTCCGGTGCGGGCGACCTGCTCGTCGTAGCGGGCCAGTGCGCTCTCCAGCGCGACCGCGAGCTCGTCCACCTCGCGGATCCCGCTGCGCCGGTGCCCGAAGTCGGCGGCGCCGGCGCGCGGGTCCAAGGCGGCGGCCCGGCGGCCGAGCCGGCTGAGCGGGGCGGTGGCGCGCCGGGCCAGGGCGTAGGAGAGCAGGCCGGAGACCGGTGCGGCCAGCACGGCGGCCCACAGGATCCGTCCGCGTACCGCGTCCACTTGCGGGTCCGTCGCGGACACCGGCGCCACGACCCAGAGCGTGCCGGGGTCGACGTCGGTCACCTGCCGGGCCAGCACCCGCCAGGCGCGGCCCTGTGCGTGCACGGTGACCGGGCCGCCGGTGTTCCCGTGGGCGGGCTGCGGCAGCACCGAGGCGGGGCCCGGCATCGGGCCGCCCTGGGTGACCAGGTTGCCGTTCGCGTCCGCCACCCGGATGCCGACGTCCAGCGCGTCGTCCAGCAGGTTGCGGCGCTGGTTCTGTTCGACCCGGAGCCGGCCCTGTTGCGTCGCGTTCAGCAGCGCTCGGGAGGCGGGCAGCACGGCGTCGGCGCGGTCGCGCAGCTTGGTGTCCTGCTGGGCGCGCAGGTCGTGGGTGACCAGGCCGAGAAGCAGCGCGCCCGTGCCCAGCACCAGCAGTGGGACGAGCAGCGCGGCGCCGATCGCGATCCGGGTGGCAAGGCTCATCGAGCGCAGGGCGGGGGTCGCGCCGGTCACCGGCCCGCCTCCGGCATCCGCAGCACGAAGCCGACGCCGCGCACGGTGTGGATCAGTCGGGGTCGGCCGCCCTCTTCCAGCTTGCGGCGCAGGTAGCTGACGAAAGTGTCGACGGCATCGGTGCGGACCTCGAAGTCGTAGCCCCAGACCCGGTCCAGCAACTGGTCGCGGGTCAGTACCAGGCCGGCGTTGCGGGCGAGGTACTCCAGCAGCTCGAACTCGCGGCGGGTCAGCCGCACCGGCCGGCCGTCCCGGCGCACCTCGCGGGTGGCGGGCTCGATCTCCAGCGGTCCGACGCGCAGCACCTCGCCGCCCGGTCCGTCGAGTCGCCCGCCCGCACCCGCGCCGGCGGGCGGGCGGCGGCGCAGCAGGGCGTGCAGCCGCAGCACCAGTTCCTCCAGTGCGAACGGCTTGATCAGGTAGTCGTCCGCGCCCGCCTGCAGACCGGCCACCCGGTCGGCCAGTTCGTCCAGTGCGGAGAGCATCAGCACGGGCGTGTCGACGCCCTGGTCGCGCAGTCGGCGGCAGACCTCGGTGCCGGTCAGGTCGGGCATCGAGACGTCGAGCACCAGCACGTCCGGCGGCTCGGTGGCCACCAGCTCCAGCGCCGCCCGCCCGCCGTCCGCCGAGCGCACGGTGAACCCGCTCAGCCGCAGGCCGCGCTCCAGCGACCGGCGGATCGTGTTGTCGTCGTCCACCACCAGCACCGTCCCGGTGCTGTCACCGACCGCCATCGGCCCTCTCCTCGCTGCCGCCCGGCCGTTTGCCGGGCCCCACGATGGCACGGGCTGATGAGAGTCTTCTCATCGAAGTCGGGGCCCGTGTGAGTGGAGACCGGTGGCGCCTCCGCAGCCGCGGGGGGGGGCTTTTTCCCCCCTCCAGGAAGGTGCGCGCAGATCTTGTTCCTAACTTTTCCTAGGACGCCCGGCCCCGGTTTGCTGGTTGTGCCCGGGGGGGGGGAAGCCAGGGTACCCCCCCCAACCCAACAATCCCCCCTGAAACACAAAAAAGACCCCCCCCCCGAAGCTGTGGTCCGAGCGTTCCGCAGGACGGCCGGCCCCGGGCTTGCGGATGATGCGATCGGCGTAGCACTGGCGCTGACCTGTGACGGGGAGTGTCAGCCCGACCAGCTCACCACGACGTCCGACGCGGTGGCGCAGCCGATCGCAGTGCGGCGCCGGCTGCGCAGTGGTGCCGGTTGCGACTGCGACCCTCGGCGCTGTGCAGGTCACTACACCACAGCACGCCGGCGCGGCGGCGTCGAAACGCCGGGGCCTGCGGCTGGCACGGCGGGCGCGGCCCACGGCAGCGCGTACCAGGAGAGCGTGGCGAGAACGGCTGTGCTCGGCAACTCGGCGACGTAGGCGAGCAGTTGCGCGAGCTGGTAGTCGGAGCCGCGATGTGCCGACCACAGGTCGAAGAACGCGTCCAGGCCCAGCAGGACGGCGGTGGCCGAGGCCATCGGACTGGTGGCCGGGTGGCGGCGACGCACCAGCCGGGCCAGCAGGAACAGCGCCGCCACCTCTATGACGTCCAGCCACACCCAGGAGTTGGAGAGGTTTCGTGCGCCGAAGCGCCCCTTCACCGACATCGCGAGCACGACGATCCATGGCATCAGCAGGAAGCCCGCCGTACGGAACGCCATCGGCAGCCAGCGCCGGATTGCCGCCTCGCGGGCTGTGATCCGCCTCCGAAAGGTGTGCGTCGGCATCGTTGTGTGCCTTTTCCTTCGTGGTAGTTGGGTTCCAAGCGGTGTATCGGCCGACCGGCCTGCCGCTCCTACGTAAAATACCTACTCGGGCGACGTCCTGCCCGGTTCACCGTTGCGCGGCCGGGCTCGACGGCGCGGGGACGTCGATCACGACGGCGCTGCCCCGGGTGACCGCGTCGCCGGAGGCGGGCAGTTGGCCACAAACGCGACGAACGGGCAGCCCCGGTGTGGGGCAGGCGCCCTCCACCACCCTGGACACCCGCAGTCCGGAGCTCTGCGCGCTCAGTCTGGCGTCGGCGACACTCTTGCCTGCCAGATCCGGCATTCGGACGGCTCGCCCCCCGGGTGGCGATCCAGCCGCCGAGTACGCCCCGGCGGCCGCGCACACAGCTGCGCACAGCACCACGGCAAGGACGACGCGTCTCGCCCGTCTGCCACGCTGCGGACCGCGGGTGCGCTGGACCCGACCGGGCGCGGGCTCAACCGGTGCCGAGGCATGGTCCGAGACAGGCGGAGTCCGACAGGTCGTGAACACGTCGCTCGCGTGCGTACGGGCGACGACGGCGGCCAGCGTGTGGGCTACGGCGATGCGCATCTCGGTGGCGGTCTGGTACCGCTGGTGACGGTCCTTCGCCAAAGCCGGCAACACGAGACCGTCGCACACGTCCGGCAGCTCCGGCGCGTACGCCGAGGGCGGCCGGGGCTCCTCGTTGACGTGTTGCCATGCCACCGCGATGGGCGTTTCGCCGGTGAACGGCGGCCTCCCGGTCAGCAACTCGTAGAGCAGGCAGCCCGCGGAGTACAGATCTGAGCGCACGTCCACCGACTCGCCGCGCGCCTGCTCGGGCGACAGATACGCCGCCGTACCGATGACCACGGAGCCCTGGGTCAGGGCCATCGCGTCCGTCGTAAGGAGTTGGGCGATGCCGAAGTCCATGACCTTGGTCCGCCCCTCCCAAGTCACCATCACGTTAGCGGGCTTGACGTCACGGTGCACGATGCCTTGGGCATGGGCGCGTTCCAATGCCTCCAGCACGCCTAGCGTCAGTTCCAGGGCCCGCTCGGCCGGCAAGGGCGGGCCCTGGCGCAGCATCTCGTCAAGGGCGCATCCCTGCACGTACTCCATCACCAGGTACGGCAGCACCCCCTCACCCAGCGCCTCCTCGCCGCTGTCGAAGACCGCAACGATCGAGGAGTGGTTGAGCGAAGCCGTGGAGAGGGCCTCCCGCCGGAACCGGAGCAGGGAGGTGGGGTCGGTGGCCAGATCTGGTCGGAGGGCTTTTACTGCCACCAGGCGGTCAAGACGCTGGTCTCGAGCCAGGTGCACCTCTGCCATACCCCCGCGCCCCAAGAGCGCCAAGACCATGTACCGCCCGCCCAGGACGTGCCCTGGTTCCATCGCACCTGTCCTCACTCGTGTCGAGACGTGAGCGCCGCCGTCTCACGCCAGCAGGTCCGGGCACGGTACGAGGCATTCTTGTGAGATCTCTGTGAAAGCGCCGGTGCCAGGGGTGCCCCCGGCCGGGCTCTTTCCCTCCCCTTTCGCGGTCCCCGAATGTAGCCGAGCCGTCACCGGCACCAGCCGCCGGCTCGAGCTGCCGCGACGCAAGTCACAGGATTTCCACAAGGATCGCTCTTACCGTCTCCCGCGCCCAGACCCGCTCGCAAGGGCACGAATGGCCCCCCGAGCGTCAGAGGGCGGCCGACAAACCCGCGGGAGGGATCCCAGTGGACGGTGCAGAGGCCTCCGCCGCGACGTGCCGGTCGTGCACCAGCGTGGGCGAGAGTGCAGGCCTCCTTGGCCGATGCGAGCAGCCCTGGGCCGGAGGCACATCGCCGGCCAGGGCTGCTTCTGTGTTCTGATCAACTGCCTTTACTGGTAGGTCAGTTATTGTCGAAGTCGAACACCGTGGTGACGGGTGCGTGGTCGCTCCAGTGCTCCGCGTGGGAGGCTGGCCGCTCGACGTAGGCCTTGACGCAGGTGTCCGCGAGTTTCTGACCGGCTGTCAGAAGCTTGGGCGGTAGGGGACCTCCTGTGAGCAGCGTGACAGCATTGGCGCCGGTTCGGGCGCACAAGCATCTGCGGAAGACGGACCGCTGGGCGGGCAGCCGCCGGCCGGTGCTGACGCCGAGGCGGTGGTGCTCGCGTGGCCCGTCGGTAGACTGATGGTGCATCTGATGGCCCTGTGCCGAAGGAAGTTGATGAGCATGGTTTCCGACCGCACGCCCGCGAAAGACCTCACGGCCTTCCTCGTCATGTTTCCCGAGGAGATGGCGATGACCGACGAGGACCCCGCCGCGATCCTCGACCGCTACTTCACCGCGGATTTCGTGCAGTACAACGACGGTGTCCCGTTCGACCGCGCGAAGCTGATCGCCCATGCGCGCCCGTCCCGGAAGAACGTCGTCGACTGCCGCGTCGAGGTGCACGAAGCGCTGACCACGGGAGACCGGGTCGCGGCGAGGTACACGCTCTTCGCCGAGATGCGGAAGGGGCCGAGGGTGGGGACCGAGATCTACATGTTCGGTCAGCTCGCGTCCGACGGCCGGCTCAGCCGGATCGACCAGATCACCCGCGAGGTGCCCGAGAGCGACTGACCCGGTCAGTCGGTCGGGGCGAGCCGGGACCGGATGAACGCGAGCGCCGCGCCGCGGTCGCGGTCGCGGCCGCGCGTGTAGGCGCGGTCGTACTCGTCCCGGCCCAGCTGGTCGACCAGTTCGCGGACCAGCTGCACCACATCGGGGTTGAAGGCGTCGGGTGCGCCACGCAACGTGTGCGTCGCACCGAGGATCTCCGCAGCCTCGTCCGCGGCGCCCTGTCCGGCCCGCAACCCGGCGACGCCCACACTGACCCCGGCCACCACGGGCATGTCCGGGACGGCCGCGGCGAGGGTGAACGCCTCCTCCAGGTGCGCCCGGGCGGTGTCCAGATCGTCCTCGGCCACCGCGAGTTGCCCCAGGGCCGCGCCGAGAATGGCCCGGAACAGCGGTGCGGCGACGGGGAGTCGGCCGAGCTGCCGGTACGCGTGGTCGAACTGCTGGGCCGCCTCGGCCATGTCGCCGGCATGGCGGGCCAGGTTGCCGAGCGCGATGCGGACCATGAGGTGATGCCGCGCGGAGGACAGGCCGGTGCCGGGCCGTACCAGCTCGGCCAGCTCGGCGCGGGCCCGATCCATGTCGCCGCTCTGGGCCCGGGCCGCGGCCAGTGCGGTGCGCTGCATGATCGCCTCGTCCTTGGGGTTCAGCTCGCGCAGGAGCCGCAGGGCCTCCTTCAGCTCGGTGATGGCGTCGTCGAAGTCGCCGAGCACGCAGTGGGCGTCGGCCAGTGCGGTCAGGGTGAGCGAGAGCCCCCAGCGTTCCCCGGCCTCGCGGAACGCGGTGGCCGCGGCGGACAGCGTCTGGCGGCTGCCGGGCATGTCGCCGTGGTTGCTCTGGAAGAAGGCCCGGAGCATGAGTAGCATGGCGCGGCCCCAGGGGTCGCAGCGCGGAAGGTCGCGGTCGATCGCCGACAGACCCCAGTCGGCGTCGTCGGTGGTGAGCGCCAGCGAGGCCTCGATCAGCGCGGCGGTGGGGTAGCGCGCGGCCCGGGAGACGTCCGAGGCCAGCGCCCAGGCGTCCTCCATGACGAGGCTGCTGAAGGCGCCGCCGCCGGCCAGGAGGCGGTTGAAGAGGTAGAAGGCGGTCGCGATCGCTCGGGCGTCAGGCGGATGCTGGCCCGGGACCTGCAGCGCCTGGAAGATCCGGTTGGCGGCCTCGGCGTGGTTGCCCTGGATGGTCCAGAACGGGCCGAGGGCCGCCGCGAGCCGGACCGCGGTGTCGGCCTCGCCGCTGCCGAGGGCGCGGTGGAGGGTGGCCATCAGGTTGTCGCGCTCGGCGGTGAGTCGGACGATCCAGGTCAGCTGGTCCGGTCCGCGCAGCCCCGGCGCGGCGCGCTCGGCCAGCTCCAGGAAGTAGGCGGTGTGGTCGCGGCGGGCCTGGACGATCTCGCCCGAGTCGGCCAGCCGTTCCAGGGCGTACTCCCGGATCGTCTCCAGCATCCGGTAGCGCGCGTCGGGCCCGTCGAGGACTTGGAGCAGCGATTTGTCGGCCAGCGCCGAGATGTGGTCGAGCAGGGTGTCGGCGGCCAGTCCTCCCCGGGAGCACACGCCCTCGGCGCCGTCCAGGGTGATGTCGCCGGGGAACACCGCGAGCCGTGCCGCGAGACGCCGCTCGGTGTCGTCCAGCATGTCCCAGCTCCAGGCGACGACCGCGCGAAGGGTCTGGTGCCGGGGCAGCGCGGTACGGCTGCCGCCGCTGAGCAGGCGGAACCGGTCGTCGAGCCGGACCGCCAGCTGCTCCAGCGGGAGGGTCCGCAGTCGGGCCGCCGCGAGCTCGATCGCCAGTGGAAGGCCGTCCAGCCGCCGACAGATGTCCACCACGGCGGCGACGTTGTCCGCCGTGATCTCGAAGTCCGGTCGCGCGGCGGCCACCCGGTCGGCGAAGAGCCGTACCGCGGGATAGTCCATCGCGTCGGAGGTGTCCGGCTCCGGCAGGCCGAGCGGTGGCACGACGCAGAGCGTCTCGCCCGGCACGTCGAGCGGCTCGCGGCTGGTGGCGAGCATCCGGAGGCCGGGGCAACGCCCGAGCAGCTCGTCGACCAGGCGGGCCGCGGCGCTCAGCAGGTGCTCGCAGTTGTCCAGGAGCACCAGCGCCTCGGTCGTGCCGAATGCCTCGACCAGCCGGCCGACCGGGTCGGGGGAGGCCTCCCGGCCGTCCAGCAGACGAACCTCGCGCAGCCCGAGCGCCCCCATCACGGCCCGCACGAGACCGTCGGGATCGGTCACCGAGGCCAGTTCGACCATCCACACCCCGCCGGGCGTGCTGTCCGCCAGCTCGGCCAGCACGGTGGTCGCCAGCCTCGTCTTGCCGACACCGCCCGGGCCGACCAGGGTGACCAGACGGCTCTGGCGGAGCTGTTCGGTGGCCCGGGACAGCTCCTCGGTCCGGCCGATGAAGCTGCTGTACGCGACCCGCAGGTTGCCGGTGCGGCGGGCCGCCGGCCGCTGCGGCGGTGCGGGGGTGTCGCGAAGTGCCGCCAGGTGAGCCTCCTGGAGCTCCTGCCCCGGGTCGGTGCCCAGCTCCTCGGCGAGCAGCTTGCGGTACGCCTCGTAGGAGGCGAGCGCCTCGGCCTGCCGACCGTCCCCGTGCAGGGTCCGCACCAGCAGGACCCGGAACTTCTCCCGCAAGGGGTACGTGGCCACCAGCTCATCGAGTTCGGCGACGGCGTGCAGGTGGCCGGTGGAGGTCTCCAGTTCGGCCTCGACCCGGTCCTCGATCGCGGCGAGTCGCAGCTCTTCGAGCCGGACGACCGTGGCCGCCGCGAACGGCGCGGCCGCGACGTCCGCCAGAGGTTCGCCCCGCCACAGGTCCAGGGCCTCCCGAAGCAGGCGGACGGCGCCGTCCGGATCGCCTGCGCGGAGCGACTGCCGGCCCTGGCGGGCCAGCAGTTCGAAGCGGAGCACGTCCACCGCCTCGGGCGGGAGGTCCAGGCAGTACCCGCCGGAGGCCGATCGCAGCGGCATCCTGCCGTTCATGGTCACGCGCAGCCGGGACACCACGGACTGCAGGGCGTGGGAGGGCTCGGTCGGCCCACCGTCGGGCCAGAGCGCCGAGGTGAGCGAGTCGACGGTGACCACCCGGCCGGCGTCCAGCGCCAGCCGGATCAGCATCGTCCGCAGCCGCGCGCCGCCGATCCTGACGGCCTGTCCGTCCACAACGACCTCAAGCGGCCCGAGGATTGCGACCCGCATCAGCAGACCCCCCCAAGATCTGTACTCCCACGGCCACTCACCCGGTACCTTAGCGCAGCCGTTCCGCTGGGGAGGCTTGATCGATCGCTGTCGCGGACGCCGGCCGAGCCCGCCGCTCGCACCGTCCCACACCGTGGTGCGAGCGGTTTATGTGCGGTCTGTGAGCGGCGGGAACGAGCATGACCGGCATGGAGTACGCGTTCCAGGCAGAGGGCTTGGTGAGACGGTTCGGCAGGACGACCGCGCTCGACGGCGTCGATCTCGCCGCGCGGGAGGGCACGGTGCTGGGCGTCCTCGGGCCCAACGGCGCCGGCAAGACCACGGCCGTGCGCATTCTGGCCACCCTGCTGCGTCCGGACGCGGGCCGGGCCACGGTCGGCGGTCTGGACGTCGTACGGGACGCTGCCGGGGTGCGTCGGATGATCGGTCTCACCGGGCAGTACGCCTCGGTCGACGAGGACCTCACCGGCTTGGAGAACCTGGTCCTGATCGGCCAGTTGCTCGACCTGCCCAAGGCGGGGGCGAAGGTACGGGCGGCGGAGCTGCTGGAGCGGTTCGGTCTCTCGGACGCCGCCGGCCGCCGCGCGCTGACGTACTCGGGAGGCATGCGGCGGCGGCTCGACCTCGCCGCGAGCCTGGTCGGCCGGCCGGGTGTGATTTTCCTCGACGAACCGACCACCGGACTCGATCCGGCCAGGCGCGAGGACCTGTGGCGGGTGATCCGCTCGCTCACCGGCGAGGGCGTCACGGTGCTGCTGACCACCCAGTACCTGGAGGAAGCCGACGCCCTCGCCGACGAACTCTCGGTCATCGACCACGGCAAGGTGATCGCGCACGGCACGCCCGACGAGCTCAAACGCGTGGTCGGCAGCCAGACCATCGAGGTCCGCCCGAAGAACCCGGAGCAGATCGAGGAAGCCGCCACGATCGTCCGTCTGGTGACGGGGCGTGAGCCCGTCCTGCGGGGCCGGACGATGCTGACCGCGCCGGTGGACGGTGACGCCATGTTCGCCGAAGCGGTGCGCCGGCTCCAGGGCGCGCGGATCGGCGTGGTCGAGATCTCGTTGCGGCTGCCCAGCCTGGACGAGGTCTTCTTCTCCCTCACCGGGCAGCACACCGATCAGCACCAGCTCGACGAAGGCCTCGAAGAAGGTGCCCCATGACCGACACCGTCACCGCCGCCCGGGAGGGCCTGACCACGCGTCGGCACCCCCCGCTCCGTCCGTACGGACTGCCCCGGCACAGCCTGGCGCTCGCCAGGCGCAGCCTGATCAAGATCGGCCGCACTCCGGAGGGGCTGGCCGACGCCGTCTTCCTGCCGATCATCTTCCTGACGATGTTCGTCTACTTGTTCGGTGGGGCGGTCTCCGGTTCGACGAAGGCGTACCTGCAGACCATCTTCCCGGCGGCGATGGTGATGACGGTCATCATGGCGGGCATGATGGCGACCGGCATCAACCTCAACGCGGACATCAAGAAGGGCGTCTTCGACCGGTTCCGGAGCCTGCCGATCGCCCGTTCGGCGCCGCTGATCGGTTCGGTGCTCGGCGACATGATCCGCTATGTGGTCGCTCTGGTCGCACTGTTCGGCTTCGGCTACGCGATCGGGTTCCGGATCCACGCCAACCCGGTGAACATCGTGTTCGCCTCCGCCGTGGCGATCGGCTTCGCCTTCTGCCTGAGCTGGGCCTATGTACTGGCCGGTGTGGTCATCCGGGAGCCCAGCGGCGTCCAGGGGGTGGCGGTCCTGACCCTTTTCCCGCTCGCGTTCGGCACCAATTTGCTCACGCCCACCAGCAGCATGCCCGGTTGGCTCCAGGCATGGGTGCACATCAACCCGGCCACCCACGCCATGGACGCCTGTCGCGGGCTGCTGCTCGGTGGACCGGTCGCCCGGCCGCTGGCCGAAACGCTGATCTGGTCGGTGGCGCTGTTCGTGGTGTTCGCCCCCTCGGCGGTGTGGGCATACCGTCGGCGTACCTGATGCATCGGTGCGCAATCGTTTTGCAGTGCAAGCAGGTTGGCGAAAGCCCTGAGAGGATGAGGTGCCGGGAATGGGAATGATGACGATGCGTAAGGGTGGCACGCCGATCGAGAAGCTTCGGCAGGCCAGCCTTGGGATCTCGATCGTGACGATGGTTCAGTTCGCCATCGGAATGGGAGTGTTCGCCGCCGGTAAGATCGACCACAACGGGGACGGCATCTTCGCGGCCTTCGGTCACGCGATGACCAGCACGCCGGTGGTCCTCGCGATCCACGCCTGGGTCGGCGTGGTGATCGTGGGCGGCTCCATCCACACCCTGATGTCGGCCATGGCGGTCAAGCGCCCGGTGTTCATGGCGACGTCGATTCTCGGCGCGCTCTCCATGATCGGTGCCGCCTTCAGCGGCGCGGCCTACGTCAACAAGGGCGGCGGCGGCGCCTCCGTGTCGATGGCCGTCCTGACCGTCGTGGCGCTGGCCTGTTACCTGTCCAACGTGGTCATGACCAACAACGCTCAGGAGGGGCAGGCCGCCTGAGCAACCAGGACCGACGAGCCCGTGCCGAACCCCCGCGGCACGGGCTCGTCATCGTTGCGGTACATCGCCCCGCACACCAGGCTGACCACGCGTCACAGTCAGCAATCTGCGCGAAGACACCGGAGTTGACCCCGTTGCAGGCTAGGGCCGGGCCAACTCAGGAGGCGATGGAACGTGACGGCGGCTACGTCTCAGGACGCGATCGCGATCATCGGAATGGCATGCCGGCTTCCCGGCGCAGCGGAGCCCGCCGCGTTCTGGAAGCTGCTGCGCGACGGCGCCGACGCGATCACCGAGCTCCCCGCCGACCGGCGGGGAATCGACTCCGAGACACGGTACGGCGGCTACCTCGACCGTATCGACACGTTCGACGCCGACTTCTTCGGCATCTCCCCGCGCGAGACCGAGTCCATGGATCCGCGTCAGCGGCTGATGCTCGAACTGGCCTGGGAGGCCTTCGAGAACGCCGGGATCCTGCCCGGCTCCGTCCGGACGAGCAGGACCGGCGTGTTCGTCGGCACCATCTGGGACGACTACGAGACCCTCTCCGTCCGACCGGGCTCGGAGGCGATCGGCCGCCACACCATGGCCGGTGTGCAGCGCGGCATCATCGCCAACCGGGTGTCCTACGCCTTCGGCCTCAACGGACCCAGCCTCACGGTGGACACCGGGCAGTCCTCCTCCCTGGTCGCGGTCCACCTCGCCTGCGAGAGCCTGCGCAGCGGCGAGTCGACGCTGGCACTCGCGGCCGGTGTGAACCTCGCCATCCTGCCCGAGACCACGCGGGCCTCCCGCCTCTTCGGTGGACTGTCCCCCGACGGGCGTTGCTACACCTTCGACGCCCGGGCCAACGGCTACGTCCGCGGCGAGGGCGGCGGCCTGGTCGTGCTCAAGCCCCTCGCTCAGGCCCTCGCGGACGGTGACACCGTCCACTGCGTGATCCGGGGCAGCGCCGTCAACAACGACGGCGACACCGAAGGCCTGACCCGCCCGAGCGCCGCGGCACAGGAGGACGTGCTGCGCCGGGCCTACCACCGGGCCGGGGTCGAGCCCGGCCAGGTCCAGTACGTCGAACTGCACGGCACCGGGACGAAGGTCGGCGACCCGATCGAGGCGGCAGCCCTGGGAGCCGCGCTCGGCTCGGCCAGGCCCGCCGGGTCGGCGCTACGGGTGGGCTCGGCGAAGACCAACGTGGGCCACCTCGAAGGCGCCGCCGGCATCGTCGGTCTGCTCAAGGCCGCGCTGAGCATCCGTCACCGGGAGCTGCCGCCCAGCCTCAACTTCGAGACACCCAACCCGCGCATCCCGCTCGCCGAACTGGGCCTCGACGTTCAGCGCGAGCTCACCCCCTGGCCCCGCGCCGCCGAGCCGCTGGTCGCCGGTGTCAGCTCGTTCGGCATGGGCGGCACCAACTGCCACCTGGTGCTGACCGAGGCGCCGAGCGCCGAGCCGCCCGCGGCCGAGCGGCCCGGCGCCGAACGGCCGCTCGTCACCGACCGCCTGCCCTGGACGATGTCCGCCCGCAGTCCCCAGGCGCTGCGGGCCCAGGCCCGACGCCTCCGGGGCCTGCTGGCCGACGAACCGGCGTCCGACCTCGCGGACCTGTCCCTCTCGCTCGCAACCACCCGCACCGCCTTCGAACACCGGAGCGTGGTGCTCGCCCGTACGGCCGAGGAGTTCGCCGAACGGCTCGCCGCGCTCGCGGAGGGCCGCGACTTCCCAGGGGTGACCACGGGCGTGGCCGGCCAGGGGCGTACCGTCCTGGTGTTCCCCGGCCAGGGATCGCAGTGGGTCGGCATGGCACGGGAGTTGGTGACCTCCTCGGAGGTCTTCCGGCGCCGGCTGGAGGAGTGCGAGCAGGCACTCCGCCCCCATGTCGACTGGTCCCTGCTCGCGGTGCTGCGCGGCGACGCGGGCACGCCGTCGCTGGACCGGACGGATGTGGTCCAGCCGGTGCTGTTCGCCGTGATGGTCTCGATCGCCGCCCTGTGGAGTTCCCTCGGGGTCGAGCCCGCCGCGGTGGTCGGCCACTCCCAAGGCGAGGTCGCCGCCGCGTACGTCGCTGGCGCCCTCACGCTGGCGGACGCGGCCAGGATCGTCGCCCTGCGCAGCCAGGCGCTGCTCGACATCGGCGGCCGGGGCGGGATGCTCCTCGTACCGCTCCCGGCCGGCCGGGCCGAGGAACTGATCGACCGCTGGAGCGGTCAGTTGTGCATCGGCGCGGTCAACGGGCCGCAGTCCACCGTGGTTTCCGGCGACGCGGCGGCGCTGGACGAACTCGCCGAGGAGTGCGCCGCCGCCGGGATCCGGACCCGTCGGGTCCCCATCGACTACGCCTCGCACACCCGGCACGTCGAGGCCGTCCGCGACGACCTGCTCGCCGCTCTCGCCGGGATTCGCCCGCGCCCCTCGACGGTGCCGTTCTACTCCACGCTCACCGGCTCCCGGCAGGACACCACGGAACTCGACGGCGAGTACTGGTACCGGAGCCTGCGCCGCCCCGTCCTGTTCGAACCCGCCGTCCGGCAGCTACTGGCCGACGGCCACCGCCTGTTCGTCGAGGCCAGCCCCAACCCGGTGCTGACGGCCGCCCTCCAGGAGACCTTCGACTCCGCCGGCATCGCGTCCGGCCGGCCGGTGGCGATCGGCTCGCTGCGCCGCGACGAGCACGACGCCGAGGCCTTCCTCGCCTCGCTCGCCCAGGCCCACGCGTGCGGCGCGGCGGTCGACTGGGAAGCGGTCCTCGCCGGCCGCGGTGCCCGTCGCGTCCCGTTGCCGACCTACGCCTTCCAGCGCAGGCGCTACTGGATCGACGAGGCGTCGGCGGTGCCCGCCGCACTCGCGATCGGGCCGGTCACCACCCCGGAGCAGGAACCGCGGCAGGAACCGGCGCAGGAACCGTCGAGTGCCCTCTCCGACCGGTTCGCCGAGCTCGGCGAGGCCGAGCAGCGCCGGACGCTGCTCGAACTGGTGCGCGCCCAGATGGCCATCGTGCTCGGCCACCTCGGCCCGCAGGCCGTGGACGTCGAACGGACCTTCAAGGACCTGGGCTTCGACTCCGTCGCCGCGGTCGAGTTCCGCCGCAACCTCGACCGAGCCACCGGGCTCCGGCTGACCGAGGCCCTGGTCTTCGACCACCCGACCCCGCTCGCCGTCGCCGACCACCTCCGCGCCGAACTCCTCGGCCGGAAAACGGCGGTGGCCTCCGGGACCGGCCCGGTCACCGCCGTGGACGAGCCGATCGCCCTGGTCGCCATGGGCTGCCGCTACCCCGGCGGGGTGGCCGGACCGGAGGACCTCTGGCGCCTGGTCCGGGACGGCATCGACGCCATCACGCCGCTCCCGACCAACCGCGGCTGGGACCTGGCGAACCTGTACGACCCCGATCCCGACGCGCATGGCAAGAGCTACGCCCGCGAGGGCGGCTTCCTGCACGAGGCCGACGAGTTCGACGCCGGGTTCTTCGACATCTCGCCGCGCGAGGCCGCCGCGATGGACCCGCAGCAGCGGCTGCTGCTGGAGGTGGCCTGGGAGACCCTCGAACGCGCCGGGCTCGACCCGACGGCCCTGCGCGGATCCCGTACCGGAGTCTTCGCGGGAACCATGTCCCAGGAGTACGGCCCCCGGCTGCACGAGTCCTCGGAGGAGGCCGGCGGCTACTTGCTGACCGGTACGACCGCGAGCGTCGCCTCCGGCCGGATCGCCTACACCCTCGGGCTGCACGGTCCCGCCGTGACCGTCGACACCGCCTGCTCCTCCTCGCTGGTCGCGCTACACCTGGCCTGCCAGGCGCTCCGGATGGGCGAGTGCGACCTGGCCCTGGCCGGTGGCGCAACCGTGATGGCCCGTCCCGGCATCCTGGTCGAGTTCAGCCGGCAGCGCGGGCTCTCCCCGGACGGCCGGTGCAAGTCGTTCGCGGACGCGGCCGACGGCACCGGCTGGGGCGAGGGCGTCGGTCTCGTGCTCGTCGAGCGCCTCTCGGACGCGCAGCGCCTCGGGCACCCGGTTCTCGCCGTCATCCGGGGCAGCGCGATCAACCAGGACGGCGCCAGCAACGGGCTCGCGGCGCCCAACGGTACCTCCCAGCAGCGCGTCATCCGCCTGGCCCTCGCCAACGCGGGCCTGGCCACCCGGGACATCGACGCCCTGGAGGCCCACGGCACCGGCACCCGCCTCGGTGACCCGGTCGAAGCCGAGGCCGTCATCGCCACGTACGGCCAGGACCGGGACGCCGAGCGGCCGCTGTGGCTCGGGTCGCTCAAGTCGAACATCGGCCACACCCAGGCGGCGGCCGGAATCGGCGGCGTCATCAAGATGGTGATGGCGCTGCGGCACGGAGAGCTGCCGCAGACCCTGCACGTCGACCGGCCCTCCTCCCGGATCCGCTGGGAGGCCGGCGCGGTCTCCGTACTCACCGAGCCGACTCCGTGGCCGGCCGTGGACCGGCCCCGCCGGGCCGCCGTCTCCTCCTTCGGGATCAGCGGCACCAACGCCCACCTGATCCTGGAGCAGGCCCAGCCCGACGAAACCGCCGAAGCACACGAAGCACACGAAGCACACGAAGCACACGAAGCCGACGAGGCGTCGGAGGAGCGGACGGACCAGGTGGTTCCGTGGCTGATCTCGGCCAGGTCCGAGGACGCCGTGCGGGCCCAGGCCGGACGCCTGCTCGCCGGGCTCGACGAGCCGTTCGCCCCTGCGGACGTCGCACTCGCCCTCGCCGCCGGCCGGGCCGAGTTCGGCCACCGCGCCGTCGTCGTGGCCACGACCGAGGCCGAGTTCCGTGCCGGGCTGGAGGCTCTGGCCGGCGGTCGTCCGATGCCGCGGCTGGTCGAGGGCAGCGTCGGCACCGCCGGCCGGACCGTCTTCGTCTTCCCGGGCCAGGGCTCGCAGTGGGCGGGCATGGCCACCGAACTGCTCGACCGGTCCGAGGTCTTCGCCGAGCGGATCCAGGCGTGCGCCGACGCGCTCGCGCCGCACGTCGACTGGTCCCTCGTCGACGTCCTGCGCGGGGCCCCCGATGCCGCTCCGCTGGAGCGGGTCGACGTCGTCCAGCCCGTCCTGTTCTCGGTGATGGTCTCGCTGGCCGCGCTCTGGCGCGCCCACGGTGTCGAGCCCGACGCCGTGATCGGCCACTCGCAGGGGGAGATCGCCGCCGCCCACGTCGCGGGCGCCCTCGACCTGGAGGAGGCGGCACGCATCGTCGCGCTGCGGAGCCAGGCGCTGCTCGCCCTGGCCGGGACCGGCGGCATGGTCTCGATCCCGCTGCCCGCCGCCGAGGTCGCCGAGCGCCTCCCCGGGTACGGCACCGACCTCGACATCGCTGCCGTCAACGGTCCCGCGTCCACCGTGGTCTCCGGTGGCGTCCAGGCGCTCGACGCCCTGCTGGCGGGCATGACCGCCGAGGGCATCCGGGCCCGTCGGATCCCCGTCGACTACGCCTCCCACTCCGCGCACGTCGAGAGCATCCGTGCGGACCTGCTGGACGCGCTCGCCGACGTGAACCCGCGGACGTCCACCATCGCCTTCTACTCCACGGTGACCGGCGCTCCGCTGGACACGGCCGCGCTGACCGCCGAGTACTGGTACCGCAACCTCCGCCAGACCGTCCGGTTCGGGCCGGCCCTGTCCGTCCTGCGGGCGGACGGCTACGGGGTGTTCGTCGAGAGCAGCCCCCACCCCGTCCTGGCCGTCGGCGTCCAGGACTTCCTGGATGCCTCCGGCGCCGACAGCGCGGTCGTCGCGGGCACCCTGCACCGGGACGAGGGCTCGTACGCACGCTTCCTCACCTCGGCCGCGGAGCTGTACGCGCGGGGCGTCGCCGTCGACTGGCGCCCGGCGCTCCCCGCCGCCGGCCGCCCGGTGGCGCTGCCCACCTACCCGTTCCAGCGCCGGCGGTACTGGCTGGACACCCCGGCCGGCCCGCGGAACGCCGCCGGGCTCGGCCTGGACCCGGCCGACCACCCGCTGCTGCAGGCCGCGGTCACCCTCGCCGGCAGCGACACCACCGTCCTGACCGGCCGGCTCTCCGGCAGCGCGCACGGCTGGACGGCCGATCACCTCGTCCGCGGCACTGTGCTGCTGCCCCCCACCACCCTGCTCGACCTCGCGCTCTACGCCGGACGGTGCACCGAGGCACCACGGGTCGCCGTGCTGACGGTGCACCAACCGCTCGCGCTGCCCCGGACCGGCGCCGTGGACCTCCAGGTCACCGTCGAGCCCGTACGGTCCGCCGGACCCGGGACCGCCGCCGGCAGGCGGATCGGCATCCACGCCCGCCGGGCCGAGGCCGGCGACGACGCCGCCTGGACGCTGCATGCCTCCGGCACGCTGACCGGCCCGTCCGGCGCCGCGGAAGCGGAGCACGAGAGCGCCGCGCCGCCGGCCGGCGCGAGCCCGGTCGACCTGAGCACGGCGTACGCCGACCTGGCGGACCTCGGCCTCGAGTACGGCCCGGCCTTCCAGGGCCTGCGCGACTGCCGCCGACACGGTCGGTGCCTGTACGCCGAGGTGGCCCTGCCGGAGGGCGTCGACCCGGCCGGATACGGCATCCACCCGGCACTGCTCGACGCGGCCCTCCAGCCGATCGCGCTGGAGACCGCCACCGGGACACCGGAGCTCCCGGTCGTCTTCACCGGAGCCGAGCTGCACGCGGTCGAGGCCGAGGCCCTCCACGTCCGGCTGAGCCACACCGGCCCCGACACCGTGCGCCTGGTGGCCGCCGACCCGGCCGGCCGTTCCGTGCTGACGGTCGAGTCGCTGGGCCGCGGTCCCCTGCCCGAGGCCGTACCCGACCCCCGGCCCACCCACCGCAACGCGCTGTTCGCCGTGGAATGGACGCCGGCCCACGGCCTGCCGACGCCCGCCGAGCGGCGCTACGCGGTCCTTGGCCGGGCCGAGGGCCTCGGGGTGCACGCCGAGCAGTACCCGGACGCGGCCGCGCTCGTCGACGCCCTCGCGGCGGGGACCCAGGCCTATGACGCGGTCCTCGTCCAGCCGCGGGCGGTGGCCGGCGAGCCCGGACCGGAGCAGGTCCACACCGCCGCCCGGGCGCTGCTCGACCTGCTGCGGGGATGGCTGGGCGACGAGCGTCTCGTCGACACCCCGCTCACCGTCCTCACTCGGGGCGCGGTTGCCGTCACGGCGTCCGAGGACGCCGACCCGACCCAGGCGGCTCTGCTCGGCCTGATCCGCAGCGCCCAGATCGAGCACCCGCATCGCCTCGCACTGCTCGACCTCGACCCCGACCCGGACACCACCGGACCCGACACGGTCGCGGCAGCCCTGGCCGAGGACGAGCCGGAGCAAGCCCTCCGGCGGGGCGAGCGCTTCGTACCCCGCCTCGCGCCCTGCGACCCGGACGGCGACGCAGCCCGCCCGCTGGAGCCCGAGGGCACCGTCCTCATCACCGGCGGCACCGGTGCCCTGGGCGCCCTGGTCGCCCGGCACCTGGTGTCCCGTCATGGTGTCCGGCGCCTGCTGCTGGCAAGCCGTCGCGGTCCGGCGGCCGACGACGCCGAGGCGCTGCGGGCCGAACTGACGGAGCTCGGCGCGACGGTGACCCTGGCGGCCTGCGACGTGGCGGACGCGCAGGCACTGGAGGAGCTGCTCGCGGCGGTACCGGAGGAGCATCCGCTGTCGGCCGTGATCCACACCGCCGCTGTCATCGACCTCGCTCCGCTGAGCACCATGACGGACAGTCAACTCGACGCCGTCCTGAGGGCGAAGGCCGACGCGGCATGGCACCTGCACCGGTTGACGGCCGGGCTGGACCTGGCGGCGTTCGTCATGTTCTCCTCCATCGCCGGCACGCTCGGAGCAGCAGGCCAGGCCAACTACGCGGCCGCGAACACCTTCCTCGACGGGCTCGCCCACCACCGCCGGCACCTGGGGCTGCCCGCCACCAGCATCGCCTGGGGCGCCTGGGCGGACGACACCAGCATGAGACGGTACCTCAGCGAGGAGACCGTACGACGCCTCAGCCGCTCCGGGCTCGCGCCGATGCCGAACGAGCAGGGTCTGGCGCTCTTCGACGCGGCCCTGACCGCGAACCGGCCCGCGCTGATGGCGGCCCACGTGAGCCGGGCCGCGCTGCACGCCCAGGCGAACGCCGGAACGCTTCCGCCGATGTTCCGCGCCCTCGTGCCCGCGGCACTGCGCCGGGCGAGCACCACTGAGCGCTCGACGCTCGCGGACCGCCTGGTGGGGCTGTCGGAGGTGGAGCGGGATGGTGTGTTGCTGGAGTTGGTGCGGGGGCATGCGGCGGCGGTGTTGGGGTTTGCGGGGCCGGAGGCGGTGGGGGCGTTCCGGGTGTTCAAGGAGCTGGGGTTC
>NZ_JBHTTU010000006.1:227461-267746 GCF_042794375.1 Kitasatospora sp. NPDC056531 | reverse complement strand
CGCGACCCCAGCGACTCGCTGGGCCCGCGGCCTTTTTGTTTTTTGCGAACTTGCACGAGGCCGGCAGGCCGGGACTTCCGCCCAGGCGCGGACGCTTCCGACATGCCGGACAATAGAGATGGTGCGCGGCCAGGAGGCCGGCGCCGATACCGCGTGACGGCACTGGTGTTGCTCGGTCCGCGGTGGAGCTGAAGCAGCAGAAGGAGTCACCAGGATGTCGAACCAGCCCCAGGACCGTCCCGAGCGCCGATCGGATGACGGCCGAGGCTACGAGCCCCGGTCCCGTGGGGGCTGGTCCAACGACCGTGGCGCCTCCCGTCGTGACGACCGCCCCTCGGGTGGTTTCCGTCGGGACGACCGTGACGACCGTCCGCGTCGTGACGACCGTCCGTTCCGTGACCGCGATGACCGTGGTGGCGACCGTGGCGGCTTCCGCCGTGACGACCGCCCCTCGGGCGGCTTCAACCGCGACCGTGGCGACGACCGCGGTGGCTTCCGTCGCGACGACCGCCCCTCGGGTGGTGGCTTCCGTCGTGACGACCGCCCCTCGGGTGGTTTCCGTCGGGACGACCGTGACGACCGTGGCGGGTTCCGTCGCGAGGACCGTCCCAGCGGTTTCCGTCGGGACGACCGTGACGACCGTCCGCGTCGTGACGACCGTCCGTTCCGTGACCGCGATGACCGTGGCGGCTTCCGCCGTGACGACCGTCCGGCCGGCGGCGGCTTCCGCCGTGACGACCGCCCCTCGGGCGGCTTCAACCGCGACCGCGGTGACCGTGGCGAGCGCGGCGGTGACCGTGGCGGTTTCCGCCGCGATGACCGTGGTGGCGACCGTGGCGGCTACCGCCGGGATGACCGCCAGGGCGGCTTCCGCCGCGACGACCGTCGGGACGACCGGGGCGGCGACCACGGCCGTCGGGACTACGACGACCGCCGTGGCAACTACGAGCCGGTCAAGCGCCTGCCGATCCCGGAGGACGTCACCGGCTTCGAGCTGGACGCGGACGTGCGCCAGGAGCTCAAGAGCCTGCCCAAAACGCTCGCGGACGACGTCGCCCGCAACCTCGTGATGGTGGCCCGTCTGCTCGACGGCGAGCCGGAGGAGGCCTACCAGTACTCGCGCGTCGCGCTCCGGCTGGCGTCCCGCGTCGCGGCCGTCCGCGAAGCGGCCGGGTTCGCCTCGTACATGACGCAGCGCTACTCCGAGGCGCTGACCGAGTTCCGCGCCGCCCGTCGGATGACCGGCCGCGCCGACCTGTGGCCGGTGATGGCCGACTGCGAGCGCGGTCTGGGCCGTCCGGAGCGGGCGCTGGCGATGGCCGGTGAGCCCGAGGTGAAGCAGCTGGACAAGGCCGGCCAGGTCGAGATGCGCCTGGTCGCTGCGGGTGCCCGCAGCGACATGGAGCAGTTCGACGCCGCCGTCGTGACCCTGCAGAGCCCGGAGCTGGCCTCCAGCGCCGTGCACCCGTGGACCGCGCGGCTGCGGTACGCCTACGCCGAGGCGCTGATCGCGGCCGGCCGTGGCGACGAGGCCCGCGACTGGTTCGCCAAGGCCGCCGAGGCCGACACCGACGGTTCGACCAACGCCTCCGAGCGCCTGGCCGAGATCGACGGCGTCGAGTTCACCGATGCGCTCGACCCGGAGCTGGCCGAGGAGGAGGCCGACAAGGCCGAGGCCCCGGCGAAGAAGCGCGGCGGTGACATCGCCGACGACCGCGTGATCTTCGAGGACGAGGAAGACGTCGAGGAGTACTACGACGAGGACGACCTCGAGATCGACGAGGACTTCGACGGCGAGGTGCCCGAGCGTTCCCAGGACGCCAAGGCCGAGGACAAGACCGAGGACAAGGCCGAGAAGGCCGAGGACAAGGGCGACGCCCAGAGCTGAGCGCCCTGACCTGGCACGCCGTGAGGCCCTGTCGTTCCCCGAGGGAGCGGCAGGGCCCCACGGCGTCCAGGGCGGTCAGCCCAGGGTGAGGTTGCGCAGCACCAGCCCGGTGGCCGGCTTCGGTCCGAAGGAGGTGGACTTGCGCGGCATGGTGACGCCCTGTTCGGCCAGCCGCCGCACCACGCTCTCCCGGACCGGGTGCAGCAGGACGGCGGTGCCGCCGGTGCGGGCCGCCTCGCGTTCGGCGGCCTCGGCGGTGTGCAGGTAGCCGATGTCGTCCGGGCCGTCGGGGACGTGCCAGGTGTGGTCGAGCAGGGTGGCGTGCAGGACGGTGGCGTCCAGGTGGCGCCACTCCTCGGGTCGGCCGTGCGGCACGGTCGCGTCCAGCAGGGACTCCTCGGGTTCGCCGAGCAGCCAGTAGGTGCCGTCGCCGCCGGTCAGCACGAAGCCGTTGCCGCCGTGCCGCTTCTGCTCGGCGAGCGCCTGGAGCGCGGCGGGCAGCGGGCCCGGGACCTCCTTGACCTTCCAGTGCTCACCGAGCTTGTCCAGCGCCTCGGCCACCGGCAGCCGGTACAGCACGCGGTGGATGGCCCGGACCCGCAGCGGGTAGCGGGCGGTGTCCACCAGGAGCACCATGCCGCGGTCCCACGGGCTGCGCGGCAGGTGGCGGTGCTCGCGCTGGAGCCGCAGGTACATCTCCCAGCGGTGGTGGCCATCGGCGATCAGCGCCCGGCAGGTGGCCAGGTCGCGGCTGATCTCGGCGATCTCGGCGGGGTCGGTGACCGCCCACAGGCGGTGGTGGGTGCCGTCGCTGGTGGCGGTGGAGAGCAGCGGCTCGCCCTCGACCGTCCGCTCGAGGACGCCCGAGGCGCCGCCGCCGCCGCGGTAGGTGAGCAGCAGCGGTTCGAGGTTGGCCCGGGTGGTGCGCATCAGACCGACCCGGTCGGCGACCGGCCGGGGCATGACGTCCTCGTGCGGGAGGACCACGCCGGCCTCGGGCCCGCTCACCGCGAGGGCACCGATCAGGCCGCGCTGGAGCAGCTCGGGGGAGTCGCCGGTGGCGGGCACCCGCTGCTCGTAGACGTAGATCGCGGGGAGCGGGTCGGCGGCGAGCACACCCTCGCGCTGCCAGGCGGACAGCAGCCGGGCGGCGTGGCGGTACTTGGTGTCGCGGTCGGGGCGGTCACCGGCGTCCTCGGGCTCGGGCCGGGGCAGGATCAGCCGGACCACGTTGAACGGGTCGGCGGTCTCCAGGTCGAGCCGGCGCCCCGGGTCGACGACGTCGTACGGCGGGGACATCACCGCGGCCAGTGCGCCGACCCGGTCGGGGACGTAGCGCAGGCCCCGGAAGGGGGACAGCGACAGGCCTGCGGTGGCGACGTGCCCGGGATCGCCGGGGCCGCCCTCGGGAGTCTCGACTCCGTCTTCTGCACTGGGTGCGCTCATTCTGGGCATGGTAACCGGGTACACGTTGTTGAAAGATCTGAATACCCGTGCCGACTCGTGGGGCGGGCGTGCGATCGAGGGCGAGGTACGGCATGGACGACGGGCAGGGACAGTCGGACGGCGGCGGCCCGGGGGAGGGCGCGCCGACGGGGAGCATCCCGGCCCAGGGACGGCCCGGGGAGCCCGCCGGGGACGTGTACGACTGGTTCCGCCGGGGCGCGAAGCTGCTGGCCCAGGGGCATCCGGCGGCCGCCGAGCAGCTGCTCGCCCGGGCGGCGGACGCCGAGCCGCACTCGCGCAGCATCCGGGAGGCGCTGGCCCGGGCGCAGTTCGACGCCGGGTCGTACGCGGCGGCGCTGGAGAACTTCCGGGCCGTGGCGCTGGCCGATCCGGCGGACGACTACGCTCAGTTCGGGTGGGGAGTCGCGGCGGCCCGGCTGGGCGACTTCGAGGCGTCCGCCGAGCACCTGGCGCTGGCCGTGGCGATGCGGCCGGAGACCGACCACTACCGGGAGGCGCTGCGGCAGACCCGGGCCACCCTGGCGGCCCGCGCCGGGGCGTTCGGCCCGCTGCTGCCCGGGGTCCCGGGCAGCGGCAAGAGCCACGGCGGGGAGCCCGCGGCGGATGCCGGGGAGCAGACCGGGGGAGAGCCCGAGGGCGTCAACGGCGACGCCTGAACGGGCAGGTACGAGCAGTGCAGTTGTCGAACGCGGTGAACCGCAGTGAATGAGGTAGCGCAGCCATGACCGAGACGGCCACCACCGTGCGACGCACCGCCCCCGGCGGCAGCGAGGGCCCGCTGACCGAGGCGTACGACACCGCGCTGCTGGACCTGGACGGCGTGGTCTACGCCGGCCCGCACGCGATCGAGCACGCGGTGGACTCGTTGGCGGCCGCCCGGACGGCCGGGATGCGGCTCGCGTACGTGACCAACAACGCCTCCCGCCCGCCACGGGTGGTGGCCGAGCACCTGACCGAGCTGGGTGTGCCGGCCGAGCCGGCGGACGTGATCAACTCGGCCCAGGCGGCCGCCCGGGTGGTCGCCGAGAAGGTGCCGGCCGGGGCGAAGGTGCTGGTCGTGGGCGGACTGGGGCTGGAGGAGGCGCTGGCCGAGCGTGGGCTGGTGGCGGTCCGCTCGCTGGACGAGGAGCCGCTCGCGGTGGTCCAGGGCTTCGACCCGTCGGTGGGCTGGCCGCAGCTGGCGGAGGCCGCGTACGCGGTCCGCGCCGGGCTGCCCTGGGTGGCCTCGAACACCGACATGACCGTGCCGACGGCGCGCGGGATCGCGCCGGGCAACGGGACACTGGTCGCGGCGGTCAGGGCCGCGGCCGGGGCGGAGCCCGAGGTGGCGGGCAAGCCGCTGCCGCCGATGCACCGGGAGACGGTGCTGCGGACCGGCGCCCGGCGGCCGCTGGTGGTCGGGGACCGGCTGGACACCGACATCGAGGGCGCGTTCAACGGCGGGGTGGACAGCCTGCTGGTGTTCACCGGGGTGACCACCCCCGCGCAGCTGCTGGCGGCCCCGGTCGAGCACCGGCCGACCTACCTGGCGGCGGACCTGCGCGGCCTGCTGGTCCCGCAGCCGACGGTGACGGCCCGGGACAGCGGCTTCGGCTGCGGCGGCTGGGTCGCGACGGCCGAGGGCGGCGAGCTGCGGTTGACCGGCGCCGGGGACCGCTGGGACGGCCTGCGGGCGCTGTGTGCGGCGGCGTGGACGGCGCTGGACGCGGACGGCGGGCCGGTGGACGGACGGAAGGCGCTGGCCGAGCTCGGCTTCTGAGGCTTCTGACCCCCGGTGGCGGTCAGAGCAGGGTGCGCAGCCGCAGCAGGTCGCGGAAGCCGGCTTCCAGCCTGACCCGGCCGCTCGCCCAGGCGGAGGCGAAGTTGAGCCTGCCGCCGACCAGGGCGAGCAGGTCGTCGCTGGCCATGGTGAGCCGGATCTCCGCCTTCGCGGCGGGCGCGCCGTGCGCGGCGACGACGTCCTGGATCCGGCCCTCGCGCAGCCGCCCGGTGAAGGTCAGGTCGAGGTCGGGGATCCGGCAGCTGAGCGAGCGGTCCATGGCGGCGGCCTTGCGGACGTCGCCGGTGGAGTCGGCCATGTTCCGGCTGAGCTGCTCCAGCGCCTCCCGGCACTCCTCGACGTTCGCCATGGCGGTGGCTCCATCCCCAAGTCACTACGGTGCTCTGACTGCCGGGCCACGGTACCTCAGGAGGGTTTTGACGGTAGCGTCGTCAGTGGGGTGCCCGGATACGGCCCGGGTACCGACGGCGACGGAGCGATGCGCGCGTAGGCGCTAAGGAGGCACCCGGATGCTGCCGAGGACGGTGCGGGGAGCGGTGGCGGCCGCCGCCGTGGTGGTGGAGGAGGTCGGCAAGCGGGTCGTCGAGACGGCGGCCGCGGTCCTGGAGAAGACCGGCGTCGACGTGGCCGAGGTCGAGCGCAAGCTCGGCGGGCAGTTCCCGCCGTCCGCCAAGACGCTGCAGACGATGGCGGAGGAGGCCGTCACCGCCGGGCGGGCCGGGGTGGACCTGGCGGTCGGGGTGGCGCGCAACGAGGTGGAGAAGGCCTTCGAGCGGGTCGGTGACCAGGTGACCAAGGTCGGCGTGGTGCTCGCGTACCTGGAGAGCAAGCTGCGCGAGATCGAGGAGGAGCCGGCCGCGGCGAAGCCCGGACCGGACTCGTACGAGGCGGTGGCGGAGGAGCCGGCGCCCGCGCCGCGGGCGGACGACCTGTTCGGACGCGGCTGGGAGTACGAGAGCGAGCGCGCGGCGGGGGAGCCGATAGTGGCCGAGCGGGTGGCGGTGGACGAACCGGTCGAGGTCGATCCACCGGTGCCGCCCGCGCCGCGAGCCGGGGCGCGGGAGCCGCGCACGGCGGACGCGGCGCAGGCGCCGGTGGCCGGGGAGCCGGCAGTCGCGAAGAAGGCGACGGCGAAGACGGCGACGGCCGGGAAGGTTGCCGCGAAGAAGACGACGACGGGGAAGGCCGCCGCGAAGAAGACGACGGCCGGGAAGGCCGCCGCGAAGAAGACCACCGCCGCCAAGAAGGCGACGGTCAAGAAGACCGTCACCGCGAAGCAGCCGGACGCCCAGCCCAAGGCCCCCGCCAAGCGCACGGCGACGAAGAGGACCACCGTCCGCAAGGCCACCGGTTCGAAGAAGCCCGATGCCTGAGACGAGCCCGATGCCCGAGACGAGTGAGCCCGGCCCGCAGGTCGAGCCGCTCGGCGTTGAACTGCTGCCCACCGGCCACCCCGGGGTGGACACCGGGCTGGCCCGGCTGGAGGCCTTGGACGGGGTCCCCGCCGAGGCACACGTCGCGGTGTACGAAGATGTTCACCAGCGGCTCGCCGACACGCTGGCCGCACTCGATCAGGAATGACCCGCAGGACCCGTAGGAGCTGAAGCACCAGTGGCAGTGGCACGACGCCGACTCGACGCGGAGCTGGTCCGCCGTAAGCTGGCCCGGTCGCGTGAGCACGCGTCCGAGCTGATCGCGGCCGGCCGGGTGACCGTCGGCGGCACCACCGCGACCAAGCCGGCGACCCAGGTGGAGACCTCGGCGGCGGTCGTGGTGGCCAAGGACGACAACGATCCCGACTACGTCTCGCGCGGCGGCCACAAGCTGGCCGGGGCGTTCGCGGCCTTCGTGCCGCAGGGCCTGGTGGTCGAGGGCCGCCGGGCGCTGGACGCGGGTGCCTCCACCGGCGGCTTCACCGACGTGCTGCTGCGGGCCGGGGCCGCCCACGTGCTGGCGGTGGACGTCGGCTACGGGCAGCTCGCCTGGTCGCTGCAGAGCGACGAGCGGGTCACCGTGATGGACCGCACCAACGTGCGCGAACTGACCCGGGACGCGATCGGCGGCACGCCGGTCGACCTGGTGGTCGGCGACCTGTCCTTCATCTCGCTGGGCCTGGTGCTGCCGGCGCTGGCCGCCTGCGCGGCGGAGGACGCGGACCTGGTGCTGATGGTCAAGCCGCAGTTCGAGATCGGCAAGGAGCGCCTGGGCAGCGGCGGGGTGGTGCGCAGCCCGCAGCTGCGTGCCGAGATGGTGCGCCAGGTGGCGGGGCAGGCGTGGGAGCTCGGGCTGGGCGTGCGGGCGGTCACCGCGAGCCCGCTGCCGGGGCCGTCCGGGAACGTCGAGTACTTCCTCTGGATGCGCCGGGACGCCCCGCAGCTGGACCCGGCGGAGGCGGACCGGGCCGTGGCGGAGGGGCCCCGGTAGGTAGGGTGCTCTGCGAGCGTCCGGCCCGTCATGCTGTATGGCGCGGCCGCACCGGGCCAAGGGCGCCCCGGGCAGGCGTAGGGAGAGGGCAGCGGCATGAGCGATGAAGAACGTTCGGTCTTCCTGATCGCGCACACCGGCCGGGAGGCGGCGCTGCGCAGCGTCGAGGGCCTGGTGCACGGGCTGCTGAAGGCGGGGCTCCGGATCAGACTGCTGGAGGCCGAGGCGGTGGACCTCGACCTGCCGGACGGGGTCGAGAAGGTGGCCGAGGGGCCGGGGGCGGCGGACGGCTGCGAGCTGATCCTGGTCGCCGGCGGCGACGGGACGCTGCTGCGCGGCGCCGAGCTGGCGCGCTCGCACGGGCTGCCGATGCTGGGGATCAACCTCGGCCGGGTCGGCTTCCTGGCCGAGGCCGAGCGGGACGACCTGGCCGTGGTGGTCGAGCGGGTGGTGGACGCCGACTACGAGGTCGAGGAGCGGATGACGATCGACGTGATCGTCCGCACCAACGGCGATGTGGTCCACCAGGACTGGGCGTTGAACGAGGCGTCCATCGAGAAGGCGTCCCGGGAGCGGATGCTGGAGGTGGTGACCGAGGTGGACGGCCGCCCGGTCTCCAACTTCGGCTGCGACGGGGTGGTCTGCGCGACGCCGACCGGCTCGACCGCATACGCGTTCTCCGGCGGCGGGCCGGTGGTGTGGCCCGAGGTGGAGGCGCTGCTGATGGTGCCGATCTCCGCGCACGCGCTGTTCGCCCGGCCGCTGGTGACCTCGCCGGACTCGGTGCTGGCGGTCGAGGTGCAGCCCAAGACCCCGCACGGGGTGCTCTGGTGCGACGGGCGGCGCTCGGTCGAACTGCCCGCCGGGGCACGGGTGGAGGTGCGCCGGGGACGGACGCCGGTGCGGCTGGCCAGACTGCACCGGGCGCCGTTCACCGATCGACTGGTGGCCAAGTTCGCGCTCCCGGTGACGGGTTGGCGCGGGCGGTCGAACACCGGGCACTGAGGCGGCTGCTGGCGGATCGTCAGACCGCCAGCGGCTGGGCCTCGTCGGCCGAGCCGAGCCGGCCGCCCGCCGCCGCGCGGGCGGCCACCGCGGCGAGCCGCTCGACGGCGGCGGGCACGGCCGCGGCGGGCACGGTGAGCGGCAGCCGGATGTGGTGCTCGAAGGCGCCGTCCGAGCCGAACCGGTTGCCGGAGGCGATCCGGATCCCGGCGCGCTCCCCGGCCTGGGCCAGTGCCGCGCCGGACAGGCCGGCGGTGGAGACCCACAGCGCAAGGCCGCCGGGCGGCATCGGGAAGTCCCAGCCGGGCAGGCGCCCGGGCAGCGCGGCGGCGAAGGCGTGCGCGGTGGCCCGCAGCCGGTCCAGCTGGTGGGCCCGGACGGCCTGGAGCGGCTCGCCCATCAGCTCTGCGGCGATCAGCTGGTCGAGCACCGGGGTGCCGACGTCGCTGTAGACCCGCTCGGTGGCCAGCCGGCGCACGAGCGCGGGCGCGGCGCGGACCCAGCCGATCCGCAGGCCGCCCCAGAGCAGCTTGCCGGCCGAGCCGACGGTGACCACCTGGGCGGCGCGGTCCAGCGCCGCCATCGGGCGCGGCAGCGGCGTGGACTGCGGCACGCCCCAGCCGAGTTCGGCGGTGGTCTCGTCGACCAGCACGACGCTCCCGGCGGCCCGGGCGGCGGCCAGCAGCTCGCGGCGCTGCTCCTCGTCGATCAGGGCGCCGGTGGGGTTGTGGAAGTCCGGGATGACGTACGCGACCTTCGGCGCGGCGCCGCGCAGCACCCGCTGCCACTCCTCCAGGTCCCACCGTTGCTCGCCCGCTCGCCTCCGGGGCGCTCCGACCCGGTGCCGACGTTCTCCCCCAGCCTGGCGGCTGGGAGGTGCCCCCACGCTCCGGCGCTCCTCCGTCGCTTGTCGTTCGTCGCTTTCGGCACCGGCGCGCCCCTTCGGCTCGGGGTGGGACCCCGGACCCCAGCTGTACGGCACCGGCACCAGGCGCGCCCCGGTGAGGCGTAGGGCCTGCAGGGTGTGGGCGTAGCTGGGGGCCTCGACGGCGACCCGGTCGCCGCGGCCGACCAGCACCCGCTGGACCAGGTGCAGGCCGCCCATCGCGCCGGTGGTGATGAGGATCTGGTCGGGGGTGGTGGGCAGCCCGCGCTCGGTGTAGCGGCGGGCGACGGCCTCGCGCAGCACCGGGACGCCGGTGGGGTAGTGGCCGTGTCCGGCGGCGTAGTGCGGGAGCAGTTCGACGGCCCGGGCGGCGGCCTGCCCGATCCAGGGCTGCGGGGCGGGCAGCGCGGCGACGCCGAGGTCCAGGGTGCTGCCCTGCTCGTCCGGCGGGACGGGGTGCAGGGCGTCGCCGGGCGGCGGGGCGCCCTCGGGCAGGGCGGTCCAGCTGCCGGCGCCGCGGCGGCTGAGCAGGTAGCCGTCGCCGCGCAGGGTCTCGTAGGCGGTGGCGACGGTGGTGCGGCTGAGCTCCAGGGCGGAGGCGAGCTCGCGTTCGGCGGGCAGCCGGGCGCCGACCGGCAGCCGGCCCTCGGTGACCAGCAGCCGGATCTGCCCGGCGAGGGTGCGGTAGGCGGGGCGGCGCGCGGCGGTCGGCTCGGGGAGCCGGGCGGTGGCGAGCAGCCGGGCCAGTGCGGGCGGGGTGACGGTGGTGTGCCAGTCGGCCATGATGCTCATCAGTCCACTTGCTCGGAATTGGCCCTGGAAGGGGTCTGTTTGGCCTGCTCATCATGGCAGGGCGGCCGTCGGGCCGCCACCACCGGGGCCGCCCCGGGGTGCGGCACCACCCGCAGGAGCACCAATTGGCCACCACGACCACGACCCCGCCTGCCCCCGGGCCGACCCGGCCGGGCCCGGCCGTCCGGATCCTCGGCGACACCCACGCGCTGGGCCGCCGGCTCCCGCAGCTCGCCGTCGGCCTGGCGCTGTACGGCGTGAGCATGGCGCTGATGCTCCGCTCCGGCCTCGGCCTCGACCCGTGGGACGTCTTCCACCAGGGCCTGCAGCGGGTGATCGGCCTCACCGTGGGCGCCTGGGTGACCATCTGCGGCGCCCTCGTGCTGCTGCTCTGGATCCCGCTGCGCCAACGCCCGGGCCTTGGCACCGTCGCCAATGTGTTGATGATCGGCGCGGCCATGGACCTCACCCTGTGGCTGGTCGGCGGCCCAGCGGGACTGCCCGCCCGGATCGCGCTGATGGCCGCCGCGGTGGTGCTCAACGGCCTGGCCTCCGGCCTCTACATCGGCGCCCGCTTCGGCCCCGGCCCGCGCGACGGCCTGATGACCGGCCTGCACCGGCGCACCGGCCGCTCGCTGCGGCTGGTGCGCACCGGCATCGAGGTCACCGTGCTGGCGGCCGGTGTCCTGCTGGGCGGCACCGCCGGGGTCGGCACGGTCATCTACGCGCTGGCCATCGGCCCGCTGGTACAGGTGTTCCTGCCCTGGTGCACCGCGTCGCCGGCCAGGGAGACCCTGCCGCAAACGTCCCGGAAGGGATGAACTTCCGGGCACGGAGTTGCCGCGCGCCGTTGCCGCTCGTCGCGCTCCGGGGGCGGAACCTCGTAAGGTCGTCTCCGTGTTGGACGAGATGCGGATACGGGATCTTGGGGTCATCGACGACGCGGCGGTCGAGCTGGCCCCCGGCTTCACCGCCGTGACCGGTGAGACCGGCGCCGGCAAGACCATGGTGGTGACCAGCCTCGGCCTGCTGCTCGGCGGCCGCGCCGACCCGGGCCTGGTGCGCAACGGCTCCGGACGCGCCGTCGTGGAGGGCCGGCTGGAACTGCCCGCCGACTCCCCGGTGGCGGCCCGCGCCGTCGAGGCCGGGGCGGAACTGGACGACGGCGCCCTGCTGATCAGCCGGACCGTCTCCGCCGAGGGCCGCTCCCGGGCCTACGTCGGCGGACGGGCCGTCCCGGTCGGGCTGCTCGCCGAGCTCGGCGAGGACCTGATCGCGGTGCACGGCCAGACCGACCAGCAGCGGCTGCTGCGCCCGGCCCGCCAGCGCGGCGCGCTGGACCGGTACGCGGGCGAGGCGGTGGCCGAGCCGCTGGCCCGCTACCGGGAGACCTACCGCGCCCTGCGCGAGGTCTCGGCCACCCTGGAGGAGCTGACCACCCGGGCCCGCGAGCGCGCCCAGGAGGCCGACCTGCTGCGCTTCGGCCTGGACGAGATCGCCGCCGCCGAGCCGGTGGCCGGGGAGGACGTCGAGCTGGCCGCCGAGGCCGAACGGCTCGGCCACGCCGACGCGCTGTCCTCCGCCGCGACCCTCGCCCACGCCGCCCTGGCCGGCGACCCGACCGACCCGGAGGCGCTGGACGCGGGCACCCTGCTCGCCCAGTCCCGCCGCGCCCTGGACGCCGTGCGCCACCACGACGAGCGGCTGGCCGCCCTAGCGGACCGGCTGAACGAGGTCGGCTACCTGCTGGCCGACGTGGCCGGGGACCTGGCCGGCTACGCCGACGACCTGGACGCCGACCCGGTGCGCCTGGCCGCCGTCGAGGACCGCCGGGCCGTGCTGGCCCAGCTGCTGCGCAAGTACGGCGGTGAGGAGAACACCCTCGCCGAGGTGATCGCCTGGGCCGAGGCCGGGGCGGCCCGGCTCGCCGAGCTCGACGGCGACGACGACCGGATCGACCAGCTCGGCGCCCAGGAGACCGAGCTGCGGACCGAGTTGGCCGAGCTGGCGGCCGAGGTGTCGGCCGCCCGGCGGGCCGCCGCCGGCCGCTTCGCCGAGGCCGTCTCCGCCGAACTCGCCGAACTGGCCATGCCGCACGCCCGGGTGACCTTCTCGATCACCCAGGTCGACGACCTGGCCGGGATCGAGGTGGACGGCCGCACCGTCACGTACGGGCCGCACGGCGTGGACGAGGTCGAGGTGCTGCTCGCCCCGCACCCGGGCGCCCAGCCGCGCCCGATCGCCAAGGGTGCCTCCGGCGGCGAGCTGTCCCGGGTGATGCTCGCCGTCGAGGTGGTCTTCGCGGGCGCCGACCCCGTCCCCACCTACCTGTTCGACGAGGTGGACGCGGGCGTCGGCGGCAAGGCCGCGGTCGAGATCGGCCGCCGACTGGCCAAGCTGGCCGAAACCGCCCAGGTCGTGGTGGTCACCCACCTCCCGCAGGTCGCCGCCTTCGCGGACCGGCACCTGGTGGTGGAGAAGACCAACGACGGCACCGTGACCCGCTCCGGCGTCAAGGTGCTGAACGACGAGGAGCGGGTGCGCGAACTCTCCCGGATGCTGGCCGGACTGGAGGACTCGGAGCTGGGCCGCGCCCACGCCGAGGAACTGCTGGCCACCGCCCGGGCCCCGCGCCAGCGTTAGAGCCTGTCCGGTGGGTTTCGTCGGACCCGGCGAGGATCCGCCGGACAGGCCCTGAGCCGGCCGCTCCGTCGGGTCCGGCGGCCCTCGCGGCACCACGACGCGCCCTGGTGGCGCCGACTGTCCAAGAGGGCCGCCGACCTGGCATGGTGGCGGCTGGACACTGGCTTTCCAGTCCCGAGTGCCGCCGGGCGGGCAATCCTCGCGAAGCGGCGCGCGAACCTGATCGAGTCGGATGCGAGACGACGTGGACCATTCCGCCGCCCGGGCCACCGCGGCCGCCCCGGAACCGGGGCAGCTGCACGTGGTGCTCGTCCTGGCCGCCAGCACCGGCGGCATCGGTGCGCACGTGCGCTCCCTGGCCCAGGGCCTGGTCGCGCACGGGGTGATCGTCACGGTCTGCGCGCCGGCCGGTACGGACGCGCTGTTCGGCTTCTCCCGCACCGGCGCCCGGTTCCACACCGTCGACATCACCCCCACCGCGGGCGCCCGCAGCGACGCCACCGCGATCGGCGAGCTGCGCCGGGCCTTCACCGGCGCCGACCTGGTGCACGCCCACGGGCTGCGCGCCGGGCTGCTCTCGGACCTCGCGCTGCGGACCGCCGGCCGCTTCCCGGGCCTGCGCCCGGAGACCCCGCTGGTGGTCACCTCGCACCACGCGCTGCTGGCCACCGGCATGGAGCGCCGGCTGCAGCGGCTGATGGAGCGCCGGGTGGCGCGTGCTGCCGACCTCGTCCTCGGCGCCTCCTCCGACCTGGTCGCCCGGGCCCGCGAACTGGGTGCCACCGACGCCCGGCTGGGCCCGGTGGCCGCCCCGCCGATGCCCGAGGGCCGGCTCGGCCGCCCCCAGGCGCGCGCCGCGCTGCTCGGTGACGGCCCGGACCGCCCGCTGGTGCTGGCGGTCGGCCGGCTCGTCCCGCAGAAGGCCTTCGGGCTGCTGCTGGACGCCACCCGGGAGCTGTCCGCGCTGGACCCGGAGCCGCTGGTGCTGCTCGCCGGGGACGGCCCGGAGGCGGGCCCGCTGCGCGAGCGGGTGGCGGCCGAGAAGCTGCCGGTGCGCCTGCTCGGCTACCGCACCGACGTTCCCGACCTGTTGGCCGCCGCCGACGTGGTGGTGGTCTCCAGCCGCTGGGAGGCCCGCTCGCTGGTGGTCCAGGAGGCGATGCGGGCCGGTGTGCCGGTGGTCGCCACCGCCGTCGGCGGCATCCCCGAGCTGGTCGGTGACGCCGCCGTGCTGGTGCCCCCGGGCGACCCGGTGGCGATCGGACGGGCGGTGCGCGGGGTGCTGGCCGACCCGGCCCGCCGCGAGCAGCTGGTGGCGGCGGGCCGGCAGCAGGCCGAGACCTGGCCGGACGAGGCCGCCACCGTCGCGCAGGTGCTCAGCACCTACGACGAGTTGGTGCAGCGTTCCTAGACGGTCGCCTGCTCGACCCGGTCGGCGGCCGGGCCGTCCGGCTGGGCCGACAGGTAGGCGGCGCCGCAGGCGGTCAGCCGCAGGGCGGTGTCGATCAGCGGGACGTGGCTGAAGGCCTGCGGGAAGTTGCCGACCTGGCGCTTGAGCCGCGGGTCCCACTCCTCGGCGAGCAGCCCGAGGTCGTTGCGCAGCGAGAGCAGCTTGTCGAACAGCTCGCGGGCCTCCTGCACCCGGCCGATCATGGCGAGGTCGTCGGCCAGCCAGAAGGAGCAGGCCAGGAAGGCGCCTTCGTGGCCGGACAGGCCGTCGACGTTGTTCCCGGACTCGTCGTGGGTCGGGTAGCGCAGGACGAACCCGTCCTCGGTGGACAGTTCGCGCTGGATCGCCTCGATGGTGCCGATCACCCGCTTGTCGTCCGGCGGCAGGAAGCCCACCTGCGGGATGAGCAGCAGCGAGGCGTCCAGCTCCTGGCCGCCGTAGTACTGGGTGAAGGTGTTGCGCTCGGGGTCGTAGCCCTTCTCGCAGACGTCCCGGTGGATGGTCTCGCGTAGTTCGCGCCAGCGCTCCAGGTGGCCGTCGGAGGGGGCGTCCTCGGGGGTCTGCTCCAGCAGCTTGATCGTGCGGTCGACGGCGACCCAGGCCATCACCTTGGAGTGGACGAAGTGCCGGCGCGGGCCGCGGACCTCCCAGATGCCTTCGTCCGGGTTCTGCCAGTGCTCCTCCAGGTACTCGATCAGGCGCAGCTGGAGGTGGAGGGCATGGTCGTTGCGGACCAGACCGGTCATGTGGGCCAGGTGCAGGGCCTCCACGACCTCGCCGTAGACGTCGAGTTGGAGCTGTCCGGCGGCGCCGTTGCCGACCCGGACGGGCTGGGAGCCCTCGTAGCCGGGCAGCCAGTCCAGCGAGGACTCGGTGAGCTCGCGCTCGCCGGCGATGCCGTACATGATCTGCAGGTTCTCCGGGTCGCCGGCCACCGCGCGCAGCAGCCACTCGCGCCAGGCGCGGGCCTCCTCGCGGTAGCCGGTGCGCAGCAGCGAGGAGAGGGTGATCGCGGCGTCGCGCAGCCAGGTGTAGCGGTAGTCCCAGTTGCGCTCGCCGCCGATGTCCTCCGGCAGGGAGGTGGTGGGGGCGGCGACGATGCCGCCGGTGGGGGCGTAGGTGAGGCCTTTGAGGGTGATCAGCGAGCGGATCACGGCCTCGCGGTAGGGGCCCTGGTAGGTGCACTGGTCGGCCCACTCGTGCCAGAAGTCGGCGGTGGCGTCGAGCATCGCCTCGGCGTCCGGGACGGCCGGGGGGTCGAGGTGGGAGGCCTGCCAGGTGAGCGCGAAGGCGATCCGCTCGCCGGCCGTGACGGTGAAGTCGGCGTAGGTGGTGAGGTCGCGCCCGTAGGTCTCGGCCTCGCCGTCCAGCCAGACCGAGTCGGGCCCGGCCATGGCGACGGTGCGGTGGCCGCCGTCGGCCTGCTCGACCCGGTGCACCCAGGGGACGATCCGGCCGTACGAGAAGCGCATTCGCAGGGCCGAGCGCATCCGCACGGAGCCGGCCACGCCCTCGACGATCCGGATCACCTGGGGGACGGCGTCGCGGCCGGCCAGCGGGCGGGGCGGCATGAAGTCGATCACCCGGACGGTGCCGCCCTGGGCGTCCCACTCCTGCTCCAGGATCAGCGAGTCGCCGCGGTAGCGGCGCCGGTCGGCGGGCACGGCGGGGGCGGCGGCGGTGGCCGGGGGGACGCGCAGGTCGGCGGTGTCGGCGAAGCGGCCCCGGCCGTCGGCCCCGGCAGGTGCGGTGGCGGGAGCGGGGACCTCGGTCGCGATGGCTTCGGCCGGGCCGATCCGCCAGAAGCCGTGTTCATCGGTGCCGAGGAGGCCGGCGAACACCGCCGGCGAGTCGAAGCGGGGAAGGCAGAGCCAGTCCACCGCCCCGTCCCTGCTGACCAGGGCAGCGGTCTGCATGTCCCCGATGAGTGCGTAGTCCTCGATACGGCCGGCCACGTGGATCTCCAGTTCGCAATGTGGTCAGGGCATCGGCGAACGGGGGAGCGAGCGGTCTGCGGGGCCGGAGGTTCACCCCGGGACGTCCGGTCCGCCGGGGGGTGGTGGCGGGCCTTGCTGGAGTGTCCGCGCGGGGCTCGGTGGAGCCCCTGAGGTGGGTGGGGAAGGAGCTGGAATACGGGGAGGTCCGGTCGCGCATCGGGGACCGGGAGTGTCCTGACGCTCCCACGCCCTCCGCGTGCTCGTGCTGTCGCGATGCGTCCGTGCAGCTTACGACGGACGAAAGGGGCGAAGCACGCGGACGCTGCCCCGTGTGGCGCCGCAATTCGGCGGAAATGCCGTGCATCGCGGAGGCGCGGCGCAGGATGGTTCGGAATGATCACCGACGGATGGTCGTAACGGAGGAGCTGGCATGGCCCGGACGGAGGCCGCGGGCTGGCCCGGTCCGGCCGGTCGTGCGACCGGTGTGACTCGTGCGGCTCATGATGCGCCGGTGGTGCGCCGGGCGCACGCTCCCGGAGCGCCGCGCGCGGGCCGAACGGCATCCCGGCCAGGTCACTGATACCCTGGTATCCCGTGGACCGGCGGGATCAAACGCCCCGGACCAGCCGAACCGACGACCCTTCGAGCGCCGCGCACCAGCCGGCCTCCCGTCGCCCGGCGAGCCGCGAGCCTCCCGCCCACGTCACCATCGACACGCGACCCACGGGAGCCCCCTCTTGGCACAGCCCCATTCCGGCAAGGCAGCGAACGGCCGCGCCGTGACGACCAAGCACCTCTTCGTCACCGGGGGTGTCGCCTCTTCGCTCGGCAAGGGGCTGACCGCCTCCAGCCTCGGCGCGCTGCTCAAGGCCCGCGGCCTGCGCGTGACGATGCAGAAGCTCGACCCCTACCTCAACGTGGACCCGGGCACCATGAACCCGTTCCAGCACGGTGAGGTCTTCGTCACCGACGACGGTGCCGAGACGGACCTGGACATCGGTCACTACGAGCGGTTCCTGGACACCAACCTGCACGGCTCGGCGAACGTCACCACCGGCCAGGTGTACTCGACCGTCATCGCCAAGGAGCGCCGCGGCGAGTACCTGGGCGACACCGTCCAGGTCATCCCGCACATCACCAACGAGATCAAGTCCCGGATCCGCCGAATGGCGACCGAGGACGTCGACGTGGTGATCACCGAGGTCGGCGGCACCGTCGGCGACATCGAGTCGCTGCCGTTCCTGGAGGCCGTCCGCCAGGTCCGCCACGAGGTCGGCCGGGACAACGTGTTCTTCGTGCACGTCTCCCTGCTGCCGTACATCGGCCCCTCGGGCGAGCTGAAGACCAAGCCCACCCAGCACTCCGTCGCCGCGCTGCGCAACATCGGCATCCAGCCCGACGCGATCGTGCTGCGCGCCGACCGCGAGGTCCCGCAGGCGATCAAGCGCAAGATCTCGATGATGTGCGACGTGGACGAGGAGGCCGTGGTCGCGGCCATCGACGCCAAGTCGATCTACGACATCCCCAAGGTGCTGCACGGCGAGGGCCTGGACGCCTACGTGGTGCGCCGCCTCGACCTGCCGTTCCGCGACGTGGACTGGACCACCTGGGACGACCTGCTGCGCCGCGTCCACGAGCCGCAGCACATCGTCAAGGTCGCCCTGGTCGGCAAGTACATCGACCTGCCGGACGCCTACCTGTCGGTGACCGAGGCGCTGCGCGCCGGCGGCTTCGCCAACAACGCCCGGGTCGAGATCAAGTGGGTCACCTCGGACGACTGCGAGACGCCCGAGGGCGCCCGGGCGCAGCTCGGCGACGTGGACGCGATCTGCATCCCCGGCGGCTTCGGCGACCGCGGCGTCAACGGCAAGGTCGGCGCGATCACCTACGCCCGCGAGAACAAGGTCCCGCTGCTGGGCCTGTGCCTGGGCCTGCAGTGCGTGGTCATCGAGGCGGCCCGCAACCTGGCCGGCCTGCCCGAGGCCAACTCCACCGAGTTCGACGCCGCCGCCAAGCACCCGGTCATCTCCACCATGGCCGAGCAGCTGGCCATCGTCGACGGCAAGGGCGACCTGGGCGGCACCATGCGCCTGGGCCTGTACCCGGCCAAGCTCGCCGAGGGCTCGATCGTCCGCGAGGTCTACGGCGGCGAGCAGTACGTAGAGGAGCGCCACCGCCACCGCTACGAGGTCAACAACGCCTACCGCGCGGACCTGGAGAAGACCGGCCTGCAGTTCTCCGGCCTCTCGCCCAAGGGCGACCTGGTCGAGTACGTCGAGTACCCGCGCGAGGTGCACCCGTACCTGGTGGCCACCCAGGCCCACCCGGAGCTGAAGTCCCGCCCGACCCGACCGCACCCGCTGTTCGCGGGCCTGGTCAAGGCCGCCATCGACATCAAGACCGCGGCCTCCGAGTAGTCATCTTCTCCTTGGCCTCGGCCGTTCACCGGACGGCGGCCCCGCGATTCCTGGGGGGCCGCCGTCCGGCGTTAGATTGTGTCGCACTGACGAAAAGGGGAGAGCGATGGACGAGCAGAGCGACCAGGTGATCGCCGACGTGGCCGAGGAGTGGGAGGTCCGGGGCAGCACGACGCCGTTCCAGGGCAAGGTCACCGGCGTGCGCAGCGAGGAGGTCCGGATGCCCGACGGCAGCTGGGCCCGGCGCGACTACCAGACCCACCCCGGCTCGGTCTCGGTGCTCGCCCTGGACGACAAGCAGCGGGTGCTGGTCCTGCGCCAGTACCGCCACCCGGTCCGCCAGCGGCTGTGGGAGCTTCCGGCGGGCCTGCTCGACGTGCCCGGCGAGAACCCGTGGCACGCCGCGCAGCGCGAGCTGTACGAGGAGGCGCACTGCAAGGCCGACACCTGGCGGATCCTCGCCGACTACTACACCTCCCCGGGCGGCACCGACGAGGCGCTGCGGATGTTCCTGGCCACCGACCTGTCGGCCGCCGAGGGCGAGCGGTACCAGGCCGAGGGCGAGGAGCAGGAGATCGAGGTCGCCTGGATCCCGGTGCCCGAACTGATCCGGCTGATCCACGCGGGGCAGCTGCACAACCCGACCCTGATCACCGGCACCCTCGCCGTGCACGCCGCGCTCACCGCCCCGGACGGCCTGGACGGGCTGCGCCGGCCGGACTCGCCGTGGCCGGCCCGGCCCTTCGAGGCCTGAGCGTCCTTCGAGGTCCGAGCGCCTTTCGGAGCCCGGGCGTCCTTCGAGGGCGCAGGGCCGTTCGAGGTGTGGGCGAACCACCCGGGTTGATGCCTTGGGGTGATTTGCCGGTTCGTACGACCGGATGTCATCTCGGCTGAGCCGGACGGTCGAACTACGCTTCGCAGACGGGGCGCCCGTGCCGGGCCGCCTTCGCCGAGCGCCGGACGCTGACCAGCCGGACGCCGGGCGCGGGATGACGTCGGGAGTGGCACGGGTGGCGAGGAAGACGGCGACGATGGACCCCGGCCCTGACACGCCCGCGAGTGCCGTCCCCGGACTGGAGCGGCTGCCGGCAGGACCCACGTTGTTCGCCGGGCGGCGCGCCGAACTGGCCGCGCTGCGGGCGGCCGCCGCCCGTCCGGTGAGCGGCCGCTGCCCGGTGCTGGTGCTGGCCGGGCGCCCCGGCTCCGGCCGGACCGCGCTCGCCGCCCGCTTCGCCCGTACCGTCGCCGCCGACTACCCGGACGGCGTGCTGTTCGCGCGGCTGTCCGCCCCCGACGGCGGGCGGGTGCAGCCGGGGCGCGCGGCCCGACTGCTGCTGGAGCAGCTCGACCCGCAGGCCGCCGTGCCGTTGCCCGGGGCGGTCGAGGACGGACGGGACGAGCCTGGTTGCGTGGCGCTGCGGGAGGCGCTGGCGGGGCTGCGCGTCCTGTTGGTGCTGGACGACGTGCGGGACGCCGGGCAGGTGTGGCCGCTGCTCGCCGACGAGCCCGGCTGCCTGGTGCTCGCCACCACCGCCGGGCCGCTCACCGGGATCGAGGACATCGACCCGGTGATCCTCGGCGGGCTGGACCGGCAGGCCTCCGGCGAACTGCTGGCCGACCTGGTCGGCGGCACCCGGATCTCCTGCGACCCGGTCGGCGGGGCCGACCTGGCCGAGGCCTGCGCCGCCCGGCCGGCCGCCCTGCGGCTGATGGCGGGGTGGCTGCGCGGCAACCCGGAGATCGCGGTCACGGGCGCGGCGCGGGAGCTCAACCTGGTGGTGGGGGAGGAGTCGGCGGCCGCCGGTGGCAAGGGTGGCAAGGCGGGCAGGGTCGGCAGGCCCGGTAGGGCCGGGGCTGCCGCCGAGGCCGGGAAGAAGAAGGAGAGCCCGCAGCAGTCGGCGGAGGACAAGGCCGCGGAGCCCGCCGCCGTGCCCGAGCCGGCCGGTGACCCGTCGACCTGGGTCAGGCCGGAGCCCGAGCCGGCCGAGCCGGTGCCCGTACCCGACAACGACCCGCTGATCGGCGCGTTCACCCTGGTCTACCGCACCCTGTCGCGCGCCCAGGCGCGGATGCTGCGCACCCTCACCCTGGCCCCGGCGCAGACCGCCGACCCGCGCACCGCCTCCGCCCTGGTCGGCTGCCCGGCAGCGGAGGCCGCCGCGACGCTGGCCGCGCTCGCCGAGCGGGAGTTGCTCGGTGAGGAGGCGCCGGCCGGCGACGGCACCCCGCGCTACCGGGTGCCCGGACGCCTCTACCCGCGGCTGGTCCGGCTGCGCGAGCGGGAGGACCGGCCGGCCGAGACCGAGCTGGCCCGGGCGAGGCTGCTGGAGCGGCTGGTCCGGCTCACCGAGTCGGCTCGCGCCCTGCTCGACCCGGCGGGCGGCCCCGGGCCCGAGCCGCTGCCCGCCGCGCTGCGGCTGCGCTCGGCCGCGCACGCCCGGGACTGGCTGCTCGGCGAGCGGGAGCTGCTGCTCGGCGCGGTGGCCGACGCGATCGGCCAGGGCGATCTGGACGGCTCGGCCGGGCGGCTGGTCACCGCGCTGCTGCGGTCGCTGCCGCTGACCGGCGCCGCCCCGGCCGACCTCTACCGGCTGCACGAGCTGGTGCGCACCGTCGCCGAGCGCAACGGCCGACCCCGCCGGGCCTCGGCCGCGCTGCTCAACCTGGGGGACCTGCAGGTCGCGGCGGGCCACTGGGAGCAGGCCGCCGCGCACTACCGGGCCGCCCTGGAGCACGCCCGTACGGTCGTGGACGAACCGCTCTGCGCCCGGGCCCTGGAGGGCGCGGCCGGCTGCTACCGGGCGCTCGGAGACGCGGTGCGCGCCGCCGACTGGTACGGGCGGGCGCTCGGACTGCGGCAGTCGCTCGGGGACCACGCGGCGGAGGCCCGGCTGCTGGCGCGGGTGGCCGAGGCGCACACCGCGCAGCGCCGCTTCGAGGAGGCCGACCGGGAGTACCGGGCCGCGCTCGCTGTGCTGCGCCGGATCGGCGACGAACGGGGCCGGGAGGCGGTCGGGGCGGCCCTCGCGGGCCTGCGGGAACGCGTCGAGGCCGGGTGGTGAGGGCGCTTTCGGAGGTATCGTCGAAAGTGCCCGGTTACGGCACCTATGGCAGGTAAGCTCCGGCGGAAGCCTACGAACCTGCCAATGTGTTCGGCGAAATTATTCGATTTGGAAGGCTGACAGGCCGCCTGGGCTTCATTACACTCGAACTCAGTCGCGCAGCGATCCCCTGCCCCGGGCTGCCCGGAGGCTTCCCCACGTGCGCGTCGCCCACCGGTCTTCTCCGGTCGGGACCCCCATGGCAAGAGGACGTGTTTAGCCGTGAAGGTCGGCATCCCCCGCGAGGTCAAGAACCACGAGTACCGCGTGGCCATCACGCCCGCCGGCGTGCATGAGCTGGTCCGCAACGGACACGAGGTCTACATCGAGGACAACGCCGGTCTCGGCTCCTCGATCCCCAACGAGGAGTACGTGGCCGCCGGCGCCACCATCCTCCCCACTGCCGACGAGGTGTGGGCCACCGCCGACCTGCTGCTGAAGGTCAAGGAGCCCATCGCCTCCGAGTACCACCGGCTGCGCAAGGGGCAGACCCTCTTCACGTACCTGCACCTGGCGGCCGACCGGGCCGGCACCGACGCGCTGATCGCCTCGGGCACCACCGCCATCGCGTACGAGACCGTCCAGCTGGGCAACGGCGCGCTGCCGCTGCTCGCCCCGATGTCCGAGGTCGCGGGCCGCCTGGCCCCGCAGGTCGGCTCGTACCACCTGATGCGTCCGGCCGGTGGCCGCGGCGTGCTGCCCGGTGGCGTGCCCGGCACCCACCCGGCCAAGGCCGTCGTCATCGGCGGTGGCGTCTCCGGCTGGCACGCGGCCACCATCGCCATCGGCATGGGCTACGACGTGACCCTGCTCGACCGCGACATCAACAAGCTGCGCGAGGCCGACCGGATCTTCGGCACCAAGATCAAGGCCATCATGTCCAACTCCTTCGAGCTGGAGAAGGCCGTCCTGGACGCCGACCTGGTCATCGGCGCCGTGCTGATCCCGGGCGCCAAGGCCCCGAAGCTGGTCACCAACGAGCTGGTCTCCCGCATGAAGCCGGGCTCCGTGCTGGTCGACATCGCCATCGACCAGGGCGGCTGCTTCGAGGACTCGCACCCGACCACGCACGACGACCCGACCTTCGAGGTCCACAACTCGGTCTTCTACTGCGTGGCCAACATGCCGGGCGCCGTCCCGAACACCTCTACCTACGCGCTGACCAACGCCACCCTGCCGTACGTCATCGAGCTGGCGAACCGCGGGTGGAAGGAGGCGCTGCGTCGCGACGAGGCGCTCGCCAAGGGCCTCAACGTGCACGAGGGCCAGATCACCTTCCCGGCCGTGGCCGAGGCCTTCGGCCTGGAGTCGGTCACGCTGGAGAGCGTGCTCGCCTGAACCCCCTGACCGCTCGGCGGTCGTTCGCCCCCGACCCGATCACTTCGGGTCGGGGGCTTCGCCGTGCCCGTGAACAGTCGGTGGACCGGGCGGGTCGCTCTGTCGTCAATTCCCGTGGGTCGTGTCACTCGACCGCAGAAACGTTAGGGTCATAGGCCTACTCATCCCTTGACAGCAGCCCGCCCGATAGTCGACACATCGTGCCTACTACCGTGGATTGTGTTGCTGCGAACGCCTGGAACGGCCTAGAGTCGCAAACCGTCGGCGTGCTGCCACGCTGACGAATCGACATAGAGTCCTGGATCCCCAAGGAGGTAAGACGACTTGTGAATGAGTCGACAATTGCTCCCGGGGGTGGTCAGCCAGGACTGGCGGAGCTCACCGCCGGCCAGCCGAGTGAGGAGTCCGGGGCCCGGCAGCCCACCGTGGGCTCGGCCGAGGTCGGCTCGGTCGCACTCCGTACCTTTGAAGCACGCCAGAACTCAGCGCAGGTGACCACGGTGACCGATCACGACACCGACTTGGCCGCCTACGGCCTGGCCTACGGCGAGTTCGCCTACGGCGCCTACGACGACCCGGACGCCGAGTACGAGCCGGACCCCGAGTACGCCGCCACGCTGGCCCCCGACGCCGCGCGCCAGCGCCGCGAGCGGGTCGGCCCGACCGGCCGCCCGCTGCCGTACTTCCCGATCCCCGCGCCGGTCGCCGAGCACGGCCCCGCCCAGATCATCGCCATGTGCAACCAGAAGGGCGGCGTCGGCAAGACCACGTCGACCATCAACCTGGGCGCGGCGCTGGCCGAGTACGGCCGCCGGGTGCTGCTCGTCGACTTCGACCCGCAGGGCGCGCTCTCGGTCGGACTGGGCGTCAACCCGATGGAGCTCGACGTCACCGTCTACAACCTGCTCATGGAGCGGGGCCTGACGGCCGATGAGGTTCTGCTGAAGACGGCCGTCCCGGGCATGGACCTGCTGCCCTCCAACATCGACCTCTCCGCCGCCGAGGTGCAGCTGGTCAGCGAGGTGGCCCGGGAGTCCGCGCTGGCGCGCGCCCTGAAGCCGCTGCTGCCCGACTACGACTACGTCATCATCGACTGCCAGCCCTCGCTGGGCCTGCTGACGGTCAATGCGCTGACGGCCGCTCACAGCGTGATCGTGCCGCTGGAGTGCGAGTTCTTCGCGCTGCGCGGGGTCGCGCTGCTGACCGAGACCATCGAGAAGGTGTGTGAGCGGCTCAACCCCGAGCTGCGCCTGGACGGCATCCTCGCGACCATGTACGACTCGCGCACCGTGCACAGCCGTGAGGTGCTGGCGCGGGTCGTCGAGGCGTTCGGTGAGCACGTCTTCCACACCGTCATCGGGCGGACCGTGCGCTTCCCGGAGACCACCGTCGCCGGCGAGCCCATCACGACGTACGCCACCAACTCGGTCGGTGCCGCCGCCTACCGCCAGCTCGCCAGGGAGGTGCTCGACCGGTGCCGCCCCGCCGAGTGAGTCTCCCGGGTGCCGACGAGCTGTTCCGGACGACCGGCGGGATGGCGCTGTCGCCGTCCCTCGCGCCGCGTCCGGCCGCCGAGGCATCCAGACCGGAGACCGCGCGGACCGTCAACGGCACGGACGGCGCCGAGGGCGCCCGGGACGACCGGCAGGAGCAGCAGTCGGCCGCCGGGGTGCCCTCGCCCGCGCAGCCGCCCGTCCAGCGGCAGGCCGGGGACCAGGGCGCCGTCCCCGGCGGCCGTGGCGCCGCAGCCGCCCCGGCGGGCCGGGCGCACGCGGGTGCCACCGAGGAGCAGACCGGTGCCGCCGGGCGCGCCCGGCCGCGGGGACGCGCGCCGCGCCGCCCGAGCGGGCGCGAGCGGCACGCCGAGAAGATCACCGTGTACGTCTCCGCCGAGGAGCTCATGGACCTGGAGCACACCCGGCTGGTGCTGCGCGGCGAGCACGGCCTGGCCGTGGACCGCGGGCGGATCGTCCGGGAGGCCATCGCGGTCGTCCTGGCGGACCTGGAGCAGCGCGGCGAGGCCTCCATCCTGGTCCGGCGGCTGCGCGGCCGGTAGGACGGCGCCCAGGGCTGTCCGCCGGGCGCCGGCCGGGCGACCGGGCGCCGAGGCCGTCGGCCGGGGCCTGGCGTCCGTCGGGCGGCGTGTCGACGGCCCCGCGGCGGGGTCGGCGGCGGGGCCGGGTGAAGATGGACCGTCATGCCGAGCACCGTCGAACCAGCCGCCACCGCCGTGAACCCCACCGAGGAGGAGTCCCGGGGCGGTTTCCGGGTACGGCTGGACAACTTCGAGGGCCCCTTCGACCTGCTGCTCGGCCTGATCGCCAAGCACAAGTTGGACGTCACCGAGGTGGCGCTGGCCACGGTGACGGACGACTTCATGGCGTACATCCGGGCGATGGGGCCGGACTGGGACCTGGACGCGGCGACCGAGTTCCTTGTCGTGGCCGCCACCCTGCTGGACCTCAAGGCCGCCCGGCTGCTGCCCGCGGCCGAGGTCGAGGACGAGGAGGACCTCGCGCTGCTGGAGGCGCGGGACCTGCTGTTCGCGCGGCTGCTGCAGTACCGGGCGTACAAGCGGGCGGCGGCGCTGTTCGGCGAGCGCTGGGCGGCCGAGCTGCTGCGACGGCCGCGGACCGTCGGGCTGGAGCCCCGGCACGCCGAGCTGCTGCCCGAGGTGGTGATCACCGTCGGGCCGGAGCGGCTGGCCCAGCTGGCGGCCAGGGCGATGGAGCCCAAGCCGAAGCCCGTGGTGTACGTCGACCACATCCACACCCCGCCGGTCAGCGTGCGCGAGCAGGCCGGGCTGGTGGTCGACCTGCTCACCGGCCTCGGGGAGGCCTCCTTCCAGCAGCTCGTCGCGGACGCGCCGGACACCCTGGTGGTGGTCGCCCGGTTCCTGGCGCTGCTGGAGCTGTACCGGGAGCGGGTGCTCGCCTTCGAGCAGCCGGAGGCGCTCGGGGAGCTGCGGGTGCGCTGGGTGGCCGAGGAGGGCCGGGGCGCGGTCGAGGTGACGGACGAGTTCGACCGGCCGCCGGGCGAGGCCGCGGACGAGGTCGTGGACGAGGTTGCGGGCGAGGTCTCGGGTGAGGCGCAGGAGGACGGGCGGCGATGAGTGCCGGGAACGACGGCGGGCGGCCGGTGCGGCGCCCGCTCGGGCTGCCGGGGCAGCCGCGGGCCGAGGAGTGGCTGGAGCCGGCCTTCGAGCTGCTGCCGGAGCCCGCGGCGTCGCCTGTGGCGGCTCCTCCGGCGGCTTCGGTGGGCACCGAGCCGCGGGTGGTGCACCAGAAGTCGGCCCCGTCGGCTTCCGACGTGCCGGGGGAGCCGGAGGAGCCGGAGGAGCCGGCCGGGCCCGGGCTGCGGGCCGAGCTGGAAGCCGTCCTGATGGTCGTCGACGAGCCGGTCACCGAGGAGCGGCTGGCCGGGGTGCTGGAGCGGCCGCGGGCCGAGGTGGCCGCGGCGCTGCGCGAACTGTCCGCCGAGTACGAGGCGGCGGGCCGCGGTTTCGACCTGCGGCTGGTGGCCGGCGGCTGGCGGTTCTACAGCCGGGACAGCTGCGCCCGGGCCGTCGACCGCTTCCTTCTGGACGGCCAGCAGGCCCGGCTGACCCAGGCCGCGCTGGAGACCCTGGCCGTGGTCGCGTACCGGCAGCCGGTGTCCAGATCGCGGGTTTCCGCCGTCCGCGGTGTGAACTGTGACGGCGTGATGCGTACCCTGGTACAGCGAGGACTGGTGGAAGAGGCCGGATCCGAGCCCGAAACAGGTGCGATCCTGTATCGGACGACGAACTACTTCCTGGAACGGATGGGGCTCCGCGGCTTGGACGAGCTGCCGGAGCTCGCTCCCTTCCTGCCCGAGGTCGACGACGTGGAAGCGGAGTCCCTGGAGGGCACGATGATCGCGGAGGCGGTCGCCTCCGCTGCCGCGCAGGCCGCGGACGGCAGTGGCGAGGCCGGTCGGGCAGCGCCTGATCGGTAGGGGGAGGTGAGGTCGGCCGAAACGACCGCACATCCCAGACGGAACGACGTACGGACACTTTGATGCGTAGCAGTGGCAACGGCAGGAACAGCAGCGGCGGCGGCAGCGGTCGCGGCGGACAGGGCGGGGGCCGGGGCGGCTCCTACGGCGGCAGCGGCGGCGGCCGCGGCGGCTCGGGCTCGCGCGGGGGTTCGTACGGCGGTGGCTCGGGTTCGGGCTCGCGCGGCGGCTCGTACGGCGGTGGCTCGGGTTCGCGCGGCGGCTCGTACGGGCGGGACGACCGGCGCGACGACCGCCGCTACCCGGACCGCCCGCTGCGGCCCGAGGAGCGCAAGTACGACCGCCCCGAGTACGGCGGCGGCCCCAACGCCACCCCGGCCCGCGGCGGCTTCGCCGGTCGGCGCCCCGGCCCGGCCCCGCGCCCGCGCCGTGAGGGCCAGGGCGCCCCGGGCGACCCGCGCCGCCAGCCGCAGCGCTCGCGCGAGCTGCAGGCCAAGATCGAGGACGCCGTCCTCGCCCGGCACGACAAGCCGGCCGTCAAGCTGCCCAAGACCTTCGGCGAGCCCGAGGGAGAGCGCCTGCAGAAGGTGCTGGCCCGGGCCGGCGTCGGCAGCCGCCGCGCCTGCGAGGAGCTGATCGAGCAGGGCCGGGTCGAGGTCAACGGCAAGCGCGTCACCGAGCAGGGCAAGCGGGTCGACCCCGACAAGGACGAGATCAAGGTCGACGGTCTGACCGTCGCCACCCAGTCCTACCTGTTCTTCGCGCTCAACAAGCCGGCCGGCGTGGTCTCCACCATGGAGGACCCGGACGGGCGCCAGTGCCTGGGCGACTACGTGACCAACCGGGAGACCCGGCTGTTCCACGTCGGCCGCCTGGACACCGAGACCGAGGGCATCATCCTGCTCACCAACCACGGCGAGCTGGCCCACCGCCTCACCCACCCGCGCTACGGCGTGACCAAGACCTACCTGGCCGCGATCCAGGGCCCGATCCCGCGCGACCTGGGCAAGCAGCTGGCCCAGGGCGTGGAGCTGGAGGACGGCTACGCGCGCGCCGACAGCTTCAAGGTGGTCTCCAACGTCGGCAAGAACTACCTGGTCGAGGTGACCCTGCACGAGGGTCGCAAGCACATCGTCCGCCGGATGCTGGCCGAGGTCGGTTTCCCGGTCGAGAAGCTGGTGCGCACCCACTTCGGCCCGATCGCGCTCGGCGACCAGAAGTCGGGCTGGCTGCGCCGTCTGACCAACCCGGAGGTCGGCCAGCTGATGCGCGAGGTCGGCCTGTAGGCCCTGGGGTCCGTCCCCCGGGTTTCACCGGTCGTTCGTCGGAGGGTCCCCCGCCCGTGGTGGCGGGGGGCCCTCCCGCGTGTATGTGAGTCGGGACGCACCCCCTGGTCACGGCCTTGTCAGCGTCATGATCCGTGGCCGAGGATGGCCACCGGACCACCACCCCGCCCTGTGGCGGGACTGCGCCAGAACGGGCGCCGGTGGGGTGTACGGGGCGAGCAGGGGGAGACGGCGTCGTGTCCGATGCAGTACTGGGGCGGTCGGCCGGACAGGCCCTCGGACCACTGGGGCTGGCCGAGCCGGACGGGCAGGTCTACGCGGCGCTGGTGGCCAATCCGCAGTCCACCGCGGAGGAGCTGGCCGAGAGCTGCGGCCTGACGCTCCCGCAGAGCGTGCGCGCGCTGGACCGGCTGGCGCAGCAGGGCATGGCCACCCGCGCGCCGGTGGACCGGCAGCGCTTCCTGGCAGTCGCCCCGGACGTGGCGATCGGCACCCTGATCGGCCACCGGGAGTCCGAGCTGCGGCACGCCCGGGCCGAGATGCACCGGCTGATGGACGCCTTCCGGGAGGCCTCGCGCTACACCGACCCGGCGCACTCGGTGGAGGTGCTGACCGGCGGCGAGGCGATCGCCCAGCGGCTTGAGCACATCACCGAGACCAGCCAGTACCAGGTCCGCGGCTTCGACCGCCCGCCGTACATCCAGGACCCGGTGGCGCCGATGCCGTTGCAGCGGCGGCGGCTGCGGGAGGGGCTGAAGTTCCGGACCATCTACGACCGGGAGGCGGTGGCCTGGCCCGGCCGGCTGGAGAAGAACATCCTGGTCGGCGTCACGGACGGGGAGGAGGCCCGGGTACGGCCGACCCTGCCGATGAAGATGATCATCTCGGACGACCGGATGGCGATCATCCCGATCAGCGTCGGCGACAGCGTGCTGGACGCCGCGTACGTGATCCACCCCTCGGCGCTGCTCCAGGCGTTGGACACGCTGTTCGAGGCGGAGTGGGAGCGGGCCGTGCAGCTGCAGGCCGCGATCGGTACCGGGGACGCCTCGCCGGAGCCGGAGGCCGACCACCGCAAGCTGCTGGGCCTGTTGGCGGCGGGGCTGACCGACGAGTCGATCGCCCGCTCGCTGGGCTGGAGCGCCCGGACGACCCAGCGGCGGCTGCAGACCCTGATGCGCTCGCTGGGGGCCACCACCCGCTTCCAGGCCGGGATGGCGGCCCGGGAGCGGGGATGGCTGTGAGCGGCGCCCCGGAGCCGGTCAGCTCCAGGGGCTGAGCGAGACCCAGCGGCCGTCCGGGCCGCGCTCGACCTTCTCCAGGCCGACCACGGCGGAGCGGTTCAGCCGGCCGTAGATGTGCGGGAAGAGGATGCCGGGGGTGGCCCCGGGCGGCGGTGCGCCGTGCGGGGCCTCCCACTTGACCATCGGTTCCACCAGCGACTCCTCGATCAGCAACACCATCAGCGGGTCGGGGGTGTCGGGGAAGAAGGCGTTGGCCACCGCGAGTGCCGTCTGCTCGTCCGCGGAGCAGTGGATGAACCCGTCGGTGAGCAGTGACGCGGCGGCGTACGGGCGGCCGGGGTCGGACAGCCAGTCGTCCAGGGGAGCGAGGTGGAGGATCATGTTCCTTTTCTACCCGTTTCAGTCCTGAGCGGTCGTCACGAGCGGTCGGGCGTCATGGCCCGGCCGCTGGTCACGGCTCGGCCGCTTCGGTCACAGCCTGGGCGCTTCGGTCACAGCCCGGCCACCTTGGCGGTGGCCGAGATCTCGTACACCAGGGTGAGGGTGCGGCGGGCGCCCGGGCCGAGCGGGACGTCCCAGCGCACGATGCCCTCGGCGTCGAAGGAGTCCGGCGGCGGGGAGCACTCCTCCTTGCGCAGCCGTACCTCCACCGCCGCGACCTCGGAGACCGGCACCCGTTCGCGCAGCGTGACCAGCTGCTCGCCGTGCTCCTCCGGGCCGGAGAAGCGCGACACGTGCAGCCGGACGGTGCGGGTGGTGGTCTGGCGGCCGGTCAGGGCGGCGGTGGCCCGGCGCTCCTCGGTCTCGCGGACCACCCGGTAGCCGTCCGAGCTGCCGAAGGACAGCTCGGCGTCGGCCCCGGCGGCGGTGAAGCGCAGCTCGCCGCGGCCGGTGAAGCCGCTGCCGCGGACCAGTTCGACCGGGCCGGCCAGCAGCGGGTGCCCGGCCGCGTTGCGGAACCGGACCACCTGGGTGACCAGCGGGGACAGCTCCGGGGCGCAGGCGTACTCGCCGTTCGCCGGGCCGGTGAAGGCGCCCAGCGGGACCTTGTGCGCACGGCCGTCCGAGGGGACGGTGGCCGGGGCGGGGGCGGGCAGCACCCGTACCTCGCCGCCGTCGTCCAGACCGGGGACGGCGGCGGTCGGGCCGAGGGTGCTGATCTCCTCCTCGCGCAGCTCGACCTCGACCGTGCGGCGCTCCTCGTCGGTGCGCTCGCGCAGTGTCAGCAGGTCCTCGGTGAGCGCGGGCGGGTCGGTGGCGAGGGCGGAACGGGCGGTGGAGAAGGTGAGCCGGGCCCCGGTCCAGTCCTCGCCGGTACGCTGCCAGACCACCGCCTCCGACTCCAGGCGCAGGCCGCCGTCGTCGTCCAGGGTGGCCCGGTAGGACGGGCGCCAGAGCGCGCAGGGCACCAGGTGGCTGACGGTCAGCCCGGTCGGGCCCGGCCGCTCGGCCTCGACGGTCAGCTCCAGGTGGGCGACCAGCTCGGCGGGCTCCTGCTCGGCCTCGTCCAGGGCGATCAGGGCCTGGGAGCGCTCGTGGTCCAGGTGGCGCAGCCGGGAATGGGTGGCACGCAGCTCCTCGCCGTAGCGCTCGCGCTCGGAGTCCACCCGGTCCAGCTCGCGGGCCCAGCGGGTGCGCTCGATCTCGCCGACGCCGGCGCCCTCGCCGATCTCCCGCAGCAGGTCGGCGCTCAGCTGGGCGAGCAGGGCGAGGCGGGCCTCCAGCCGGGCCCGGGTCTGGTCCGCGAGGCGCGACTCGGCCTCCAGACCGTGCAGCCGGTGGCGCAGCACGGAGTCCTCCGGGCCGGGCGGCAGCGGGGCGCGCGGGCTCCAGGTGCGGACCAGCCGGGCCTCCAGCACCCGGGTGCCGGGGGCGGCGGTCTCGGCGCGCAGGGTGCGGTCGACCGCGAGGGCGGTGAGCGGGCCGAGCCGCAGCCGCTGGACGCCCTCGGCGAGCTCGACGGTCACCGTGCGCTCGACCTGGGCGCGGTCCTCCAGGCAGGTGACGGCGGTGACGGGGAGGGGGGTCCCCTGAGGAGGCATGGGTGCTCCGGTCATCTGTCAGTTCCTCCGGTTTCCGCCCACGATGGCCTTTCCGGCCGGGATCTTGATCTGGTAGCCGCCGTCCAGCTCGGTGCGGCCGCCCGGCGGCAGGTCGACCCGCCAGAGCCGGGTGCTGGGCGGGCAGCCCGGTGCCGGCTCGGTCGGGGCGTGCCAGTCGGCGCGCTCCTCGATCCGGATCTCGGCGTCGGAGGTGACCGGCACGCGCTCGCGGACCTCCACGGTGACGGCGCGGCCGAGCCGGTTCGCCAGCTGGACGTGCACCCGGTGGTCGAGCACGGTGCTGTTGCCCTTCAGCATGCCCGTGGCGGACTCGCGCAGCTCGGTGCGGCGCGCCACCTCGATGCTCTCGGTGACGCCGATGCCCAGGCGCCGGGTGCCGCCGGGGGCGAGGGTGGGCAGGGCGGCGGTGAGCAGGAACTCCTCGTCCACGGTGACCTCGACCGGGCCGGCCAGCACGGCGCGGTCGGTGCGGTTGGCGAGCGCCAGGGTCGCGTACACCTTCTCCTCGACGGCCGGGACGGTGACGTACTCGGGGCGGACGGAGAGCGGGATCTCGTCCACCGTGACGGTGTGCCAGGTGCCGTCGGACGGGATGTCGGCGGGGGCGGCGGCGTCGAAGCGGTGGTCGAAGGAGCCGGCCGACTCGCGGGGCGGGACGGCGTGGCGGGGGAGGGTGAGGTCGCGGAGCCGGCCGCCCTCGCGGCCGCCGGGGAGGAACCGCTTCAGCTCGTCGCGCTCGACCCGTACGGGGTTGGGGCGCAGGGTGCCGCGCCGGCCGGCGGGGGCGTCGGGGCCGGCCAGGAGGAGGTCGGGGTAGTCGAGCAGGGTGGTGTCGAGGGCGAAGCCGCCGGTGGCCGGGGGCGGGGTGGCGCGCGGGCTGCGGAGCCGCGCTCGGTGGGGCTCCGCCGGCATGGCGCCGCCGGGGGCCTGGGGCATCGGTGCTGCGGGTGCGGAGAGCGCGGGCGGGGCGCCGTAGCCGGCGAAGCCGGGCGGCGGGGGCGCGGGCACTGCCCCCTGGGGTGGTGCCTGGGGTGGCGCCTGGCCCGGCTCCTGGACGCTCAGCAAGCCGCCGCCGGACGGGCCGGCTGGCGCCGCCTCGTCCGCGAGCAGCTCGGGGCGGGCGCCGCCGGGACGGCCGGCCATCCGGGCGGCCTTGGCGGCGACGGGGGCGGACACCGGGAGCGGGGTGTTGCGCTCGGCGGCGGTGCGGGTGGCGGTGGCCGCGTCGTAGCCGGTGAAGAGGTCGGACAGGCCGGCCGGGGGCTCGCGCCAGCCGGAGGGCGGCGGGGCGGGCTGGCCGCGACCGATCCGCAGCGAGCTCAGCTTGGGCAGGTCGGTGCGGCGGTCGAGGTCGGCGGTGGACAGGGCGAGTCGGACGCCCGTCCAGTCCTCGCCGGTGTGCTGGGCGACGGCCGCGCGCAGGACGAGGTGGCCGGTGTCGGAGCCGGTGCGGTAGGAGAGGCGGTAGGCGGGCACCCAGCGGGCGGTGGGGACGCTGTACTCCAGCTCCAGTTCCAGCTCCCGGTCTGGCCCCGGGCCGGGCTCCAGTTCCGGCTCCAGGTCGGGCTGTTCGGTGTCGGCCGGGTCGGTGGTGTGCAGGGTGAGCAGCACGGTGTCGACGGTCTCGATCAGCGCGGTCCGCTCGGCGGTGGACGCCCGATCCAGCCGGTCGGCCGCCAACTCGCGCTCGTGGTTGGCGAGTTCGATGTCCTGGGTGAGCTGCTCGGCGCGCTCCTGGAGTCGGGCCAGCCGCTCGTCGACGAAGTCGGCGAGCTCCAGCCAGGCCTCGGCGGGGGTGCGGCGCAGCGGCTCGCCGTGGCGGCGCTGCGGCGGGACGGCGCGCAGTGCTGCGGTTTCGGCGATCGCGGCCAGCACCAGCCGGTGGCGCTCGTTCAGCGCGCTCTGGCGCTCCATGGCCTCGTCCAACTCGCGGCGCAGGGTAGGGAGTTCACCTGGTTCGAGGAGTTCGGCGAGGGTTTCGAGGCGAGCCTCGGTGACCGTCGTGCCGGCGGGGCCGGAGAGCACCCGGGCGCGCAGCGAGTTGCCGTCCATCGAGTCGGGCAGGCCGGTCAGCCGCAGCCGTCCGCCGGGCGGGACCGGGACGGTGGCCCGGCGGCGGCACACCGCGCCCTCGGCGTACACCACGACGGAGTCCAGCACCGACGGGTGCGCCGGTACGGCCGGCGGTTTCGACGGCCCGGTGTGACTGCTGTGCTGATCGTCCATGCGCAACCCCTTCGTTCGCGTCCGGTGCGGCGCGTCCCGCCGGGCGCCGTCGTGCCGCGTCGGCCCCCGGGCGGCCAGTCTGCCCCGGGTCGGGGCGGGCGTCGCCGGATTTCCCGGGGCGCGGCGTGTGCACTGTGTGGGACGGGGGCCGGGGCGCCGCGGTTGCCGTCGCCGGCGGGGACGGGGCCGGGGCCGCGGCCGGGGTCCGGCGGGTGGGAGGATGGGCGCGGGTGCTCCCGGCCGGTCCCGGCACCCGGCGAGAATCGTCAGAGGATCGTCGAACCGTCGAGTCGAGAACCGTGATCGAGGAGAGCCACCCGCCATGCGCACTGCCGTCGTCGTCGGTACCGGACTGATCGGCACCTCCGCCGCCCTGGCCCTGTCCGCACGCGGTCTGACCGTCCATCTGGAGGACGCCGACCCGGACGCCGCCCGCACCGCCGAGTCGCTCGGCGCGGGCATCACCGAGCCGGCCGAGGGACCGGTCGACCTGGCGATCATCGCCGTCCCGCCCGCCCTGGTCGGCAAGGTGCTCGCCGACTGCCAGCGCCGCAACCTGGCGCACTGGTACACCGACGTGGCCAGCGTGAAGGCCGGTCCGGGCAGCGAGGTCGCGGCGCTCGGCTGCGACACCGTCCACTACATCGGCAGTCACCCGATGGCGGGCCGGGAGCGCTCCGGCCCGCTGGCCGCCCGCGCCGACCTGTTCGAGGGGCGCCCCTGGGTGCTCACCCCGACCGCCGACACCGACACCGACACGCTCAACGCCGCGCTGGAGCTGGTCGCGCTCTGCGGCGCCATGCCGATCGTGATGGACGCGACCCAGCACGACCGGGCCGTCGCCCTGGTCTCGCACGCCCCGCAGCTGGTGTCCTCGCTGGTCGCGGCACGGCTGGAGCACGCCGACGAGACGGCCATAAGGCTCTCCGGCCAGGGCGTGCGCGACGTGACCCGGATCGCCGCCTCCAACCCCGCGATGTGGGTCGACATCCTGTCCGCCAACGCGGGCGCGGTCGCCGACGTGCTGGAGGAGGTCGCCGCCGACCTCGGCGAGACCGTCACCGCGCTGCGCGCCCTCGCGGCGGTCGAGGAGGGCCAACGCCGGGCCGGCGCCCAGGGCATCGAGGCGGTCATGCGGCGCGGCAACACCGGCCAGGCCCGCATCCCCGGCAAGCACGGCGCGCCGCCCACCCGGTACGAGACGGTCGCGGTGGTGCTCGGCGACCAGCCGGGCGAGCTGGGGCGGCTGTTCGGGGAGGTCGGCGACGCCGGGGTCAACATCGAGGACGTCGTCATCGAGCACTCGGACGGGAAGCAGGTCGGCTTCGTCCAGCTGGCGGTGGCGCCGACGGCGGTCAAGCGGCTCGCGGCGGCGCTGCGGGCGGGCGGGTGGAGCGTTCGGGACTGAGGTCCGTTGCGGGACCGAGGTCTTGTCGGATGAGGGGGGACAGGCGTGATTGTCGACGTTCCGCTCGGGGACGGGCGGGAGCCGGGCGACGCGGCCCAACTGGAAGTCGTCGGGAACGACGGGTTCCTGGCCGCGGTGGTGGGCGGGGAATTCACCGTCCACCACCGCAGTGCGGAGACGCTGCTGGCGGCGCCGGGTGAGCGGCGGCCGGAGGGCGAGGGCGAGCCGACCTGGAGCCTGCTGCTGCGCGCCGTCCACCTGGCGTTCAGCGGGCACCTGCCGCTGAGCCTGTCGCCGGACGTGCTCTGGTACGCGGTGGTGCACGAGGTCGCGGTGCACGTGCGGCTGAACGCCGGGTACTACGAGGGCGTGTTCGCCTCGGCCCCTGGGGCGAAGCAGACGATCGTGGTCCGGGACGACAGCCTGCTGGACGCGGATCCGGACTGGGCGCGGTCGATCCGGCTGGTGCGGGATCCGCTTGCGGCGGCGATCGGGCCGGAACTGGTGGAGCTGTTCCAGCCGACCTTCTCGACCACCACGCCGGACGACGCCTCGGCGGCACTGGTGGCGCTGATGGACGTGGTCAGCCCGTACTACGAGTTCCTCTGGATCACGCTGTGCGGCATCCCGCGGATCCGGCTGGAGGGCACGGCCGAGGACTGGGCGCTGCTGGCGCGGCGGGTCGGGGAGCTCGTGGAGTGGTTCGAGCCGCTCGGGCCGTGGTTCGCCGAGCTGCGGCCGGTGGTGGCGGAGATCACGGCGACGGCGGCGGGCGGGCCGGTGGACCAGGAGTTCTGGCGCTCGCTCTACAAGTGGGATTCGGAGTCCGGTGGCGACTTCGTCTCCGGGTGGATCACCGCCTTCTTCGCCCACACCCAGACCCTGTCGGGGCCGAAGGCGCGCACGGACTTCCGCTGGCGGGACGGGCGGACGCGGTTCACCGAGAACGCCTTCCCGTCGCATGTGTCGAAGGTGCCCTTCGAGTGGCAGACGCCGGCCGGGATTCGGCGGATGGCCTTCGTCGGCGGGGCGCTCGGCATCGAGCGGGACGGCGAGTACGTACGGCCCCGGCTCGGGAACGCGGTGCTGGAGGTGGAGCGGGAGGCCGTGGACCCGGCAGCCGAGCAGGCTCGGCTGGCCGCGGCGCAGCTGCCGGAGGGGTGGACGATCGAGCGGGTGCGGGAGGTGACCGGTGTGGAGGTCGCCCGGCTGATCAGTACGGATCGCGAGTTGTTCGTCGAGTCCCGGGACGGCCTGACGCCCCGAGGACGCCCGGCTGCGGTCGTCAACTTCGCGGGGGACTGTCTGTTCCGCCCGGTCGGCGACGAGAACTGGTACCGCGGCTTCCTCGACCGCTCGACCGGGGACATCATCTTCATGCTGACCCTCGGGCCGGGGCTGGAGCCGGCCTTGCAGCGGCTGATGGGGCGCTGAGCGGGCGGCGGAACGGGTGCGGGCGGCGGTCCATTAACCTTGAGGGAGACAAATCCCCGGCCGTCCGCCCGCGCAGGCGTCGGCTTCCATGCTCAGAGAGAGGTTCGCCCCCGTGGACACTGCCGACCGAGCGCACGCCCCGGTCGTCGTCGCCATCGACGGACCCTCCGGCTCCGGCAAGTCGACCGTCTCGCGGGCGGTCGCCGCCCGGCTGGGCCTGAGCTTCCTGGACACCGGCGCCATGTACCGGGCGATGACCTGGTGGATGCAGGCCAACGACGTCGACGTCGATGACGCGGAGGCGGTGGCCGTCGCGTGCGGCAAGCCGGTGATCGTGTCGGGCACGGACGCCGACGGTCCCACCATCACGGTGGACGGCCAGGACGTCTCCGGCCCGATCCGGGGCCCCGAGGTGACGGCGCAGGTCAGCGCCGTGGCCGCGGTGCCGGCGGTGCGTGCGCGGCTGGTGGAGCTGCAGCGCGGCTGCGCCGAGGTCGCCGAGCGCGGCATCGTCGCCGAGGGCCGGGACATGGGAACCGTGGTGTTCCCGGAGGCCACCGTCAAGGTCTTCCTGACCGCCTCCGAGCGGGCTCGGGCCGAGCGCCGGGCGGCCGAGCTGCGCGCCAAGGGCGTGGACGAGGCGACCATCACCGCGATGGCCGCCGACCTCGCCCGCCGCGACGCCGCCGACTCCTCGCGCGAGACGGCGCCGCTGACCCAGGCCGGCGACGCGGTGCTGGTGGACACCAGCGAGCTCACCCTGGAGCAGGTGATCGACCGGATCGCCGCGCTGGTGGAGGAACGGGCCGGGCTGTCCTCGGTCTGACCTACCGACTCGGTCTGACCTACCGACCAACTGACCGACTGACCGACTGGCCGTCCGGCCATCTGGTCATCCGACACTGAATGAACCGCGGGCCGTCAGGGTGCCGCGGAGGAAACCATCGCGCTGCCCCGAGCGGGGCAGGTACGCACGGCACGCCCCTGGGAAGGGCCGGGCCGGGAAACGGAACAGACGAACATGACCGCAGAGCACTCCGCCACCGGGCACGGTGAGCTGGACGCCGCCGACTACGCCGAGTTCATGGCCCTCGCCGCCGAGGAGGGCTTCGACCTCGACGGCTTCGACGGCGTGGACGGCGCCGAGCACGTCCGGCTGCCCGTGCTGGCCGTCGTCGGCCGCCCGAATGTCGGCAAGTCGACCCTGGTGAACCGCATCATCGGCCGCCGCGAGGCCGTCGTCGAGGACAAGCCGGGCGTCACCCGCGACCGGGTCACCTACGAGGCCAGCTGGAACGGCCGCCGCTTCAAGGTGGTCGACACCGGCGGCTGGGAGATCGACGTCCTCGGCATCGACGCCATGGTGGCCGCGCAGGCCGAGCTGGGCATCGAGCAGGCCGACGCGGTGCTGTTCGTCGTGGACGCCACCGTCGGCGCCACCGACACCGACGAAGCCCTGATCAAGATCATCCGCCGGGCGGGCAAGCCGACCGTCCTGTGCGCCAACAAGGTCGACGGCCCGTCCACCGAGGCCGAGGCCGCCTACCTGTGGTCGCTGGGCCTCGGCGAGCCGTTCCCCGTCTCCGCCCTCCACGGCCGCGGCTCCGGCGACCTGCTGGACGCCGTCATGGACGCCCTGCCCGAGGCCCCGCCGCAGACCTTCGGCGACGCCGCCCCCGGCGGCCCGCGCCGGATCGCGCTGATCGGCCGCCCCAACGTCGGCAAGTCCAGCCTGCTGAACAAGGTCGCCGGCGAGGAGCGCGTCGTCGTCAACGAGCTGGCCGGCACCACCCGTGACCCGGTCGACGAGATGATCGAACTCGGCGGCAAGACCTGGAAGTTCGTGGACACCGCCGGTATCCGCCGCCGGGTCCACCTGACCGCCGGCGCCGACTTCTACGCCTCGCTGCGCACCGCCGCCGCGCTGGAGAAGGCCGAGGTCGCGGTCGTCCTGATCGACGCCAGCGAGACCCTCGCCGAGCAGGACACCCGGATCATCTCGATGGCCGTCGAGGCCGGGCGCGCCGTCGTCGTCGCCTACAACAAGTGGGACCAGCTGGACGAGGAGCGCCGCTACTACCTGGAGCGCGAGATCGAGCGGGACCTCGTCCAGGTGCAGTGGGCCCCGCGCGTCAACGTCTCGGCCAAGACCGGCCGGCACATGGAGAAGCTCGTCCCGGCGATCGAGACCGCGCTGGAGGGCTGGGAGACCCGCATCCCCACCGCGCGTCTGAACGCCTTCCTCGGCGAGCTGGTGGCCGCCCACCCGCACCCGATCCGGGGCGGCAAGCAGCCGCGCATCCTGTTCGGCACCCAGGCGGGCATCCGTCCGCCGCGCTTCGTGCTGTTCGCCTCGGGCTTCCTGGAGGCGGGCTACCGGCGCTTCATCGAGCGCCGGCTGCGCGAGGAGTTCGGTTTCGTGGGGACGCCGATCTCGATCTCGGTGCGGGTGCGGGAGAAGCGCAAGAAGAAGTAGTGGTTCTCGGACCGCGTTGGAAGGGCTCCGTCACGGTGGTGGCGGGGCCCTTTCGGTTTTCCGGGTGCGGTTTTCGCGTGCTGCTTCACGGGTGGCGTTCTTACGGGTGGCGTTCTTACGGGCGTTGCTCTTACGGGCGTCAGTGGTGGTCGCCGGTGCGGCCCGGGGGGAGGGAGAGCATCTGGCGATGGCGACCGCCGGTGGCCGGGGTGGCGGCGAGGTCGGCAGCCGTACCGAGCGTCGGGGAGGGGGTCGGGGGCGGCGCGGGCACGGCGTGCGGGACCGGGCCGAGGTACCCGGCGGCGACCCAGCCCTGGCCGTTGGTGAACTGGGTGCCGGGCGGTGCGGCCGGGGCGGCCTGGCCGAAGCCGTCGCTGGTGGGGGCGGTGGTGGGGACGGCGGACTCGGGGTGGGGGTGCTGCTGCTGGGAGTGCTGCTGCTGGGCCGGCATGAACTGGGGGAGGCCGGGCGGCTGGCCCGCGTAGGTGTGGAAGGACTGCTGCTGGGGCGTGTAGGGGCGCTGCTCGCCGAGCCGCGGGTAGCCGTCGCGGACCGCGAAGCCGGTGAACTTCAGGTCCTCCTCGCCGGAGCGGTCGCCCGGCAGGGCGCGGAACAGCCGTCGGTACTCGGAGTACAGCTCGTCGTAGATCGGGGTCGTCGAGTGGGGGTGCTCCGCGTCGTACGACGGGCGCATCCCGGGGATCGAGCGGGGAGCGGTGGCGGACCGGCCGGAGGGTGCGGAGACGTCGTAGCTGTACACGTAGGGGCCAACGAGTGAGAGGCGGCGGGGATGCGGGGGCGTTCGGCTTACGGAGGCGGGGGGCGCGGGTGAGGGCGTTCGACGTACGGCGGCGGACCCGGGGGCGTTCCCGGCGTCGGCGCCGGGGGCTGAGCGGAGAGGGCGGGCCGGGCGCCCGGGGGGGGGGGGGGGTCTGGGTGGGGGAAAATGTGCACACGGTGGTCTCGTTGGCCCCCGCCCCGGGGGGGGGGAACACCCCTGGGCCGCTGGCCGAGCGGCTCGGCTACGAGGACCTCGCACTGGAGG